>CABKMA010000017.1 GCA_902373375.1 uncultured Atopobium sp.
TAATACATTCCTCTCCGTATCTCGAGCCCCTTACTCGAGTAATACTTATCTTGCATTCAAGAGTACTTGATTGCAATGTATTTTTTACACGTTTCTTAAAACTTATGCAACAAGAAAGCTGCAGATAATTGAAAGAACATTACTTACAACTGTTTATATGCATATGACCTGCGTATATGAAAGGTTTAATTTTTTAGAACAACCGCCCCATTCAGCGTAATTATCTTGTTGGAGTACTTTTATAGCTCTTTTTTGAGCATGATTATTTCATTTGTTCTGTACTCTTCAACAAATCCATTTTTTAAAAACATCGTGACTGATGGATTGTCTATAGCGATATCATCATAGAGCTGCTTAATACCGTTCTGTTTAGCCGCATCACACAGCAAAGTTAATCCAATGCTGCCATAACCCCTTTTTCTATATGGAGCGTAGATTATGACGTCTGTCATAAAAAGATTTTGATCGCTGTCGTAATGATAGGCAATCTCTCCAACAAAATGACCGGCGCTATCCTTTAAATACCTGTAATAACGTTTATTCTCATGCTTTACAATATAAAAATCATACCAGCCATGCCAAATCTCTTTTGGAAAAGGAATTGTACCTCCCCATGCATGGTTATATGACATCGTTTCTTCATCTGCCATCATCTTCTGACGAAACCAAAGATCTTCTAAAGACGGTGTATAAAGAGCAATAGGACTTTTGCATTCTTCTTTCATCAGTGGGTTCACGCGTCCTTTACTTATCTGTTTTTGGAACCACATTTGGTGCTCTTAAATGTCTTTTTCAGCCTCTGCTTGAGTCTCCGTTTGAGTTTCAACCGTATCAATTACTGCAGTCTGTTCATTTTGTACCGTGCATATGATTTTCAACTATCGAAAATACGGCTCTATTAATGAGCTTAGAACTTTAATTTTATATTCGTTTGTTCTGTATTTGCTTACCATGTATTTCTTGGTTATCCTACCGTTGCCAGATCCAAATACGGTTCATACTACATATAGGGCAGGGTAATGAAAAATGCCAAAACAGAAAAAACGAGTAGAGCAATTTGAATGGATTTTATTTATCCCACCGAACCTCCAAATTTAAACCCGCGTAAGTAAGCATACGTTTTTCACGAGCTCATAACCTCCCTTGCGTGAGCACTCGTGAGTCTTGTTGTCTTGGTAGTCGAGGGAATATCTGCTCTAGACCTGCATAGAAACCGAGACTCAAATGTACCCGAACACCCACTTCTTTCTATTAGTCGTGTTGGCATTACCCCTTCGTGCTTTCTTTGTCTTTGTAAAAGCCCGCTTCCACTGTGACGGCGGGCCATAAATCACTTCTTTGTATCCAAGAACGCTAGATATTGCTGATACTTGCGCAGCATTATATTTTTGCTGTATTGTTCCATGTATTCGAAGTCTGGCTCTCCTAAGTCGTTAATAGGGAGCATTACAACCTGTCGCTTAATTCGAGTTTGCGAAAATTTGTATCCATATTGATATTTACCACCACAAGAACAGGTTATCGCAACTTTCATGAACTGACCTACATACATATTCATGTGACTATCAAGTGAAATTTTTTCTACATGGTCTGTTGCAATAAACTCGTAAGGCTGATAAGTCACGGTTCCTACGGTCGCACTGTCTACAGTAAGTACACCTCCCTGTTCAGTTGCGACATTGTCATAGAATCGTTCGTATCCATTGTCACCACTTGCGCAAGTTACCCTTGGCGTTTTACCCTGGTTTCCCAATGAATATGGTTGCGTCGTCACCGTTCCTGAAACAATAAACCTATCGCCGATACGAAATTCAGCCCATTCCTTCTCATTAAGTGCTGGGATGTCCTTGTACTCCAGCTCGGAGAGTCGCTCTGCAACGTAGTTCTTATAGCGCACAAGCAACCCCCCCTCATCTCGGAGGCATAGCACTCCATGTACGCGTAATCTGGCTCGCCATTGTCGGTGACGGGGAGCAGCACTCTCATGTTTGAAATTCGTGCATCGTTGATTTCTCTATTAAAGTTGAAATTGACACCCTGCTTCTCAACGACTGATGTCAAGAACAAATATTGCTGAGCCGTCAGTCCTTTCTTTTTCAGAGACGTAACATGATCGCTTGCCACATAATGGAACGGCTCATAAAATGCAGTCCCAACACTTCCGCTATTCGCCAAGCTGACGCAGTCACTAAAGACGCGCGTCCCCGGCGTCGCCTCAATATAGTCATCGACACCGTTATTATTTGCCGTTGACGATACGTAAGGCATAACTCCTGGTACATGGTCGGCGTTTTTTAGGCGCTTGCCACGCTGTATATGCTCGAAGACCTCAGGAATCTTCTTATCAATCCACGCCTTCTCATCAAGCCTCTGCATCGCCGTCACCTCCATCGAACAGGTACTCGCGGTTCTGCATCACCATTGAGAACTCGAAGGTCAGGTAGTCGCCAATTGCCTTCTCGAAGTCCGCATCTGTCGGAATCTCGTCGTTGAAGTAGTAGAACGAGTGCAGCCATTCATCCTCCGGCTTCGCAGTGGACTCAACGCAGAACTTTGACGAAGCCTCGACACGCCCGGTCCAGACATCCAGCAGGTGTTGTTCCTTGTCCTTCGCAGAGTCGCCCTCAACCAAGCCAACATGCGCTCGGACCTCGTAGCCGTCGTCGCGAAAGTCAATGAACTTGCAAACCTTGTCCGCATCGTGCGGCTCATGCGCCGTGAACACCGCGATGACTGGGTTCGTGCCGACCCCGTAAAACGTATCGGTGTTGCACGTGATGACGCCTTCGAGCGTGTGCTTCTTCATGATGGACTCTTTGAAGGCCTGCTCGGCCTTGCTCTTGCCCGTCATGGAGGACTGCGGAACAATCACCGCAGCACGCGCTCCGACGGTCAACGAGTCCAGCATGTGCTCGATGAACGACAGCTCGTACTGCTCAGGGTCAGCCTTCGATCCCTGTGAGTACGGGGGATTCATCAGACCGACCGTCGCTTGCTTCAACTGCACCTGTGCCGGATTTTTCTTGAGGAAGTCCGTGCACTCCAAATTGCTGTTTCCGTCCTCTCGTAGAATCATGTTCGCAGCCGCCACCGCAAACATGTTGCTCTGAAGCTCGAAACCGTGCAGCTGCTTCTTCTTGATGTTCCTGCGCTTGCTTTCGCTATCAGCCATGGATAGCATGCGATGCATCGCGGAAATTAGAAAGCCCGCCGTGCCACAAGTCGGGTCAAGAACAACATCATCTGCCTGGATGTCTACAAGTTCACACATCAGGTCAGTGATGTGACGGGGTGTCAGGATGATGCCCAGCGTCTGGCCGTCACCGCCGGAATAGCTCATGAATTCGCCGTAGAATCGGCCGATAAAGTCCTCACTAGTCTTTTGATACTTAATATTCTTGAACACATGTTCGTTTAGGAATTCTGTGTAGAACTTGATCGGCGTCTTGCCAAGCGTGTCGTTTACTTCGTTGAGACGGAAGCTTGTCTGCAAGATTGCAAACTCGGACAAGAGCTTGTCCTTCTTCGCCTCCGGGCCAACGTTCGAGCGGGTCAGGCGATTCTTGATAGCGCTCATTAGCTTGTCGCCGTCACGGTTCCCAGCGAGCTGGTCTCCAGTAAGGCTCTCAATCGAGAATCCGCCGGACTTAATCTCGTCCAGCGCAAGTAGAATGCCAGCAACAACCAGTGGTTTGTCTTGGTCCTTCAGCGTCCCGTATGTGCGCAAATACTCGTGCAGCTCAGCAGCATCCTTCAGAATCTGCTCGGTCGTCTTTTCAACATCCGTTAGCTCCTCAAGAACGTATCGCGTGTAATACTCCTGAATGTTTTCAGGGGAGAAGCCGACAAAGGTTTCCAGGTCTTCAAGCTGCTTGTAGCCCTCACGGTCATCTACATACAGCGGTGTAATCTTGTGATGCTTTCCATCGCCAGAAACACCGACTGAGAACACCTTCTTGAAAGTACTGTTTTGTGCAATATGCTTCGCGTAGAAGTATGCTCCGTTCACTGCATATTCAGTGACTGCCTTGACAGACATATCAATTACGCCATCATCAGTCAGCTTCACGTGCTTATCTAAATTAGCCTTGTCCTCAACAACCAGAACAAAATCGTCGATAACGGCCACATACTCTGGGTAGCCAGCATTGCCGGTGCCGCGCTTTGATGCTGTCTTCAAAGCATCATCAAGTTCCTTGACGTTACTTCCTTGCGCATCAAACTGAATATTGCACTCATCTAGCTGAGCAGCTACCCAAAGGTCTGTTTTAACTTCTTTCTTTGCCATATATCTATTCCTCCTAGCTTAAATCTAGGACTTGTCTCCCATGGTCTTTATCATACTGAAGTGCTCAAATCCGCGTCCTTATGTTTTTGTGTGCTCTTTTGCTGACATGGTCTTAGTGTCAACCTTGGCGACGACGTTGACAGCATCGGAGTGTTTTCGGGTTAATAGAGCGACAGTCTCAACATGGAAGGTCTGCGGAAAAAGATCTACCGGGGTCACACTTACCGGTTTGTATATACCAATCTCTACAAAGCGTTTAAGATCCCGCGCTAGTGTTGCAGGATCACAAGATACGTAGGCAATAGCACGTGCAGGCTGCTTAGAAAGCTGCTGAATAACCTCAGGAGCAAGTCCTGCACGAGGAGGATCAACAATAATTACATCAGCATCCGTGTCAGGGAATTCTCTACCTGCGTCGCCGCCTACTGCGTCAACGTTATCAAGCCTGGCCAGCTCAAGGTTGCGGCGTAAATCTCTAACTGCTGGACCATAGGCTTCAACAGCAGAAACAAATCCTGCACGTTTTGCGAGGGGAAGCGTAAAGGTTCCTGCTCCACAGTAAAGATCCATAGCTTCGTCATCTGGCTGAACATCCAAACCAGATAATACAAGCTCAACGAGTTTCTCGGCACCTTTAGTGTTGACCTGGAAAAACGAAGGTGCAGAAAGCTGCATCTTCTGACCAGCAATAAGCTCGCTCCATGAGCCGGAGCCGCTTAGACGTTCGACTCCTACAACACGGCGTGCCTTACTTGGGCCTTTGGTCATAACGCGGACAACACTTGTTGCCTTGACTGCATCACTCAAAACGCGCGCCACTTGTGTGCGTGGGAAGCCGCTCGGATCGGTCCAGAGCGCCACTTCAAGCTCTTTAGTGCGTCTAGACACTCTAATGCCAATACGCTCTATATCAAGCTCGTGAGAGCCCGAGAGATAGGAGAGAGCGCCACTTACGGCACCAACTGCCTTTTGGTTGCTCTTATCTAAGAGCGGACAGTCTTTAATACGAACAATGTCATGTCCGTTAGGTGCATACATACCTACCAGAGTTTTATTGCCGCTGCGTTTAAATGCCAGCTCAATCTTATTGCGATAGCCCCATGGTTCACCAGGACAAACAATGTCTTTTACCAGCTCAGAAGCATCGTCGGGTGAAAAATGCCCAATGCGTTCAAGAGCAGAGATAACGCCGTTGCGTTTCTCGACAAGTTGCTGCTCGTAGAGCATGTTGCCCCAAGGAGTGGCACCCGTGAGTGCCACAAAGGGATTAGGGTGAGGCTCTCTGAACGCAGAAGCTTCCAAGACCTTTACAAGCTGTGCGCGAGAAAACCTATCTGTGTCCTCGGTAATCTGTGCACTGACAGTATCTCCAGGGACGGCGCCGCCAGAGATGAATACTGTCTTGCCTTCTGTAGTATGAGCAATGGCGTCTGGGCCATAGCTCATACGTTCAACATGTAGGGTAAGCTCGGACACTTAGTAGACCATTCCCATTGCCTCGCGGACCTCATCAAGCGTGGCGTTAGCAATAACGTTTGCACGAGCGTTTCCGTCGTGGATGATATCGCGAACAAGGTCTGGTTGAGCTGCAAACTCTGCGCGCTTTTGACGAATTGGCTCAAAGTAGGTGTTAACAGCATCAATAACGTATGCCTTGAGCGCTCCGCCACCGCCCATGCCAATCTCATCAGCAATTTCTTTTGGATCACGGCCAGTGCAAATACCAGCAGTGGTTAGTAGCGCAGAAACGCCAGGACGGTTGTCTGGGTCAAAGGTGATCATGCGCTCTGAGTCGGTCTTGGACTTCTTGATAAGCTTGGCAGTCTCTTCAGCTGTCATAGAAAGCGAGATAGCGTTACCGTAAGACTTGCTCATCTTGCGGCCATCAAGACCAGGAATCAATGGGGTAGAGGTAAGAAGACCAGAAACCTCTGGGAACACCTTGCCGTAGCGCTCGTTAAAGCGACGAGCAATCTTAGAAGTAATCTCGATGTGAGGTAGCTGGTCACGACCAACAGGAACAATATTTCCTTTGCAGAAAAGAATGTCGCATGCCTGGTGGACAGGATAGGTGAGGAGAAGACCTGTGAGAGCATGCCCAGAAGCTTCTTGTTCTGCCTTAACGGTTGGATTTCTATGAAGTTCAGACTCGGTAACAAGCGAGAGGAACGGCAACATAAGCTGATTGAGAGCTGGAACTGCAGAATGCGTGAAAATCATGGTCTTCTCTGGATCAATTCCACAGGCCAGGTAATCAATAACCATATTGTAAACATTGTCTGCAATATGCTCAGTTGTGTCTCTATCTGTAATGACCTGATAGTCAGCGATAATGATATTGGTATGAACACCAAGATTTTGGAGTCTTACGCGCTCAACAATAGTGCCAAAGTAATGACCAAGGTGAAGTCTTCCAGTAGGGCGGTCACCAGTGAGCATGTTGTATTTTCCTGCATGTTCGGCTAAATCCGCCTGGATTTCATTAGAACGGCGAACAGCTGCTTCATAACTGCCTTCGTTTGGCATAGTGACTCCTTGAAGTAAATTAATGCGTGAACTAAGTAAGTTTAGCGCATTCCAAGATTTTTGCGTTCAAGGGCACGGGCGATAAGGATTTGCTTGCGCAGCTCAGGAATCTTTTTGCCATCCATGGCAGGAGTGCCAGCAAGTTTGTAAGGGATACCTAGTTCTTCATACTTTTTTACACCCATCACGTGATAGGGAAGTACATCTAATCCAATAACGTTATCCCAGTGAGCAATAATCCTACCAACACCGGCAAGTTCTTCTGCTGAATCAGTAATTCCAGGTACTACAACATGCCTAATAATCACTTTAATTTTTCTGCGATTAAGCTCATCACCAAATGCAAGTGGTCTTTCTGGGCCAACTTCGCAAAGATTCACGTGGCCCTTTGGATCAGAGTGCTTAATATCAAGAAGCACTAAATCAGTGTTATTAAGAATGCGCTCAAATTTTTCTGAAGTTTCTGGATTGTATGCAATGCCAGAAGAATCAAGACAGGTATGAATGCATCCTTGCGGGTCACTATGAGCCGCCTCAAATAGAGCTCCAATAAACTCTGGTTGAGCAAGTGGTTCACCGCCAGTAGCTGTAATTCCACCGTTTCTATAAAAAGCTCTATTACGGTTAAAGGTAGCAAGAATTTCTTTAACTGATGTTTCTGTTCCAATACCAAATTGCCAGGTATCTGGATTATGGCAATAGGCACAACGCATCGGACATCCCTGGGTAAACACAACCAGGCGAGTTCCAGGGCCATCTACGGTGCCAAAGGTCTCAATAGAGTGAACCCGCCCACAAGCTGTGAGCGGGTCATTGAGATCCATGTGAGTATCGGAACAAGACATGGATAAGGAATTCCTAGAGAGCGTCGTGGAAGGTACGAGAAATGACGTCGTCTTGTTGCTCTTTAGTAAGTGAGTTGAACTTAACAGCGTAACCAGAAACACGAATGGTCAGCTGAGGGTACTTCTCTGGGTGAGCCTGAGCATCAAGAAGAGTGTCTTTAGTAAAAACGTTAACGTTGAGGTGATGACCGCCCTTCTCGGCATAGCCATCAATCATGTTTACAAGGTTGTCGATCTGCTCGGAAGCTACTTCGTTGGACTTCATGAGTTTCTCCTTACGAGTTTGTTGGCGAGAAGCAGCATGTGGATAGATCTTCTCGCCAGGGTCTATTATTTACGATCCTCAGCACCTTCAGCTGCGGATGGATCTGCCTCACAGGCACAATCAATCTTGTTCTCAATCTGAATATCAAGATTCATATCAGAGAAGTCGATGTGCTCAAGGTCAAGCTCACTGCCATGGAAGTAGACGTCAGAGCCCTTGCCAAGAGCGTTAGGAATGATTGAGAAGGTATTGGAAATACCGTCCTGCGCGTCGTTAAATGGAAGCTTAGCAACGGAGGCCAGAGAAGCAACAGCACCGTGAGTATCGCGGCGGTGCATTGGGTTAGCGCCAGGAGCAAAAGGAACGCCCGCGCGGCGGCCGTCAGGGGTATTTCCGGTAGCCTTTCCATATACAACGTTAGAGGTAATAGTCAGGATAGAAGTGGTTGGAACAGAATCACGGTAGGTATGGTTCTGGCGAATCATGTTCATGAAGATCTCAACGATGTCATGAGCAATGGTGTCAACGCGGTCATCATCGTTACCGTACTTAGGGAAGTCACCTTCAGTGATGTAATCGGTAACAAGACCGGTCTCGTCGCGGACAACTCTTACCTTTGCATATTTGATTGCAGAGAGGGAGTCAGCAACAACAGAAAGGCCTGCGATACCTGTTGCAAACCAACGATGAACGTGCTCATCGTGTAGAGCCATCTGGATGCGCTCATAGCTGTACTTATCATGCATGTAGTGGATTGCGTTGAGAGCGTTGACATAAACGCCAGCAAGCCAGCGCATCATGTCTAGGTACTTTGAGAAGACGTCATCGTAATCAAGGTACTCACCTTCAACGGCACGGTACTTAGGACCAATCTGCTCGCCGGTTTTCTCGTCACGACCACCATTGATTGCGTAAAGTAGGCACTTGGCAAGGTTTGCGCGAGCACCAAAGAACTGCATCTCTTTACCAACGCGCATGGAGCTGACACAGCAAGCAATTGCATAGTCATCGCCATGATAGACGCGCATAAGATCATCATTTTCGTATTGGATGGAGCTGGTGGTAATAGAGATTTTTGCACAGTAACGCTTGAAGCCTACAGGGAGCTTGGTGGACCACAGGACGGTCAGGTTAGGCTCTGGACTGGTACCCATGTTCTCAAGAGTGTGAAGCCAGCGGAAGCTGGACTTGGTAACCATGGATCGACCATCAACGCCAATGCCACCAATGGACTCAGTGACCCACTGAGGGTCTCCGGAGAAGAGCTCATTGTACTCAGGAGTACGAGCAAACTTAACCATACGAAGCTTCATGACCAGGTGATCAACAATCTCCTGAATCTCAGACTCAGTGAAGGTACCGCGAGCAAGATCGCGCTCTGCATAGATGTCCAGGAAGGTGGTGTTGCGACCAATGGACATTGCAGCGCCATTCTGCTCTTTTACAGCAGCAAGGTAGCCCAAATAGAGCCACTGAACAGCTTCTTTGAAGTTCTCTGCAGGACGGCTCAAGTCAAAGCCGTAAATCTCACCTAGCTGCTTAAGCTCCTTGAGAGCACGAATCTGTTCAGAGAGTTCTTCGCGGTGACGAATGGTCTTCTCGTCCATGATGGTGCTGGTGCCATTTTTCTGATTTGTCTTATCGGCAATTAACGCGTCAACACCGTAAAGAGCAACGCGACGATAATCGCCGATGATGCGGCCGCGACCGTATGCGTCAGGCAGGCCAGTAATGATGTGTGAGTGGCGGCATTTACGCATGTCTTCTGTGTAGACATCAAAAACGCCAGCGTTGTGGGTCTTGCGACGATAGGTGTAGAAGTCAACAATCTCTGGGTCAACCTCATAGCCGTATGCCTTGCATGCTGCCATTGCCATACGAATGCCGCCGTCTACCATAAGGGCGCGTTTAAGTGGCTTGTCAGTTTGAAGGCCAACAACCTGCTCAAGTGGCTTGTCAATGTAGCCAGCCTCGTGGGAGGTGATAGTGGAAACCTTTTTGGTGTCCATATCAAGTACGCCACCGTTTGCGGTCTCTTGCGCAAAGAGATCCATAACATCCGCCCAAAGCTCTGTAGTAGCCTCAGTTGGACCAGCAAGGAAGGAATCATCGCCATCGTATGGGGTGTAATTCCTTTGAATGAAGTCTCGGACGTCAATTGCTTTTTGCCAGTTACCACCGACAAAGCCGTCCCAAGCCTCCTGTACTGGTGTTTCCTGCATAACACACTCCTTTTTACATGAATGTAAGTCCATGTTTAAGCTGAGCGTGTTGAGTGGGGCTTGACCGCTCAGCAGTGTACAAATTGCAATCTTGAGACTAATTTTGACAGCGAATATATCCATTGATATATGGCTTCAAACATTAGTTTGTTATGTCTAACTTTAATCAATATGTAGTGTTAAACAAGTGGAAAATCCGCAATATTTTGACAAGTTAGATTACGTTTACATTTGTGCTGGTCAATAATTTGCTAAATTAAAAGCTATATAAAAAATGTTTAAAAATAGTCGCATTTATAATGACCAATGACCTTTTCTTCTCAAAATGTTCACAGAAACGTTGCTATTCTTAGCTATAGAGGAGAAGTTATGAATACGGTAACGATAAAAAAACAAAGCTTACGAGAAGAATGTCTGGCAGCAAGAAATACTCTTACTGAGCAAGAGAGGTCTTTGCTTGATGACAGCATTACTCAGAAACTTCTTACAACATCTGAATACGCAAAAGCGTCTACTGTTTTGACGTATGTTTCAGTTTCATCTGAAGTTTCCACGAGACGGCTTATTAATCATGCTTTAAGTGATGGTAAAACTGTTGCAGTGCCTCGTTGTCTGCCTAAGCACCGTTTGGAGTTTGTAGCGGTTACGTCATTAGAACAGCTTATACCAGCACCTTTTGATTTGCTTGAACCACCTAAAGAACTACCTGCTTTAACAGAAGATAGTATCGAATCCTCAATTTGTATTGCACCTGCGCTTCTTGTTGATATAAAAGGGTATCGTCTAGGTTATGGAGCAGGATTTTATGACCGATTTTTGTCTACGTATCCTGGCAAGAAGATTTGTATTGCTTATCATTCAAATCTGATCAAGACATTGCTCCCACATACAGAATTTGACGTGGCCGTAGATATGGTAATAACCGAGTCTAATGTACTTACATGTGCATAAATGCCTGCTGTGATTTTGCTTTACAGCAGGTGTGTTATTTTTCGGACAAGAATAAGTAGTAGATTATTCTTCAGCTTTAAGGTGAGCTGCCATCAGCCGGATAGCCTCTCTATAGCTGTCAATTCCTTTACCAGCAACTATAGTAAAGCAGGCATCTTTTATATAAGAAATGTGTCTAAAGTCTTCACGAGCAGAGATGTCGGTAAGGTGTACTTCAATCATAGGGATTTGAACAGCAAGCGCGGCGTCTAAAAGAGCAATTGATGTGTGCGTATATGCCGCAGGATTGATAATGATGCCGTCATAGCTTCCTAAGGCATCTTGGATTGCATCAATAAGATCGCCTTCATGATTTGATTGATAACAGACACAATCGGAAAATCCTTGAGCTTGAGCTTCTGACTTACAAGCCTCAATAAGGGTTCTGTAGTCAGCTTTGCCATAAATCTTTGGTTCACGAATACCCAGCATATTGATATTTGGGCCGTTAATAATAAGAAGACGAGGGGACTCAAGGTCATCCTCATAGTATTCTTCAAAGCTATCTTTATTTAGGTCAGAAGTAAGGTTGTCAAAGGCTCCATCATCTTGATCAACAATATTTTTTTGAGTCAAAAGTGAGATTAGCTTATCTACCTCTTCGTTTTGTTGTGTGGAGCAATTAACGTACTTCTCGTCTAAGGAACAAAAAGTCTTCTCTGGCTCATCCAAAATGCGATTGAGTGCGTCGTTTACTTGGCACACATGATTGGGACCAAAAACTACTTCAACACCGTTAGCACCTTTTCCCACAATGCCAAGGACGCCAGTGGCTGTGGCTAGTTGGTCATAATCTATAAGCGTCATGTCTTTAAGAGAAAGACGAAGTCGTGTCATACAGACTTCATTGTGAGTTAAATTTTTTGACCCACCGATAGAGTTAAGAATTTCTTGAGCAATAGCATTGCTATCCATCGGATTTCTCTCCAAGTTTAGTCTCATATCATATAGCTATTTATTTTGACGGACTTGCCTTTTCTGCAATCACAGTAAAGGCAAATGTTTGAGTCACTAGTATAGGGGCTTTAACGTGCGTAGATATTAAATTTTTTACCCGTCCGGTAAACGGTCAGAAAATAAGTGCAAACGTTTCCTATTATTTATACAGTGCAGTAAGAAGTCCCTTGGCATTTGCGTCTGGATTGCCTAGACAGGAAAAAGTTACATCTGCCCAAGCTTTATAGAGCGATAACCGTTCTTTGGCAAGTTCTTGTACGCCACGGCTTTGTGAGAGTGGTCTTTCTGCAATAGCCAATTCTTCAAGAAAGCGAGTCAGATAGACGAGCTTTCCATTTTGACGGAGGAGCTGATAGTTTGAAGGTGTAACAACTACGCCGCCTCCGCACGATATCACTACACCAGTCATGCTAGAAATCTCTTCAATCACCGTATGTTCTAGACGTCTAAATGCCGTCTCACCATGTGTTTGTAGATAGGTCGCCGCGTCGCATTGAGCTTTCTGTTTGATGAGAAAATCAGTATCTATCCAAGGACGATTCAGAAGTTTTGCTAGAACCTCTCCTGTAGAAGTCTTTCCAACACCGGGCATGCCGATAAGTACAATGTTTTCTTTTGAAGTATGGAGCTCCTGAGAGATGGTTTCTATCTTCAAGTCCGATATTTCTTGATTCAAAAAAAGTGAGCTTGCTTTAGCTGCTTGCGCAACCAACATTTTTAGCCCGTTTGTATTGGGTAGACCAAGACTTTCTGCATCTAATAGAAGCTGAGAGCGTAATGGATTATAGATAAGGTCAATCACGTACTGTAAAGAAGCAAAAAAAGCTAGCTCTTCTTTTGAAAGAGGAGAAACACCAGTGTGAGGAGACATTCCTACTGGTGTTGCATTAACAAGAATATCAGCGTCATAGTGAGAGGTAAACTGGTCATAGGTAATTGTACAGTCAACAAAAGAAGAGCTTACTTGAGGGTTTCTAGAAACGCCCACAACATATGCACCTCCTTTTTTGAGCGCATAACAAATCGCCTGGCCAGCACCGCCAAATGCCCCCAAAACAATTGCCTTCTTATGGTTTAAGTTGACCTTGAGACTTTTAATAAGGTATTCGAAGCCATACACATCTGTATTATCTGCTGATATAAAGCCATGTACGTCTTTTACCAGCGTATTGGCTGCCCCTATAGCTTGCGCAGCCTCAGAAGTTGTGTCCGCAAGTGCGCAGGCATCCTTTTTGTAGGGGATGGTAACGTTTAAACCTTGCCAGGGTTGGTTTTTGAGAAATCCCTTCAGCTCATAAGCAGAAAGCTCATGAAGCTGATAGGGAAAAGAACCTAACTTTTCATGAATTTCTGCAGACCAGCTATGAGAAAGTTTTTCACCAATAAGTCCAAAAGGGGCTAAGGGAACTGTAGAGTTACTTGAGGTTTGCTGTGTAGTTTTAAAGCTCACGGGATGTCTCCTGGACTGTTTTTGCAGCCTTCATCAAAACCTCAAGTAACTCTAAAGCATACGGTTTAAGTTCATTTGAAACAGATGCTTTAACCTGCTCTCTTTTTGTTTTTTCTCTTGAGGAATCAAGAACAGAGAGCCCATGTTCTTTTTTGTAAGTGCCAACCTGTTTGGCAACCATAATCCTTTGCTTAAAAAGCTTGAATATTTGAGCGTCAATAGAATCGATTTTCTGGCGAAAAGTCTCTAGCTGATTAGTCATTGTTATATCCGTTCTGTTCAGAAGGCCAGGAATACAAGGTATCGAGAAGAGCTAGCGCAAACGCGCTTTCAATACAGGGTACAGCGCGCAAAATGGCAGTTACATCATGCCTGCCTTGAACCACAAGCTGTTCTGGCTCCATAGTTTGGAGATTAACCGAATGTTGCAAAAGCCCAATGCTTGAGATGGGTTTTAGTGCACATCTAAACCAGATGGGGGCTCCTGTTGAGATTCCACCTAGAATGCCTCCGGCATGATTAGTAGTTGGAACAACGGAGCCGTTACGCACCTCATAGGCGTCATTATTCTCAGATCCTAGTAAGTTGGCAACATTCATACCGCTGCCAAATTCTATGGCTTTAACAGCAGGAACACCAAAGACTACAGCGGATATTGTATTCTCAAGTCCATGAAAATGAGGGCAACCAATGCCCGCAGGTACACCTGTTGCTGCGCATTCTATAATGCCGCCAACAGTGTTTTTCTCTGAGCGCAGCTGAGTAAGGAGCGTACGGGTTTTCTCGTCAGCCTGTGCATCAAGAAAAGGAAGTTCTTGAGGTGAAGCTTGTAGTAGCTGATCCATTTGGCAAGCAAGTAGCTTATTGGCTTCAAGAGAGTTGTCCACCAGCTCAAGGGGAGTGTCGGTAATGTCTTTTATTTTGAGAACGTGAGCTGCAATAGTAATACCTTGCGCGTGTAAGATTTGAAGTGCTATACCTCCAGCAATGCAAAGAGGGGCAGTCAATCGTGCAGAAAAATGCCCTCCACCCGTTTGCTTGTATGAGTCTCCCCATTTTGCCCAAGCGGAAAAATCAGCATGTCCTGGTCGAGGAACAAGCTTTGTAGCTGCGTAGTCTTGTGGACGAACATTGTTGTTTGGTAGCTCCGCAGTGAGCGGTGAGCCGTCCAACACGCCATCGGTTGATATACCAGAAATAAACTGTGGACTGTCTGATTCTTTTCGCGGCGTATCCCATGGGTGCGACGGGGACCTTCTTTCAAGGAATGTCTTGAGAGCGGCTAAGTCAATAGTAAAATCAGCAGGTAAACCCTTAATTGTGCATCCAATTTTTTGAGCATGAGACTCGCCAAAAATAGATACTTTTACTGTGGTTCCAAAAGTTGAGGTCATCATTTATGACTCCATACTGTGGTAGATGCCACCAAGCTGTTCAAAGTGTTCAAAGAAAAGCGGATACGACTTATTGATTGCCTCGGCGTGAGTGATTATGACAGGACCCGTCGCATACGAAGCCAAGAGAGATGCCATCATTACAATACGATGATCATTACATGAGTCTACGACACAGCTTATGGGCTGTTTTCCTCCGGTGATAATAAGTGCTGCTTGATCTTCAGAAAGCTGAACAGTTACTCCAAATGCTTTAAGCGTGTCGCAAATACTTTGGACGCGGTCAGACTCTTTAAGACGTAAGCGTTGAATATCGGTGAGCTTGCTTGTTCCAGGGATAAACGCAGCTAGCGCAGCAAGCACCGGAGCTAGGTCGCATATCTCAGAGATAGAGATGGTAAATGGTCGCAGGTGTTCCATCATGCTAGCTGCGCTTTGTTGATGGCGAGAAACTCGTGCGCCCACAAGCGATAACGCGGCCAAAATAGCTCTGTCTCCCTGAACACTTTGCATGGAAAGTCCTGTGACTTCCACGCCTTGTCCAATTGCTCCCGCAGCAAGCCACGGAGCAGCGTTTGACCAGTCTCCTTCGATTGAATAAACACCTGGACAAACGTAGTGTTGAGACTCAACGGTATAGATGAAACTTTCTGCATCAAATGGTGCGGTAACGCCAAAATCTCGGATAACTTTCTCTGTGATAGTTACATAGTCTTTTGACTGAATGGATCCTGTAATCTGAATTGTTGAAGAGTGATTCAACAAAGGTAGTGACAACAAAAGTCCAGAAATAAACTGAGAAGAAATATCTCCTGGTAGCTTAAATAACCCACCATTAAGCTGACCAGAAACTTCAAGGAACTTCTCGTTTTGCCAACTAAAAGACATGCCATGGGCAGAGAGCTCTGAGATGAGAGGTTCAAGAGGTCTTGAGAAGAGCCTTCCTTCTACAGAAATAGCTGCCTTGATATTCAGCGCTCCAAGAAGGGGGAGTATAAATCTGAGCGTGGTACCAGATTCTTTACAGCTAAGCTGTACGCTTTGAGGGTGATTTTGTTCTTTTGCGGGAACAACTCTAAATCCTTGTTTGGTTTTAGCAATAGTTGCGCCCAAAGCTTTAAGACACTCAACGGTTACCTGAATGTCCTCTGAGATATAAGGACACGTAATGTTGGTAGTGCCGTTTGCAAAAGAAGCGCAGATGAGCGCACGATGAGCATATGATTTTGAGGGAATGGCTTCTACCGTTCCAAACAAATCATGAGGAGTTATTGAAACATCCATACTGTGCACGCTCCGTAATTAGTTGTTTGATGTAAGAATACCGCAGTTGAGTGTTGTGGAAGTATGTGGTTAAAATTGTTTGAAGATTAAAGGAGGAAGCAAGTGAATAAGCCTTTTAGTGCCGTAACTCAGGTTTTACGTGGCTATACATATAATCAGGTTAAAGCTGTTGTTGAGGTTCTTGTTGATTCTCCTGTACATAACGTTGAAGTAACCATGAACACGCCAGAAGCTGCTTTGTTACTACAGAAGCTGTCTAGTGAATATGGCTCTGATATCAATATTGGTGCTGGTACTGTACTTACTCTTGAAGAACTACAGATTGCCCATAAAGCCGGCGCAACTTTTGTTTTAGCGCCAACGCTGCTTTCTAAAGAGATGTTTGACTACTGTAAAGAGCATGAGATATTGAGTGTTCCAGGAGCGTTCACACCAACAGAGATAGCTCATGCATTTGCTCTTGGCGCCGATATTGTCAAAGTATTCCCAGCTAATGAGGTTAGCTATGGGTACGCTAAAAAGGTATGCGAACCTCTAGGAAACTTACCACTTATGGCGGTTGGTGGCGTTACAACAGATACTATTGCGGAGGTATTTGCTGGTGGATATGCCTATGTAGGAACTGCAAACGGCATCTTTAACAAAAACGATATCTTGGCTGAAAATAAGATTGCTCTAAAACGTTCATTAAATAGGCTTACAAAAGAGTTAGAGCGCCTAGGACGTTAGTTTTCTTTTGCAAGCTCAATGAGTTGTTTAAGCTCTGCAAACGACTTGCGCTCAATTCGTACGTCACCAATACCATAGATAAGTGGCATATCAATTGAGTCTGCGTGGCTTTTCTTGTCATGAAGTGCTGTGCTATAAAGTTCTTCCACAGTAAATGACGTGCTGGTAGGAAGGTTGTAAGACTGCGTTAGCTGAGCGATTTTTTCAGCATCTTTGTAAGAACAAAGTCCAAGTTTTGAGCAGGCCTTTGCCATCATGTTGGTTCCCGCGGCAACACAAGAGCCATGACCAAGTTCAAAATTGCTGAGTGTCTCAATGGCATGCCCAAGTGTATGGCCTAGGTTAAGCAGTTTTCTAGAGCCTGCCTCTTTAAAGTCTTCTTCAACAATTGATTTCTTTATTTCAATGCACGCTTGAATGAGCTCTTGTCTATGCGATACGTCAATGACCTGCATGGGGTTTCTCGCCATAGTGATTTTATTGAAGAGATTACTCCCAGAAAGCACGCCGTATTTAATAAGCTCTCCACAACTATCCTGCAAAAGGGGAGCTGGAATAGAGTTCAGCAACTCAAGGTCAACAATAACCGCTTTTGGGTTATAGAAGGCTCCAACTAGATTTTTTCCAAACGGTAAATCAAGAGCAGTTTTTCCGCCAATAGAGGAGTCAGTCATTGCCAAAAGTGAAGAAGGGATGTGAATAAGCGCACAACCTCGCATGTAGGTTGCTGCAACAAATCCGGCTAGATCGCTAATAACACCGCCACCAAAAGCTACAACAATGTCTTCTCGCGTAAATCGGTTTTTTGCGAGGGTATCGATGAGCTTTTGATATGAATCAAAGGATTTTGAGTGTTCACCCGAGGGAATCAAGGCAGTAGTAACCGAGTAGCCAGCTGTCTCTAAAGAGCTGAGAAGTTCTGCGCCATAGAGTTTTTGTAAATTTGGATGAGTGACAATAAGAATCTTAGAACCTGACGTGTTTGAACGAATGAGCTTGCCAGCTTGTTTAAGCAGATTGTGTCCTACATAAATTTGATATAAGTCAGTCGTAAGATTAACAGTAATAGTATTCATGAGCTCCTCAATGGTTATTTAGCCTCATTTTAACATGGGAAATGGCTAGAAGGAAAATTACGCAAACCTTTACAAAAGGCCGTAAGTAGGCTGAGGTATACTTATGCACCATGACTCCGTAGCTCAGTGGATTAGAGCGTTTGCCTCCGGAGCAAAAGGTCGTGGGTTCGAAACCCACCGGGGTCACCAAAAGCAAAAAACCGGCCATTACTGACTGGAGATTGTTCATATGTCATTGCAAGACACTGAGGACAAGAATAGACAACGTTTTGAAAAAACGTATGAAGGTCTGACGTCAAAAGAAGTTTCAGAAAGAGTTACTGCAGGTAAAGTCAATACTAATACAGACGTTAAAACCAAATCTATAGCACAAATTATTGCGGAGCACAGCTTTACGCTCTTTAACATAGTTAATGTTTTAATGGCGCTGCTTGTTGTTGTAACCGGACAGTATAGAAATGCATTGTTCATGACTGTGGTTCTTGCAAACCTGGTTATTGGTATTGTGCAGGAGGTCCGTGCAAAGCGCATGATTGATCGACTGTCTCTTATGACAGCTCAAAGCGTCTGTGTAATTCGTGACGGAAAAGATACCTTTGTTAAACCAGATGAGCTTGTCATTGACGATCTTGTCCGCTTGAAAACGGGCGATCAAATTCCGGCTGACAGTATTCTTGTGTCAGAACATGTTAGTGTTGATGAAAGCCTCCTTACAGGTGAGGCAGAGCCTGTGCAAAAAACCACAGGAGATGAGCTTCTTTCTGGTAGTTTTGTCGAGAGGGGCAGTCTTGTTGGTAAGGTGTGCCGTGTAGGCCAGGAAGGCTATGCAGCGCATATTAATGCAGAAGCAAAATTTGTTAAAGAAATTAACTCAGAGATTCTTTCTACCATTAAGTCAATCATTAGAGCAGGCTCTATTGCGTTGATTCCTCTGGGTATTGCTCTTTTTGCGTGTACCTATTTCATTGGTCACGCTGATTTAGATGAAGCGCTTCTTTCAATGATTGCTGCAGTTATTGGCATGATTCCTCAAGGATTAGTCCTTCTCACCAGTTCGGTTCTTGCTATTGCAACCATTAGGCTTGGCCAGAAGAATGTCTTGGTTCAACAGCAATACTGCATTGAAACGCTGGCACGTGTAGATACTCTGTGTTTGGACAAGACGGGCACTATCACCACGGGAAATATGGAAGTTGCCCGCATTTTAGATGCCTCATTTGTGCCAATTACTGAGGCTGCGGGCGCGCTACAAGCGGCAGTAAACGTTGTCGGCGCTAATAAAGATGACGCTAACGATACGGCTACCGCTATTCTTGCGTATGCATCCAAGCGGGGGATTCAAAGCAAACGTTCTTCTCGTGTTGTGGCGTTTTCTTCCAAGAGAAAGTACTCTGGCTGCGTTACTGAGGACGGACAGGCATTTGTTATCGGTGCGGCTCAGTTTGTACTTGGCCCTGAAGCAGCAGACGTTATCGCATCGTCCGATGCTTTTGCGTCCATTGAGCGTGTGCTGGTTGCTTGTAGTGTTGACGGCTTTGATCAGAACGATGCTCTCCAGGGAACTCCTCAGCTCCTTGGCTACGTAGTACTCAGGGACCAGATTAGAAAGACCGCTCCGCAAACCATTGCGTACTTCCTTGAACAGGGCGTTGATCTGCGTGTTATTTCAGGCGATGACCCTCGTACCGTCTCTGCTATTGCTGAGAGAGCGGGAGTTCCTCATGCTGACGGTTGGGTAGACGCAACTACGTTGCACACAGAAGCAGATATTGCAGCGGCTGTCGAGAAATACCACGTATTTGGACGTGTTACGCCAGAACAGAAGCGTGAACTTGTGATTGCGCTCCAAAATCTTGGTCACACGGTTGCCATGACTGGCGACGGCGTGAATGACATCTTAGCTCTGAGGCAGTCAGACTGCTCTATCTCTGTTGCTTCAGGCTCTGCAGCAGCAAGAAATGTTGCAGAGATTGTCCTGGCAGATAACGACTTTGCTCACATGCCAGAAGTTGTTGCTGAGGGTAGGCGCTCTATTAACAACCTTCAGAGATCTGCTGCGCTCATTCTTGTTAAGACGGTTTACACTGCAGCGCTTGCACTCTATTGCATTATTGCGCCACCATACCCCTTTATTCCTGTTCAGATGTCGCTGCTTTCCTTTGCAACCGTTGGTCTACCTTCGTTTGTATTGGCGCTTGAGCCTAATCATGACCGCGTAAAGGGCAATTTCCTAGTCAACATTTTGCGCAAGTCACTTCCAGCTTCTATTGCGGTAACTATCACGCTTGCACTTCTTATGACTGCAGGTCATCTGTTTAAATTGAACCTCTCTCAGGTGTCTACGATGGCGCTTATTACCACCGCAACAGTTGGCTTTGCACTACTTAGAAGAATTTCTTTACCACTTACTAAGCTTCGCGTCGTACTTCTACTTACGTGTATTGCTCTGGTTATTGCTGGATGTACGGTGGCGCAGGAATTTTTCCGAATTGCACCTCTAACCACACGTATTTTGCCGTACTTGGCAATTTGTCTGGTGATTTCCGTTATCATCTTCAACAGAATTTCTGAGCGTTTTATCTACAACTACACAAAGGATCGATTCTTTGACTTGGTTGTGAGATTAATGGGAGGAAAGTCAACTTATAGCTCTTCTGCTGATATAAATGATTAAACTGAAGCACAAGCAAAGAGTTGTGGAGGGTGTATGCGTTGTCCAAACTGTGGATCTGAGGT
>CABKMA010000018.1 GCA_902373375.1 uncultured Atopobium sp.
CTTCTGATGCTGCTAGCTTCGTCAACGGTGAGGTTGGCGACTGCGACGGCGGCATCGTAATGGACTAGGTGATTGTTGATGGCTACAAAAGAACCAATTTCTATTCAGCATCCATTTAAGGCGTTGGGTCGCATTCCAGGCGCAAACATCCTGGTACCACTGCTTCTTGGCGTTTTCATGAATACATTTTTCCCAAATGTATTTCCAACGCTTGGTAGCTTTACTGCAGCTATGACTGTTAAAGGCACCGCTGCTTTGGTTGGTGCTTTCATGTTGTGTGTTGGTGCAACCATTTCATTTAAGAGTGCACCAAAGGCTGCTCTTCGTGGCGCAATTATTATCATTTCTAAGGTTATATTCTGCGTTGCTCTTGGTCTTGCTGTTCTGTTTTTCCTAAACGATAACCTGCTTGGCCTCTCTTCTATGGTCATTCTTGCTGCTTGCTCTGGTGCAAATAACTCTATGTATGCAGGTTTGATGGCTGACTATGGTAATGAGTATGAGCAGGGTGCAGTTGCAATTACTACATTGGTCGTTGGCCCTCCAGTTACCATGCTTGCTCTTGGTGCCACTGGTCAGTCTCCAATCAATTGGTCTTTGCTTGGTGCAGTTCTCCCAATCATCCTAGGTATCCTGCTTGGCAACTTCTTCCCTTCTATGAAGAAAATGCTCACTAGCGCTCTGCCAGCAATCATTGTAATGACCTTCTTTGCAATGGGCACAACAATGAAGTTTGACTCTCTCATTACCGCTGGTCCTGCAGGTATTTTGCTTGGTATCATCTGTTCTGCTTGTGGTGGCTTTATTAACTACTTTGTTGATAAAGCAACTGGTGGAACCGGCATTGCAGGCGTTGCTATTTCTTCCTGCGCCGGAGCAAATGCGCTTACACCTGCTGCCATGGCTGAGGCTAACCCAGCCTTGTACGGTGGTGCTGCTCTTGCAATCGCAAACGCACAGGTTGCTGCAGCAGTCATCGTAACTGCAATTTTGACCCCTCTGATCACGGGTTATGTAGCTGAGCATTTTGCTAAGAAAGACAACTCTTCAGAGAAAGTTGTTGAGGCTGCTTAACAAGTTCTACAGTTAAAACGTAAAATCCCAGCACCTAGCGGCGCTGGGATTTTTTGTGTTACGAAGCAGCAGTGGCTTCTCGTAAAGACGCTCGGAGAATGGCAAAAATGGCTTGTGCCGGCGTAATGGGCGACTTAGATTCTTCTTGAAACGATCAAATGAGTCTCCAGGTGGTAAAAAATCCGTTTAGTTGGAGGTTTCATTTTTTTGCATACAGTGTTTGCCCAGATAAAAATTTTTAATGCGGTAAAAAATCGTCTTAGTTGGAGATAAAACGGTCAATTTTCAATTTTCATCTCCAACTAAACGGGATTTTTACCTTTTTCGGCACATAATTTTGAGGCTTAAAATTACGTATTCATAAAAATGAATAAAACCATCTGATTATGCAAAAAAGGTCAGAACGCTTCGTTCTGACCTTTTAATTTGCAATAAAACCTGCGACCAGCTTTGTCACAAGTAATTGGGCACGTAGTTTCTACAAGTAATTACTACTTAATGAGTATGTT
Organism: uncultured Atopobium sp.; assembly: GCA_902373375.1. GTDB lineage: Bacteria > Actinomycetota > Coriobacteriia > Coriobacteriales > Atopobiaceae > Lancefieldella. Next base: position 1,584 of record CABKMA010000018.1, read on the forward strand.
TCCCTCATAGCGATCATGAACATCTTGAGGCGTAACTCCCATGTGTTTCTTATAGAGCCTACTAAAGTAGAACGGATCACTGTAGCCAACTGCCTCGGAAGTCTCACGTACAGAAAGGCCAGATTGAAGCAACTGCTGAGCATGATCAAGACGTTTTGCAATGATGAATGTCATGGGACGAACACCAAATGTCTGAACAAAATTGTTTGAAAAGCGTTGAGTACTCATTCCAGAACGCTTGGCCAAGCCAGGAATAGTAATAGGGTCTGCAAAGTGAAGTTCAATATATGTGCGAGCTTCAGCTATGCTCTCCTGAACTTTTTGACTGTTAGTAAGTAGGAACATTGATTTGATAAGCTCAGTGCCATTGACAATCTGTGCAACGCGATTATCTAGTGATGGTAGAGAGTTGAGTTTTTCAAGATCCAATGTCTTATCAAGAATGCGGTCAAATCCCTGAGGGTCAAAGGCAAAGGCATCAAAAATTGGACTGGTTTCGTCGGTTTTAATACCATCGTAGTAGATGTTAACGTGGTCAAATGAACGTCCATAAAGGGTGCGATAAGATACTGTTTGACCTGCAGGAGCATGGACTACTGTGCTTCCTTCGCATACAAATTCTTTTCCACCAATAGTAATTTCAGCTGCCCCAAAGACAGGAATGATAAAGACAGAATGAGCAAGTGAAAAAGCTACTTGAGAATCAGCTATTTTCTGTTGGCGGTTGACTGAAAATACGCTATACGTCTGCCGCGAGTAGGTTTCTTTTAGCTTCTGCAGATTAGCCTGCATAGAATCTCCTCATTTCACCGGCGTTTTAACACGCAAGATATTAAAAATAATATGGAGTGTATTTTAGTAGGCAGAAACACGATTGCAAGTAAAAAATGAAAGAAAATACTATTTCAAGTATTAAATTTTGATTAACGAGAAGGACAATCAACTACGTATTTTTTACAGAATAATTTTAAATAAAGCAATTTGTTAATAAATTTTATCCATGCAAAATGAATAATTTGTTTGTTAGTGTATTAGTTTAAAACCCCGTTAAAGAGTGCTTTTAATACTATAATCAAAATATGCATAAAAATGAACACAATAGGTTTCTTTTAGTGTTCTGTAAGTCACATTGATTTTGTTGAGTTTTTCTGGTTTGTTATGGATTCTTATGATGGTTGTTGGTTTTGGGTTTATAGGTCTGGTCAACTTTTGTAGAGATTTTTCGTAGAAAGTTTGTATATGGAACAGCTTGCACACGTTTTTTCACTTATCGTTCAGCCTGCATATAACTTAACAGGCAATTGGTGGGCGGCAATCTTTCTTTTTACTCTTGCAACTAAAGTCATTTTGATGCCGCTAGCGCTTTGGACACAGCAAAACTCTATTATTATGGTGCGTCTTATGCCCGAGACTTTTCGTTTGAAGACACGGTATTTTGGTGATAGAGAGGCTATTGAGGAGCGCTCTAATGAGCTCAATAAAAAAGCAGGTTATCATCCGCTTTTAAGTCTTATCCCACTAGCAATTCAGGTAGTTATTCTATTTGGCCTGGTTGACGTTATTCACGGTATTACTGATTCTGGTGCTCCTGGCACTGAGTTTTTGGGCCTGACTCCAATTATTAATGGTGGTATCACCTGGATTATGCCGTTGGCTGCTGCTCTTTCTTCAGTTGCTCTGGGACTTGCTTCCAACAAATTGAATCCGCTTCAGCGTGAGCAGTCTCGTGCTGAAAAGAACACTACCAATGGACTCTCTATTGCAATGTCTCTTGTGCTTGCTGTTTATGTTGTTTGTGGTATGGCGTTTTATTGGGTCTGTTCAAACCTGCTTTCAATTCTGGTTCAAATTGTCTGTAACATTATTATTGACCCTCGTAAGCAGGTTGATTATAAGGAGTTAAACGCTGCTCGCGATGAGTTTGAAGCAATGGATTCAGCAACTAAGTCCACTCACAAATGGTTCCAGCGTGACCCTCATGCCGCTCGTGAAAAAGAAGATTACAAGCGCTTCTTTGATACCATTGGCAAGCATCTGGTTTTCTATTCAGAGGCAAGCGGCTTCTACAAGTACTTTCAGGGTGCTATTGAGTGGCTGCTGGCAAATTCTGATATCCGTATTCACTATGTCACTTCTGATCCTAATGACCAGGTTTTTGAGCTTGCAAAACAGCAGCCTCGTTTGATTCCGTATTATTTTGGACAGCGTCGCCTTATTACACTTTTTATGAAGCTTGATGCCGACGTTGTGGTTACCTCTCTTGGCGACTTGGAAAGTTCTTACATGAAGCGCTCCTACGTACGCAAAGACGCCGAGTATATGTACATGTGCCACCACATGACCTCTATGACCGTCACGTCAACACGCAACGAGTATACCTACTACGACGATGTTCTTTGCGTTGGTCCTCATCAGCAGCACGATCTTGAGCTGGTCGAGAAGTACTATGGAACGCCATCCAAGAGAAAGCCTGCTATTGGCTATGATCTTCTCGACAGGTCAATCAAGAACTACCAGAAGCAGAATCTGGGTCAGCGTAAACCTGGCGAGAAACCCCTGTTGCTCATAGGCCCTTCGTGGCAGTACGACAACTTGATGGACAGCTGCCTTGACGGCCTGCTTGAGCAGCTTATGGGTCGTGGCTGGCGTATTGTGGTTCGCCCGCACCCTGAGTATTTGAAGCGCTATCCTGCTCGTATGGAAGAGATTCTTGCTCGCTATGCTGATGCAGACCCTGAGGAGCTCTCCTTTGAAACCGACTTTAGCTCCAATACTTCGGTTCTCTCGGCTGACCTGCTCTTCACAGATTGGTCGAGTGTTGCTGAGGAGTTCTCGTTTACCACGCTTAAGCCATCGGTCTTCATTGATACTGCTATGAAGGAGAATAACCCCGACTGGAGCAAGATTCATTCGGATCCGTGTGACATTACGCTTAGAAACGAGATTGGTCGCAGCTTTGATCCTCAGGATCTTTCGGGCCTCGGTGACGCCGTTGCGCAGATGCTTGAAGAGACTGATAGCTGGTCGCACAAGATTGAAGAAATCCGCAACAACATGATTTTCAACCTTGGCCACGGTGGAGAAGCTGCAGGTAAGTTCATCCTCGAACGTGTTTTAGCACACCAGGAAGAAACTTCAGACGCTGACGGTAAGAAGACCGACGATGCAGCCGCGGGCGATGCCGCCGGAAAGGACAGTGATCGTAATGCGTAAAATAGTCGCCGTATCTTCGAAGCCTCTAACGCAAGCTACTGCTCATAAGATTTGTGCACTCTTTATTCACGCAGCACTGTATGTTGTAGCGTTGACGCTTATTTGGTGGGCACTTTTGCCTACAACGGCTCAGGCATACGTTGATCCATCTGTTATGACCTACACCATCCAGGCTTTGGCAGCGGTTGTTGTTGCACTCTCTGCTGTGCTGGGTGTTGCCTTTAGGCGCTCTCGTAAGGTACTTTTTCGCCTGCTTAAAATTGACGAAAATGCAGACAAAATTGTTGAAGGTAGAGTTCACAAGGTAGATGCCAAAGGCGCTGAAGCTGCAAACGCTCAGATGAAAGAAATTCTTGCAACAGAGGCTATTCGTCTCAAAGAGAGCAAAGAGGGTACCCTTAAACCCAAGGGCCGCATTGGCGTTGCTTTTCTTGTCTCGTTCTTTACAGTCTTCACTATTTTGGTAGTAGCTCCTCTTGAGTTGGTAGCCAAGAGTGCACGAGACCTTTCTTTTAACCTCAACGACGTTGCAGGTCCTGTTATTATTGCGGGCCTTGTCATTACGCTTGTTCTTATTGTTATCTTATCTCTCTTGCGTAAGCGCGCATTTAACGTTGCCACCGCATTTGTAGGAGCCATCGGTGTGGCGTCGTATGTTCAGGCAGTATTTATGAATGGTGGCATGCCACTTGCAGATGGACACGAGGTCATTTGGTCTAACTTTACACACAAAATGATTGTCTCAGGCGCCATTTGGCTGGTAATTATTGCGGCTGCTGTGATTTTCTCGCTCCTAAAAGCAAGACAGTTCAGAACAGGTCTTCTCGTAACAGCTGCGGCTCTTATTATTGTTCAGGCAGTTGGTGTTGCAAGTTTATGGGGACCATCAATTGCAGCATCACTAGACGCTCATGTGGACCAGAGACAGGTTATTGCAACTCGCGAGGGGCTCTATAGTGTTTCTTCTAAAAAGAACGTTGTAGTTTTTGTTTTGGACACAACTGATACCGCCTTTGTTCAAAAACTCTACGATGAGCATCCAGAGACCTTTGCGGCCCTTACAGGTTTTACCTGGTATAGAAATTCTGTCGGCTCAATGATTCCAACACGCTACGGTGTTCCTTCACTGCTTTTTGGTACTCGTCCTCAACCTGGTGAGAATTTCAATGATTTTGTCTACGATTGGGCTCAAAGTGATCAGTATCTCAAGGATATTCAAAATGCTGGATATCAAGCAGGTTTGTATACAGATCAGTTGAATTATTCTCACTATAGAGATGCTGCGCAGAAGTATTCCATCAACTATCATGAACCTCGCGGTCGTGGCTCAGACAATCAGCTTGATATCTTTGGTGCACTTCGTATTCTCTACAAGACAGCGCTTTGTAGAGATATGCCTTGGGTGTTTAAACCACGCTTTTGGTACTACACCGAAGATCTTAATATGCGTATGCGCAAGTCAGTCAATATGGATGAAGTTGACCTCTCTGCTCAACCTTATACAGAGGATGACCGTAAGTATTACGAGGAGCTTCAACACTACGGACTTTCAATTGACAATACTGGTCAGAACGGTTCATTCCGATTTATTCATCTGTTTGGCTCGCATCCACCATATACGCTTGACCGTAACGTTGAGCCTACGGACGATCCAAGCAAGCAAAACGTTGAAGAGCAGACCATGGGTGCGTTTAGGATTGTTGCGCAGTACATTGCTGAGCTTAAGCGCCTAGGTGTGTATGAAAACACATCCATTATCATTACCGCAGATCACGGTGATTGGTATTTAACTAGTACCGATATTCAAAAAGCTTCTGCTCCAGCAATTTTCTATAAGCCAGCTGGTCAGACAGCTGAAGAAGCATCTCAGCCTATGCAAGTTTCTGATGCACCAGTCTGGCACTATGATATTTTGGCGCAGACGTTGAAGGATATGGGTGTTGACCAGCAAACTTTATCTAACTACACTACACCGCTTGATGAGTCTTATGAGGGTGAGAACCGTCCTCGCTACTACATTGAGACCCTTTCAAATGGTAAACGAGACATTTTTGTTAGGGAGTTTGTCATTAACGGTGATGCTAACGATATAAAAAACTGGAGCCTCACGGGCAATGAATGGCCTGTTGAGCCTTGGCACGATTAAGCTAGGTTCCTGGTAAAAGATCACTTGGCGAGAAACCCGGTGTACTTGGTAAGAAACCCCTCGTGCTAAAAATCCAACTACAAGAAAAGCCGCGTCTTTGTGACGCGGCTTTTTTGTGACCAGTTAAATGGGCTGTTCTGCAAAGGGAGCTTACCTTGAACTGGGATTACTGAGGCAAAATCCATGAGGGGAGACCATCAGTGAAAATGCGTGCGAGTGGATATGCCTCTTCAACGGTTAACGTTGAAACAACGTGATAAGGACCTTCTGCCGACGTATCAAATACGAGTGCCATGGGTTTCTCGCTATCAAAGGTAGGAAGTGCAAGATAGACGCAGTGCTTGGACGGATTGTAGAGTTCAACGGCCATACGCCATCCGTGCTTGGCTGCTCGCAGGGCATTCTGCACTAGAGGTGAGTTGTCATCAAATCCGCGCTCGGGATTAAATAGGAGAGGCGCGGCAACTGGAACGGGAAGTGAGAAGTCGGCGTCAGTATGCATGAGCTGCTGCTCGTTTTTTCTGTATATGTACGCCGCAGAAAGACAAGCTTGTGCAACCTGTAGTGAAGACGCATCACTTAGATACGTGGTGCAAAGTACATTCCAATCGGAGACAGGGGCTTCGTTCATGACCACCTCAACGGGATTGACTGGTAGCTGCTTTGTTATAGCGGGAAGTTTTTCCCAGGAAGCAATGGAGGACTTTGGTAGGCCGCGAAGCACGTCAACCGCCTGATCAAGTAATTCGTCTGCAGAAATACTGAGTTCCAAGAGCGTCCATGGGCGTAGGGCTCCGCGCTTAGACTTGCGAATGGTAGCGGTAATTACTTCGTCTGTCTGTGGTTTCTTGTAACGCGTGTTAAACGTAAACGTGTTGCCCTTAGAAATGAGTGTATGAGAAGACTTAGCAAGTTTAAAGTCTTCTTCCAGCTGTTTAAGGACGTTGGCATCAACGGGAGCCATCTGATACAAAATGCCCAGAAGCTCGTTGTTGACATGGACGTCTTCCTCAAAGTTGACAGGGTATGTTGGGGTAGATGCAGAAGTTTCTTGCTTATTGGTTACCTGTGTAGTAGTTTGTGGCTCAGAAACTATAGAGGTAAAAGCTGAATTTGTTGTGTTTTGAGTCTGCTGTAATACTGAAGGAGCAGCCTCAAGTTTTCTCTCTTCATCGGAGCCGTCATAGGGGTTGTAAGTAACGGTAAGTGAGATAGTAGGCTCAACCACCACAGATTCAGCCGCTTTAGGTTCTGAAGCCGGCGCTTCAGTTTCAGTAGACTCAGGCGCTGCGTCATTAGCAGCCTCTTGCGTGGGCTTTTCCTCGGGCGCCTCTATAGCTGATAGTGCCGCGGAAGATGTTGCCACCTCAGATATCTCAGGTGCGGGGTTTTCTTCGGCTGGCAGCTCTTCTGAGCTCTCCGCAACGGGCAGCTCTTCTGGCTCCGTTGACTTCTCCTGGACAGGAAGCTTTTCCGCTTCAGGTTCAGGTGCAGTGGCTAGGTGCTTTGGCTTGAGAGCGCGGATTGATTTTGCTCCACGACGACGCTTCCAGGGTTTGCCATTATTTTGCAATTCGACGTTTTTCTCGCCAGCTACAAGGGCAGCCTCAAAGGTATCAAAGGTTAAAAGCGTTGCGTAGACATAACCTTTTTTGAATGCAGTGATTTTGATGATATCGGGGCATGCCTCCATGAGCGCACGGATGTTGTCAAAGCCAAAATCCTGTGGTGCAAGGTCATCTTCAATAAGGACATCCTCAACGGTAGAGAGGGGAGTCTGCTTAGAGATGCCAATGGTGGCTTTAAGTAGTTTATAAAGGTAGAGAGCGTGTTCTTGTTTTATAACAGCCATGATGCTCCTGAGATAGTAGTTAATGGACTACATACTACTCGATTTTTAATAGGCAATGAAACTGATTATGTTCAGAAACTCTCAATATGTAACGTAAAGAGACAGCTGGACTGATAGAATAAAGTTAGATTGAAGGGAGTCCACATGATTGGTCGTTTTATTAAGAGAGCTGCAGTTAGAGCTGCAGGTTTAGCAATCACCCAGTATGCCGCAAAGGCAGCACTTCAATCCGAGGCTGGAAGAAAGTTGCTTGCCACAACGGCTTCTAAGGCTGCTAACCTAGCTGGCAATATCGCTAAAGAGCAGATTACAGCTGGGTTTAATGCTCATATTAGGCCAGCACTGCCAAGCGGCGATGCTATTCAAGCTTCAGTTGCGCGTGCTCAATCCGCGCTTCGTTCAGCTCAAACTTCGGTTTTGGCTGCTCAGGCTCAGCTTCAGTCCAATCTAGAGAATCGTTTTTCTCGCCCAAAGAATAAGCTTTCCAAGCAGCTGGCAAACACCGCAGAGTCGCTTGAAGAGATGGGGGAGACTTTGTCTGAGCATCAGGATGCTGCTGTGGATATTGCAGTTGCAGACGCTGTTGAGGGAATTGCTGCTCAAAATGGACAAGATTCAGACGCTTTGTTAGCTGCTACCAAGAAGCGTAAGACGCTCAGAAATGTGGCAATTGCCGGTGGCGTTGTAGCTGGTGCTGCTCTTGGTTTGGCTGCATACGGCGCTTATTCTATTGCTCCTCGCAAGCAAAATGATCGCTTGCTCCTGGAGCGCTGGCACGAGATTGCACGTCATCGTTATGCTCATCGTGGCCTCTACAACAACGAGGTTGGCATTCCAGAAAACTCTCTGCTTGCTTTCCGTGCAGCTTGCGAGAAGGGCTTTGGCTCCGAGGTTGATGTTCACCTGACTGCAGATAATAAGCTGGTAGTAGTTCACGATTCAGCACTTGATCGTCTCTGTGGCGTACAGAAGATTGTTGAGGAGTCCACGCTCGAGGAACTTCGTGGTCTTAGACTTCTTGCTACAGATGAACAGATTCCAACATTTGAGGAAGTGCTTGAGGTTTATGCATGGAGCGGCTCCGGTGAGCTACCTGCACCTTTGATTATTGAAGCTAAGACGCGTAACAATAATGCTGAGCAGCTTACAGAAAAGATCATGCAAGCACTTGATCTTTGTCCAGTACGCGCTTGTATCGAGAGCTTTGACCCTCGCGTTTTGCAGTGGCTGCGTCAGAACCGTCCTGAGATGCTTCGCGGCCAGCTCTCGGAGAATTTCCTGGTTGATCGTCAGACCAAGCACATGAATATTGCTACACGAGCCGGCGCTACAGCACTTTTTGGTAATTCGGTTGGTCGTCCTGATTTCATTTCTTACAAGTTTGAAGATCGTAAGAACCCCTTTGTTAAGCTGGCATGCAATACTATGGGCGCACATCTTGTTACTTGGACCGTTAGGAACGAAGAGGATATGATTACCTCTGAGCTTGAGGGCGCTCCTGTTATCTTTGAGGGATTTATTCCAACTTCTGCTTCACTGATTAACTAGTTTTCTCATTGGCAAGAAGAACGCCTAGCTAAAACTTTGACTAAAACTCTATGTTTATTTGGGACTCCACGGGTTTCTCGCCCGTGGAGTTTTTACGTGATAAAGTTGCTAAATAATATTGTATGAATATATGTACATATATCAATTTATGGAGTAAACTAGGGATAACAACAACCCAAGGAGGAGCTATGAGCTCAAAGACAAAGGTGAAGATTACCCGCATTGTCTGTGCTGCTGTTTTGTTAGGTATTGCTTACGTAGTTGAGCACACATTCAACTTGCAACTTTGGCAGGCGCTTTTGCTCTATCTGCTGCCTTATGCTGTCGCAGGATACGATGTTGTCTTAGAGGCATGGGAGAGTATCACTGAGGGAGAGTGCTTTAACGAGGACCTACTCATGACCATCGCTACTTTTGGTGCTCTGCTTATTGGCTTTGTGCCTAACGGTTCCCCTATGTTTGATGAAGCCGTTTTTGTCATGTTGTTCTTCCAGGTAGGAGAGGTATTTGAACATCTTGCTTCCGACAACAGCAAGAAATCTATTGCCAAGCTCATGGATATCCGTCCTGATAGTGCAACAGTTGAGCGCAACGGACAGTCGCTCACTATCTCTCCAGAAGAAGTTAAGCTGGGAGAGATTATTGTGGTCAAGCCAGGAGACCGCGTTCCTGTTGACGCAGAGATTGTTGAGGGTTCTACCAGCCTTGATACGGTAGCTCTTACTGGTGAGAGCGTTCCACGTGATGCGACGGTAGGAGACACTATTATTTCGGGCTGCGTAAACCTTTCTGGTGTTGTGCGTGCTCGTGTTACACATCTCTTTGAAGATTCCACAGCTACTCGTATTATTAAGCTGGTAGAGAATTCAAACCAGAACAAGTCTAAGAGCGAGAGCTTTATTCGTCGTTTTTCTCGTGTATATACTCCAGCTGTTGTTTACGGTGCTATTGCGCTGGCGTTTTTGCCACCACTGTTCTCAGGAGATTTTGTAGGCAACGCATCTATCTGGGTTGTAAGAGCGCTTACCTTCCTGATTGCATCGTGTCCTTGCGCACTGGTGGTTTCTGTACCACTGACTTTCTTTGGAGGCATTGGTGCCGCTTCAAAGGAAGGTATTCTGATTAAGGGATCTACATACATCGATATGCTCTCTACCCTTAATACCGTTGCATTTGATAAGACGGGCACACTTACCGAGGGTGTCTTTGAGGTTTTGGCTGTTCACCCTCAGACCATTGGCGAGAAGGACCTTCTGCACCTAGCTTCTCACGTTGAAATTCACTCAACGCATCCAATTGCTGCAGCCCTGCGTGCTGCTTACCCAAGTGAAGATGATGGCTGCAATATTGCGGATATCAAAGAAATTGCTGGTCAAGGTATTTGCGCTAACGTAAACGGAAAAAGTGTTGCTGTGGGCAACAGCGCACTCATGGAGAGTGTGGGTGCCTCTTGGAAAGCATGTGAGAATCATGGAACCATCATTCACGTAGCTGTTGATGGAGACTACATGGGCCACATTGTTATTTCTGACCGTGAAAGATCTGACGCTCCAGCAGCAATCGCTTCTCTCAAGAATGTTGGCGTTTCCAAGGTTGTTATGCTCACGGGCGATAAACGCGACGTTGCAGAAGACATTGCTGCTAAGATGGGCATCACCGAGGTCCGCTCTGAGCTTCTCCCACAGGATAAGGTATCTGCGGTCGAAGGTCTTCTTGCTCAGAAGGCAGCTGGTAAGTCTCTTGCCTTTGTAGGCGATGGCATCAATGATGCTCCTGTCCTTGCTCGTGCAGACGTAGGCGTAGCTATGGGCGGTTTAGGATCTGATGCTGCTATTGAAGCTGCCGACGTAGTTCTTATGGATGACAAACTCTCTAAGCTTTCAAAGGCAGTAAAGATTGCTCGCCGCACTCTCGGTATTGCTAAGCAAAATATTGTGTTTGCCATTGGTGTTAAGGTTGCCGTTTTGATTCTTGCGGCCCTTGGTCTGGCTCCTATGTGGTTGGCTATTTTTGGAGACACGGGTGTCATGGTACTTGCTGTTCTTAATTCCACCAGAGCTCTTAAGATTCAATCAATCAAGTAGGGGAGTCTAAAGCCTGCTTATCAACGTAAAAGGAGCGCTCACAGAAGAAGCGCTCCTTGAACTTACTTTACAGATTACTGAGCCTTTTTACGAAGCTTACGAGCACGGTTTGCTAGATTGCGGACCGTGCTTTCCATTCCGTGGGGAACATAGGTTAGCGATTCTAGGTCTTCTGGCAGATAGTCAACAAGACTGACAGGTTTTGTAGGTGTGAAATCTGCTGGTACAGGACCTGGAGTAATGAGGTATGCATGTACCTTAGCACCTTGGGCACCAAGTTTTTGTTCATACTCACTAGGAACGTCATGAGGAAAGTCAGCCTGAGCATCACGCGTTTTCCAAATAAAGTTGTAACCAGCAACTTCAACTTGCTCAAGAGAGAAGTCAAAAAGTGGCTGACTATCTGTTTTAAGTCGAACAACACCGTCTTGGGTTAAAACATTTCTATACTGCATAAGACGCTCAGCATCAGTGAGGCGCAATTTAGCTTGTCTAATTCGAGGAAATGGAGCAGGAAAGTTGAGGTAAATTACAGAGACCTTTTCTGGCGAGAAGTACTCATCAATCTTCATACCAGTACCAGGAACTACAATAGCATTAGGTATTCCTGCTTCATAAATTGTTTTTGCAGCATATGAAATACAGATAGGTTCTGTATCAATGGCTACAAAGAGCACGTGAGGATTTGCTTTAGCTTGAGCTGCAGTAAAAGATCCTTTACCACAGCCAAGGTCTACACGAACCTCAGAGAAGGGGGTGTATCCCTGAGTAGTAATTGGTGCACATGCAGAAGCCCACATGCCTCTCAATGCCTCTGGATGAGGCTCAATAACGCTGGAATAAGCTGCTAGACGATCTTCCAGAACAAAGTTTTTAGGCAAACGTGCATGAAGTGCGCGCAAAACAACTCCTCAAGTAGCAGACTTAATCAGCATTTATTTACAAAAGCTGATCAAGTGTTTCTCCGTATGAAGGTAGGAATTCTGTCATAAAATCGCGCACTTCTGGAAGAGAATCTGCTAAATCTTCAACAACTCCACGAGTCGAGGCCTCAGCAGTAATAAATTCTGAGTTTCCAGACTGGGCTTCTTCTATGCACTTGATGAGTGCTGCAATTTTATCTGCAGCCTTCACAAGCCTTCTGAGGTATGTTTCTTTTTCAGAGTTTTCAGCGCTGTGAGTAAGTATTTGTGCGTAGGCATTTTGCAGGTCTTCTGGCAGCGTGGAGAGAATGGTTTTCTCGGCGCGTGCTTCTACCTGATGATAGGCATCTCTAATTTCTGAATTGGCGTATTTTACCGGAGTGGGCATATCTCCTGTAATGATTTCTGAAGCATCGTGGTAAATACCAATAAGTGCTGCTTTATCTGCGTCAAGATTTCTGTGGTAGCGCACATTTGCAATAGTTGCTAAACAGTGAGAAATAATGGCCACATCAAGGGCATGTTCAGCAAGACTTTCTGAACGAGAATTGCGCATAAGAGACCAGCGCTCAATATAGCGCATGCGAGAAATAAGAGCAAAAAAACTAGACTGCGAAGTTGAATTCTGAGACATTGCCCCTCCTTAATTTGCTTTTTAAACCTTACCACTGATACCGGACAAAAACTGTTTTGACACAACTATCTTTGTTATCGTTCTTATGGAATTGTTAAGACTCATTTTTACCAGCAAGAAGTTTATTCTTTTAGAGGTTTGATATTTGATAGGAGCTCACAATGACTGAACCAAAGCAGGTAAAAATTGTTCTGCTTACCGGTTATCTAGGTGCAGGTAAGACCACTATTGTGAACCACATTCTGTCTAACACTAAAGGTATTCGCGCGGCAGTTATTGTAAATGACATTGGCGAGATTAACGTTGATGCTGACCTTATTAAAGATGGAGGATATGCTAAAGAAGATGATGTTATACCTCTAACTAATGGTTGTCTTTGCTGCACTCTTTCAAATGACTTGGTGCTTCAGCTGGGTAATTTAGTAGATGCGAAGGTATTTGACTACATCATTATTGAGGCATCTGGCATTTGTGAACCGATTCCTATTACCTATAGTATCTCTGCATTCTGCGAGCAAAGTCAGCATGCGATGAGTCATTCTTGCCCCGTCCTTGATAACATTGTTGCAGTTATTGATTGTGCTCGTATGTTTGAGGAATTTCACAACGGCACTGATCTTCTTGACCCCAATATAAAAGGGGACGACATCAAAAGTCTACTTATTCAACAAATTGAGTTTTGCTCAACGCTGGTGCTCAATAAGGTAGATTTGGTTACTTCAGAGCAGCTTCAAGAGCTCAAGGTACTTGTTCGCAGTCTGCAGAAAGATGCTGTCATTGTTAAGGCAGTTAACGGTACTATTCCAATGGCAGAACTTATTGACACGGGTCGTTTTGACTTTGATAAGGCGTACGCCTCTGCTGCTTGGGTGGATGCTATGAATCATCCTGAGGAGCACGAAGACCCAGAGGTTTTGGAGTACGGAATTACTACCTTTGTGTATCGTCGTCGTCAGCCATTTGACCTGGATAAACTTAATCAATTTGTAGCTAGCTGGCCAAAGAACATTATCCGTGTCAAAGGTACTATCTGGATTTCACAAGACCCCGAGATGAGCTACGTATTTGAGCAAGCTGGCAAGCAGGTTCAGTTCTATGAGAACGGCATGTTTTATGCCTCTCTACCAAAAGATGAGCGAGAAACCCTTTTTGATGAGACACCTAAGCTACGCTCAGAATGGGATGATGAACTGGGTGATCGCCAAATAAAACTCTGCTTCATCGGTTGTCATATGGATCACGCCCAGATTAAAGCTGGTTTGGATGCTTGTTTGACCGAGTATGTTCCTGACGAGTTTGACTATTAGCGTTTCTCGCGCCAAAAACTTTGGTACGTCATAGAGCAGATTCAGCAAAAACGCCTACCCACAAACGTGCGGGTAGGCGTTACTCATATCAACCAATGGCGAGAAACCCTGTGTTGATAAAATCTTACGCGAGAAGCAAAGAACGTGTATGTTATGCGTCTTCCTCGGCAAGTGTCTGAAGAGTTGCCATTAATGAAGGAACAACTTGCTTCTTACGGCTCACAACGCCTGGAAGAACAGCAATGCTATTTTCAACTTTTACGTTAAAGGCACGTTCAATAACGTTAGCGGCATTGGCACCGTAGAAGAGCATCTCGGTAACCTGGCTTTTAACGTCAGTAAACATGTAGAAGACCATTGGAAGCTCTTCAGATTTAGCAGCAGTTTCCAAAAATGGTCCGACAAGTTTCTCTGCAGCTTTACGGCTTGTCTCGGTCATAAAGGAGCCCTGACCAACGCCAAACTTTACGCCGCCACGGCTAAACACTTTATAGTCACCATGGAAGACTTCCTCTGCAGTACGACCAGTGAGGTCAGCACCAGCATCAAACATCTGCTCAGAATAAGAGTCAATGTCTTCTCCGCAGATTTCTGCAAGCTTCTTACCGGCAACAATATCGCGCTCAGTACAAGTGGGCGAGCGGAAAGCAAGAGTGTCTGAAAGAATTGCAGAAAGCATAAGGCCAGCAATGTTTTTAGGAATATCAATTCCATACTCATGGTAAAGGCCATAAATAATGGTGCAGGTACAACCAACAGGGACGTTTCTAAAGGTAATTGGGTTAGAAGTTTCAATGGAGCCAATGCGGTGATGGTCAACGATCTCCATAATTTCTGCCTGCTCAAGACCGTCAACAGCCTGAGTGCGCTCGTTGTGGTCAACAAGAATGACATGCTTCTTGCGAGGATTTAAAAGGCCAGGTCCACTGACAAGGCCAGCAAAAGTACCGTTTTCATTGATAACGGGGAAGAAGCGGTGCCTTGAGTTAGTCATGGCCTTACGAGCATCGTCAATTGCTGTGTTAACGCTGAACTTAAGGATGTTTTGAGTGAGCATCTTTTCGCGTACAGGCATAGACATAATAAGTAGACGAGCTACCTCAAAAGTATCACGAGGAGTGCTAATAATGGCGCAATCACGTTTTTGAGCAAGATCAATAACGTCTTGTGCAATAGGAGCATCACAAGAAACAATAAGGCAGGAAGCACCACGCTCGACAGCAATTGTTTGGTTCTCATGGTTGCCAGCAACCACAATGATATCTCCGGTGTCAACAATCTCTGAGAGTGCAGTAGCGCTGGTACCAACACGAATATTACCCTGTTTAACAGCGCCTTGAGGATCCCCTAGAATCATGGTGCCGCCAAGTGTTGAGACAATATTTGCATAGCTTGTTTTTGCTTTAGAAAGCAGGCTGGGCTCAGAAAGGCTCATGTTGGCATTTGCAATATCTTTTACCGCAATTAGACCAGTGAGCTCTTCGTCTTCATTTGTAACGCAGAGCGTATCCAGCTTAACGTTTTGCATGAGCTGCCAGGCAGAATAGAGGCTCATCTCAGCGTCAACTTTTGGCTGAGTCTGTATTTCTGCGTCTTTAATCTGAGGAGTTACGGTAGTAATAAGCTTTGGCTCTTCAAAGCCAAAGTGATTTAAAACAAAGGCAGTCTCACGGTTTAGAGAACCAGCGCGACGAGCTTCATAGATAGGATTGTCAATTTTATTTTTAAGATACGCATAAGAAATTGCAGCACAAATGCTGTCTGTGTCTGGGTTCAAATGGCCAATGATGTTTACTTTACGAATTGTTTCTGCCATCTTCGCCTCCCTAGAAATGTCGATACAGTAATTTTTTAATTAAAACATACTTTAGCAAGCACATTTTGTTTTTAATGTCACTTTGTAGTGTACCCCTCTCGCTTTTACTTAGAATAGAAAATCGTATAAAAAACAATAGAAATACCTGTGAATCTGATAAATGTATGTAGGACAAATGACAATTCAAAAGTTGAAGGAAATCAGTACAATGAGAGATATAAAAAATCGATTGAATTGGAATGTCCAGTGAGTTCTCCTACGCGTTTTTCTGCAAAAAAAAGAAACGCTCGTCATATAAATAAAACGGAGCGTACTCTCGAGTCTTCTTTTGAGGCTCGGGATGTTGCATCTGTAAAAACTCAACAAGATGCTGCAGAGAAAGTTGATACTTCAAAAAGTCCAGCAGCTTCTTTTCAGGCTGTGTCTCAGAAGTTTTCATCAGCTTTTACTTCACTAACGCACCATAAAGTTGTAGAAGACAAAAAGCCTAAGGTTGCTCCAGAAAAAAAGAAGCGCCAGAAAACGCCTTTGTCTTCGCGTAAAAACATTCGTGCAGAGAAGCGCCATCGTGTTCAGGCAGATCCAGAGCCAGAAGTACGTCCTTCTCGCCCTATAAGTGCAGTAAGAAAAAAATTAGAGCTCGTAAGTGTAGCTGCAATTTTGGTGCTTGCGGTACTTTCTATTACGTTGGTTAATCGTCCAAGTCAAAAAACACTGACATTTGGCAATAATCAGGTAACGTATACAGGCACAACCATTCAAGGAAAGATGAATGGACAAGGTAAGATGACCTTTGAAAATGGCGATACCTATGAAGGAGAGTTTGTTGATGGGTATTTCCAAGGTACGGGAACGTATACCTCAAAAGATGGTTGGACGTACGAGGGTCAGTTTGTAAAAGGCCAGGCAGATGGCCAAGGAAAGCTCACTACTCAAGACAAAATTGTGTATGAGGGAACTTTTAAGCAAGGGATTTATCAAAGTGCGAATTAAATGGTTTTCGCTTGTACGTATAACAGGACTTGTCTTAGTCCTTATATATCACTTTTTTAAGGAAGTGCTTCCAGGCGGCTTCATTGGCGTTGACGTATTTTTTACGTTCTCGGGTTATCTTATTACGGCTCTTTTGATTGACGAGTTTGCTCGTTTTAGATCTATTGACGTCATAGGGTTTTTGCGTAGGCGTTTTTATAGAATTGTGCCTCCACTTGCGTTTATGGTGCTTGTATGTACGCCATTTCTTTTGCTGGTACGAGCCGAGTTTATTGCTGGTATTAAGTATCAAATTGCCGCAGCGCTTGGCTTTGTGACTAACTACTTTGAGATTGTTTTGGGCAACAGCTATGAGAACCAATTTGCTCCTCATGTATATCTGCATACCTGGAGTCTTGCTGTTGAGATGCATTTTTATATCCTGTGGGGCTTGTGCGCTTGGCTGCTTGCTTGCTTCAGCAAAACAATTAGAAGCTATAAGGTAAAGATTGCCGGAGCTTCACTGGTGCTTTTGATTGCTACGTATATGGCAATGGCTACTGGCGCTCAAAGCTCTGCTAATCTTTCTATTCAGTATTTTTCAACGCAAACGCATGTGTTCCCCTTCTTTATTGGCGCGCTATTAGCGTGTGTTGCTGGAATTGCTCATACAGGAGTACTGTTTGACCACATTGAGCAGAAGCTTTCTACTCAGTTGACGCTTTTAGGTCTTATGGCAAGCTGCGGTGCTCTTGTCTTCTTGAGCGTTTTTGTACACTTTGACGATATCTTTACGTACACCTTTGGTTTCCTTTTTGCCTCTCTTGCTGCTGCAGCAATGATTTTCTTTGCTCGTTTACTGCATCAAAAAACTGACGGCATTAAAGAGCCTGGAGTTGTTTCGTTTGTGGCAGACACCAGCTATGGTGTGTATCTGTTCCACTGGCCTCTGTATATTATTTTTGCCGAGAAGGTCAATCCAGTTCTGGCCGCGCTTTTAACTTTGGTACTGTCGTTTGTATTTGCAAGCTGCTCATTCTATGTGCTTGAGCCGGCGTTGGCTGGAAAGTCTCCAGAGCTCTTCTCGCGCATTAAGCTTGATGGCAAGAAGGTTTTACGAGGTACTAGCCTCGCTCTGGTGCCGTTTGTTGCAGCTGTTGTGTTTATTGCGCTTACTGCTCCACAGTTAAGCGATTTCCAGAATGATTTACTGCTTAATGCATCATTGCAGGAGCAAAGCACCATGACCATGACGCGTAAGCACGCCGATACCTCACAAGCAAGTAATTACAATGTCGTTGAAGGTGTCACCTACATTGGTGATTCCGTTTCACTTCGTGCTCGTTCTTACCTGCAGGACGCGCTACCTGACGCGCAAATTGATGCCTCAGTAAGTAGAAATGTATCAATGGGCGTAGATTTGCTGCAGACAGCAATTGATAACAATACGCTCTACCAGGATGTTGTTGTAGCTTTAGGAACCAACCCTGTTGGTGGCTCTGATGCAGTTGACAAGATTGTAGACATGCTGCCACGTGGTCATCGTTTGATTTTTGTAACCCCGTATGATGGTAGAAACACTGATCCAAACGCGGGAGCAAATGCTATACGTGCGCATGAGCTTGAGCTTGCTCAGCAGTATGACTTCATTACCATTGCCGATTGGGCACAGGTTGCTCAGGATAATCCTGATATTTGGGCAGGTACTGATTACGTGCACTTTGGCTCCGATTCAAATTCCATTAATAAAGGTGGCACCTTGTACGCACAGATGGTTAAAGATGCTGTAGATAAAGCAAATCAAGGGCATGTAAAGCCATAATTTAGTTTCTATTTTTATGAATAGTCCCTTCAATACTTTAATAGCATGGACTATGCGAATATTTCATCTGACAGCCCCTTAAGGAGGAGCATATGGCAGAGTTTGTCTATC
>CABKMA010000019.1 GCA_902373375.1 uncultured Atopobium sp.
GACGCAAGTACGCCAAATCTACCGGTATGGGTCTCTATCTTTGTTATGAGCTCTGCAAGAAAATGGACCTTAAGCTTATGGTTAGCAGTAAGGTTGGGAAGGGTTCAACGTTTTCTATTACGTTCAACCAGTCTTTTACGGATTTAAAATGAAGCTGTAGCTTTTAACAGCAATTGTGCTAGTTCTTAATTAGAAGCTCCCACAATTCATCCGTTTGAGGATCGCTTCCTACTGGGAAGGTATGCTGACTAAAACGCTTGAATCCCCAATGTGAATAAAATGCCTTAGCAGGCTCATTGTGTTCCCAGACACCCAGCCACACGCGCTTCTTACCCTTCTCTTTTGCTAAATCAAGAGCAAATCTCATAAGCTTTGATCCAAGGTGTAAGCCTTTGAAATGCGGAAGGATATACAGACGCTCAACTTCAAGTGAGTCATCGCGCTGACCCTCGGTTTGTTCATAGCGCGTATTGAGCTTCAGGTAGCCAGCTACCTGGCCGTCTACCTCAATAAAATAGAAATATGAGTGTTTAGCAGATAGCTCTCGAGAAAGCTTTTCTGTGTTATAGAGTGAGTAGATGCAGTTTGCTAAATCATCTGCTGTATTTGAGTCAATAAAGGTATCTACAAATGTCTCTACGCTAAGCTTCTGCAGCGAGCGCAAATCGGTAGTGTCTAGCGGTCGAATAGATACATGGGCATCATCAATGTTGATCGTGTTTCTTGTTTGGCGATATGCATCAAGGTCAAAGGAGAGCACATGGTGGAGGACGCCAAAGTGATCAAGTACCTTAGAAGATGCCTGCGTAAATCCAGCTTGCTCGTAAAAGGGTTGGGCTTTGAGTTGTGACTCAACTAACACTTTGGAGGCAGCACTTTCTTGTGCCAGATAATCAAGGGTATCGTGCAATAGCTTAGAGCCAATACCAGCACCTTTGTTGCTTACACATACGCGACCAATAAGCGGAGAGTTGTATGACTGTCCTGCATCAATGATGCGTAAATATGCAGCTACTGAGTTAGTATCTTGATAAAAGACATGGGTAGAAGCTTGATCAACGTTATCAAGATCGTTATACATAATCTGCTGATCAACAATAAACGTTTCAGCTCTCAGAGAAAGAATCTGATATAACTCTTTAGCGGTAAGCTGCCCAAATCTTTTAATTACCAACTCCATAGCATGCCCCTCTCGTATGCTTGATAGTGATATTTTGACATATCAAAGTGAGAAAAGCGTAAGGTTTCCGTAAGGTCAATCGATGGCAACGTAAACGGTAGTGATGGAGTATATATCTCAAGATTTACTCACTTCCAATGAAAGGACGCAACATGGCAGCAATGCAATCAGCTCCAACTCAGCCAACTGTTGTGGCTGGACAGCCTTCAGCACTTACCCCTCATACCGTTTTGGTTTGTCAAAACCTCGAGAAGTACTATGGAACTCGCGGAAATATCACTAAAGCGCTGGACGGCATTAATCTTTCTGTAGCCCGCGGTGAGTTCATTGCCATCATGGGACCTTCTGGCTCTGGCAAAACGACGCTTCTGAACTGTATCTCCACCATTGACCAAGCATCTGCAGGCCACATTTTTATTGATGACCAAGAGCTTTCTAGCCTGCGTGGCTCTGAACTTTCTGCCTTTAGGCGTGACCGCTTGGGCTTTATTTTCCAGGACGCCAACTTGCTTGATAGTCTTACCGCTCGCGAGAATATCGCGCTCTCTTTAACTATTGGTCATGTCCGTGCTCAGGAAGTTTTGGAGCGCGTAGAAAACGTTGCCAAGCTGCTCCAGATCTCCGAGGTGCTGGACAAGTTCCCTTACGAGATGTCCGGCGGCCAGCGTCAGCGCGTTGCTGCAGCTCGAGCAATTGTTACTAACCCTTCATTGGTTCTGGCAGACGAGCCAACTGGTGCTCTTGACTCAAAGAATGCCCGCACGCTCCTTGAAAGCCTTGAGAACCTCAACCGCAATGGTGCAACCATTGCTATGGTCACTCACGATTCTTATGCCGCTTCTTACGCTCATCGCGTTATTTTCATTAAAGATGGTCGCATCTTCAATGAGATTGTTCGTGGCGAGAAGCCCCGTAAGCAGTTCTTTGACCAGATCATGGACGTTGTTTCATTCCTGGGAGGAGAGGGTGCTGATGTACAGTAAAATCGCGCTTGGCAACGTCAAGAAATCACTGCGCGATTTCAGCATTTACTTTCTGACATTGGCAGTAGGCGTTGCACTGTTTTATTCTTTCAATTCAATTACTCAGCAATCTATGGTGTTAAATCTTTCTGAAGACCAGCGAAACATTGTTCAGCTTTTGAGTAATACCATCTCTGGAGTAAGCGTTTTTCTTGCCGTTATTATGGGATTTCTTGTTGTCTATGCTAATCAGTTTCTGATTCGTCGTAGAAAAAAAGAATTTGGCATGTATCAGATACTGGGTATGACTAAAAGAAATGTCTCAAAGATTATGAGTATTGAGACGATACTTGTTGGTTTTCTCGCCCTGGTAGTTGGACTTGTTGCAGGTATTTTTATCTCTCAATTTATGATGTTTGCAACGGCCCACATGTTCAACACGACTCTTGATTCATTTAAGTTTGTGTTCTCGCAAGCTGCGCTCATTCAAACGGTTATTTACTTTGTAGTTATGTTTGTGGTTGCGCTTATTTTTAACGTGACCACGGTTTCCCACTACAAGCTCATTGACCTTCTTAACGCAGACAAAGTAACTCAGACCGTCAAGGTAAGAAACCTTACCATCTCTGTACTGCTCTTCTTGGCTTCTCTTGGAATCATTGCTTATTCCTATATTTTGCTTCAGCACAATGGTTTAAAACAGATAGATGAAGAGTTTGCCATGGCTACTGCTTTGGTATCTGTGGGCACAGCACTCTTTTTCTTCTCAATCTCTGGTTTCTTGCTCAGATTTATGCAGATGCAGAAGGGCTTTTACTACAAGGGTCTTCACTCGTTCATCCTGCGTCAGTTTAATGCCCGCGTTAATACTGCTTGGGTTTCCATCTCTTTAGTCTGCGCTATGCTCTTTGTGGCAGTCTGTGGACTTGGTACGGGTTTCTCGCTTGTTGACTCTATGAACTCTAGCTTTTCTAAAGTCAAAACGTACGATGTTTCTGTACAAATTAATCCAGGCTCAGAGCGCAGTTATACCCCTGGTCCAGCAGATTCGTATGACTACCTTTCTGTAGTGCAGAAGCTAGATCCAGAGTGGGATAAAACTATCAAAAACACCTTCCAGGTAGATACGTACTCTGCTCAAGATAATCCAACAACACCAAGCTTTACGTATAGTACTCTTGATGCTGTAACAGGCAAGCGCCTTGATGATTACTTTACCGGCTATAGCGGTCAGGGAGATCCTGCGCAGAGAAGTGTGACTCTGATGCGAGCTTCTCAGTACAACAAACTGCGCGTTGCGTCTGGTCTTGAGCCTGTTGATTTTGGTACTGACGGTTATATGGTTTGGACACTTGATACTAATCTCACAAAATACTGGCAGGATTCTCTTGCAAATAATCCTGAGCTTACCATTCAAGGTCATAAGCTCCATGCTGTTGGTGGAACACTGGATATTGCTCAGACGCAAGGTGGCCCTTATCTTGTGCCTGTAGCTGGAATTATGGTTGTTGCTGATCAAAGTTTCCCTTCAAGCGTTGTTTTGACCAACTCATACATCTTAGGTAACTACCAAACTCCAGGTGATGCTACTGAAACACAGTTCCAGGGTCAAATTAAGCAGTACTTCGGCGATGGCAGCGTAACGGGAAACGATTCCGATCCGTATTCTTTAATGCTTGTTGTTACTGCCTCTCAATATATTCAAGGTACTGCTGGATTCTCTGGTATTGTGACGTATCTGGCGCTGTACATTGGCCTGGTACTCTTCATTGCGTGCGCAGCTATTCTGGCTCTTCAGCAGCTCTCCGAGGCGTCGGACAACGCTCGTGCCTATCAAGTTCTTGCAGAGCTTGGTGCCGAGAAGGGCCTTGCAAGTCGTGCGCTCTTTGTTCAGATTGGCGTGTACTTCCTGTTCCCACTGCTTATGGCAGCTGCACATGCAACCTGCGCAATGTCAATTATGGTCTCCGTTATCAAGTCAATTGGTAACTTTGATGTGGCAAGTAGCATTGGTGGAGTAGTTGCAGTTGTAGTCGCTCTGTACGGTGGATACTTCTTGGTCACTTATTTTGCTGCACGTTCAATTATTTTTAGAGGTGCTAAAAGAATGCAGTAAGTTGTAATTTCGTGTTGTAAATTCGTGAAAGAAGGACGGATGTTTCTCTGTGGAACATTCGTCCTTCTCGCTTAGGTAAAATAGAAGTGTTATGTCAGATGATATCTGTACAAAGCACGTATTCAAGGAGGCATCATGGGTCTTTGGTCAAAGGTTAAAAATGCGTTTGTTCCCTCTAATGGAATAGAGCAGCCTCAGAAAGCTACATTTGCTACCAGGGAAGACACTATCTATGCACCAGTTTCTGGTGTTCTTGTAAGCGTACAAGAGGTTCACGATGAAATAATTTCAAGTGGACTTTTTGGTCAAGGCTATGGCATCTTGCCGGTTGGTCTTGATTGTATTTATGCTCCTTGCAATGCCCGTGTTACCGCAACTAATGTAACTAATCATTCAATTGGTCTTACCTCAGATACTGGTATTGAGATTTTGATTCACATTGGTGTTGGTACCATTGAGATGAATGGTAAGGGCTTTACACGCTTTGTTCATGCTAACGATAAGGTTAAGGCTGGTACTCCACTGATTTCATTTGATCCTGCTGCTATTGAAGAAGCTGGATATGAAAATGTGGTTGTTGTTACCGTTGTAAATGCAGATAAGTTTGAACGCATTGATCTTATTGGTGAGTCTGGAACGCTTATTGGTGGCCGTCCTTTGGTTAAAATTGGCGATCCTTTAATGTGTGTCAAGCACTAGGGTTTCTCGCCAGCACAACTATCTGCAATAAACGAGGTTTTACATGCTTAGAGTCACTAAGGCTATTCTTCACGTCTTTGATTTTGAGACGGGAACTAAATACTTTTCTCAATCTATCTTGGATTTGGAGGATCGTCAGACAAAGTCATACGTACAGCGTAGGCTGCGTAAGATTACGGCAAATCCAGAGTCTAGGCATGGAGAGTTTGCTCCTACTAGCAATTTTGCTGGTGGTCTTCAGGAGTATGCTCATGGAGATATTGAGTTTGTAGAGTTTTCTCATCAAATTGCCCAGTGGTTTTGGGAAGAGCTTCGTCGCGCAGATGATGTTGAGCAGTGTGACCTTCTTGTGGCTGACTACCTTGATACTGATGCAGGACAGGCCCTTGCTGGTGCGGCTGCAGATAATGAGGACGCTCAGGCTGAGGCATTTGAGGGCGAGGGAAGACGTCTTTTTGCCATTGTGCTTCTTCCACGCAAGCAGGCCTTTATCCATGACGTTAATGGCTCTTCTAACGAGATTTTGCGTCAAGACGCAACGTTGCCATCACCTACGCAAAAAGTTGACTCATATGCAGTCATTGATCTGGACACAGGCGCCATTGATTTCCACGATCATGATCGCTCGGTAGCAGGAGAGGGAAAGTTCATCATCCCAGAACTCTTCCTTGAGTGCACATCAGAGGCTTCAAGTCATGAGGTTATTGGTGAAGTAACCGTTATTGTTCAGGATTTAGCAGAAGAGTATGGTCTTGAGCCTGCTATTGAAGTGTCTCGTGCTAAGGCAGCTGTTGCAGAAGCGGCTGAGGTGGAAGAGGTAGTAGATCCTATCAAGGTTGGTAAGCGCATCTTTGAGGAGCGTCCTGAGATTCAAAAGAAGTACGAAGCCCAGGTTGCAAGTAAAGAGCTTCCAGAAGAAGTTCCAGTTAAACGCGGTGTTGCTCATAGGATTGCAAAGAATCATAAGATTAGAACAGATACAGGAATTGAGATTTCATTTCCTTCAAAATTATCAAATAGTCCAGGATATTTAGAGTTTTATCATGAATCTGATGGAAGGATTACCATTTCAATTAAAAATGTTGCACATATTGAAAATCGATAAATCCTACCATTTACCTCACAATTTAGAAATTAAACTTCTCAAAATGTGCTTTGATAAGTTTGTAAATTACGTATCCTTTTGAATATCAGAGCGTATCTCGGGTAAAATAGTCACTCAAAGGTCACACCATACTGTTAAACGTTCTAGGAGACCCTAATGAGTTTAAAGAAACAGCAAGCTACGACCATTGAAGAGCAGAGTGCTGCTCTTTTTAATCGCCGTGATGCTCTTAAGATTTTTGCCGGCATGGGTATTGCTGCCGCAGCTGTCACTGCTTCTCTGATTAACACACGCCCTGCTTTTGGTGTTACACAAGCTCAGATTGATGCTGCTCGTAGTGATTACGATGCTGCTCAGAAGTTGCTTGATGAGATTTCTAACGAGGTCTCTAGCATGCAGGCAAGCTTGAATGATACCAACTCTCAGATTGGTGCTATTTCTGATCAGATTACTGATAAGCAGAATCAGATTGACGCTAAGCAGAAAGAGATTTCTGAAAAAGAGGCTCAGATTGCCGAGAAAAGAAAATCTCTTGGTGCACGTATGTCTGACAGCTATAAGGCTGGTCCCGCTGGCGCTCTTGAGATGATTCTTTCATCGGCTAGCTTTGAGGAGCTTACATCCAATATTTATTACCTTGATAAAATCTCTGAGTCTGATCAGAAGATGATTGAGGAAGTTAAAAATCTGAAAGCTGCTCTTGAGGCAGACAAAGCTGCTCTTCAGTCTGAAAAGACTGAGCTAGAAAATAAGAAGACCGAGCTTGAGAATCTTCGTGCTTCTCAGGAGTCCCAGCTTAATGAGATTTCTGCACGTCAGGCAGATGCTGCTAACGTTGTTTCTAATCTTGATGACAACGTTAAAGCGCTTATTGCTCAGCGTGATTCTGAGCTCCTTGCTGCTCAGCAGGAGGCAGAGCGTGTTGCCGCTCAACGTTCTGAGTCAAGCGGTGGCGGTAGTAGCTATTCTAGTAGCTATTCTGGTAGCTATTCTGGTGGCGGAGGCGGAGGAGGAACTTCTTCTGCTGGTTCTGGTTCCGCTGCTGCAGTTGTTAATGCTGCTGGCTACACAGGATCTACAGGAGCTGGCTTCTGTGCTGCTTGGGTTTCCAACGTCTTCTCTAACGCTGGTGTTGGTAGATTCTATGGCAACGCCGTTGATATGTATTATTCCTGGTGCTACTCCACTGATCAGAGCGCCATTGAGCCTGGCATGATTATTGCTGTTCCAACCCTTGGTGGTTCTGCCGCAGCTTTGATTTATGGCCACGTTGGTATCTACATTGGTGGCGGAATGGTCAGACACTGTCTTTCTGGTGTTGTGAGAAGCCAGAGCTTGAGCTCTTGGATTTCTCAGCTTGGTGCTTTGAGTACTCCTAGGTGGGGTTGGCTCGGCGGCGTTGTATTGAGCTAAGACTTCAGTCTCATAATAATTTGCTACGCAAAAGAGCTTGGATGCATGCATCCAAGCTCTTTTTTGCACCTATCTCAGAAAAAAGGACGTAGAGGTCACACCATCTACGTCCTTCTCGCCTTATAGAGGGGGAGTGAGCTACTCTTCTACCTCAAGAAGCTCAATGTTGAAGTTAAGGTCTTTACCAGCCATTGGATGATTAGTATCAAAGACAATAGTGGTGCCGTCATTAGAAACTACGGTTGCCATAACAGGGTATCCCTCAGGGGTGCCCAGAGTAACTTGCTGACCTGCAACAAGCTTTTCAGATCCAGGAAGCTGAGCAACAGGAACAGGCTGCACGGCCTCTTCATGGCGCTCACCATATGCCTCTGCCGCTGGAATGTGGACGTCAACAATCTGGCCAACAGTCATGTCTTTGACAGCCTCGTCAAATCCAGGAATCATCTGACCTGCCATGCAGGTGAATGCCAGTGGCTCATTACGATCGCGGGAAGAGTCAAACTTAGTTCCGTCATCAAGCGTGCCGACGTAGTGAACCTTTACCTTTTTACCTTCGTTGCTCATGAAACTCCAATCGTTAAAAACACATCTTTGGCATTCTACCCAAGAGTGACGGAAATCAACCTTTGAATGATAAAGGTATAAAATACTGTACGTTCAGTTTGAAAGGTTTTGTAATGGAAGCTCCTTTAGCTCCTCATAATTTTGTTGGTGTGTTTGACTCGGGTGTTGGTGGCATGAGCGTGCTTAAGCACCTTGTTGCGCAAATGCCTGACGAGAAGTTCCATTATTTTGGAGATTCTGCATTTGCTCCTTATGGAACTAAGTCAAAAGAGCAGATTGCACAGCGCTCTGCTGCAATTACTAAAAAGTTTATTGATGAGGGTGCTAAGGCGTTGGTTATAGCCTGTAATACCGCTACAGCTGCTGCTGCAGATGAGCTCAGAGCCACCTATCCTCATCTACCGATTGTGGGTGTTGAGCCAGCTCTTAAACCAGCAGTAACTACATATCCTCATGGAACGGTAGTTGTTTTGGCTACAAAAGCAACACTTTCTTTGCAAAAGTATCACAACCTTGAGTCGCGCTTGCATCCTTCTGCAAAGGTCATCTCTATTCCAGGAGAGGGTCTGGTAGAACTCATTGAATCTGGTCAGGCTGATTCAGAACAGATGCAGAGACGACTGACTGAGCTTTTGGGTGATTACGCAGGTCAGGTAGATGCTGTGGTTCTGGGTTGTACGCATTATCCTTTTATCAAGAAGCAAATTAGCTCTGTTTTAGGCAATGTAGAATTCTTTGACGGTGGTGCAGGAGCTGCTCACCAGCTTAAACGTTTATTAGAGCAGCAAAACTTACTTGTTTCTACAGACACCTCTATGGATAAAAACAGTGGTAGCGCAGAGGCTGACATTGTTTTCTCATCAAGTATTGATACTCCTGAGGAATTGTCATTCTATAAGGAGTTCTTCTCGCAAGAGATGTAGGTATGACCCGGTAAGCGTATTAGTTTAACTGAGGCTCAAGCCATTTTTTGAGTACTACTGCATTGTTGTACTGAGTGTCTTTGTCCGAGAAAAGCAGCGTTACGGTAGATTGATTAAGCTTTTTAAGCTGTTCGACAAAGGCATCTGCGTCGGGATTGCTGTCAAGTTCAGCTGTATAGGTAGACACAAAGCTGTCAAAGCGTGCTGGATCGTGATTGAATGCTTTTCTGCATTCGGTGGTAGGAGCAATAGTCTTTGCCCATTCATCGGCGTGCAGGTTTTCTTTTTTTATGCCACGAGGCCATAGTCTATCAACAAGTACACGATACCCATCGTCAGCTTCTGCTGTATCGTAGGTTCTCTTTAGTTTGATATACATATCTGCTCCTTTTGGTTCAAGTACGTTATACCGCAAAATATCTATTCGGTTACAAACTATTTGATAGAGCAAGGTATTTGTACTTGTACGTTTATGATGAAGCACATTCTTTGAAGCCCTCGGAGAAAGGAAAGCCATGGCAACTTCAGTGGAGAAAAAAGACATTGATTGGACATCACTTGGCTTTGCATATACGCAATGTGACTACAGCTATGTAGCTCATTACAAAGATGGCGCTTGGGACGAGGGTGGTCTAACCGCTGATCACAGCATTACGTTGTCTGAATGTGCAAATATCTTTCATTATTGCCAGGAAGTTTTTGAGGGACTAAAGGCTTATACCACAGCTTCTGGTGACATTGTTTGCTTCCGCCCTAACCTTAATGCTCAGCGTATGGTAGATTCTGCATCTCGTCTTGTTATGCCACCATTTCCTGAAGAAAGATTTGTTGCTGCAGTTAAAGAGGTTGTTTCTGCAAATGCAGCTTGGGTTCCACCATTTGGTACAGGCGCTACGCTGTATGTGCGTCCTTTTATGATTGGTACCGGCAATACTGTTGGTGTTAAACCATCTCCTACGTATGAATTCCGTATTATGGTCACCCCAGTTGGAGCTTATTACTCTAACGGTGTAGCTCCTGTTGCACTGACCGTTTCTCCGTATGATCGTGCTGCTCCTCATGGTACTGGAAACATCAAGGCTGGTCTGAACTACGCTATGTCTTTGTATCCAACCACTTGGGCGCATGAGCAGGGATTTGCAGATAGTATGTATCTTGACTCTGGCTCTCGTACGTATATTGAGGAGTCCAGTGGTGCAAACTTCCTCTTTGTTGATAAAGAGGGAACCTTGGTAATTCCACAGTCTTACACTGACTCCATTTTGCCTTCTATTACCCGTCGTTCTCTGGCAACTGTTGCTAAAGACATGCTTGGCATGAAGGTTGTTGAGCGTCCTGTCCGTTTTGATGAGCTCGATCAGTTTGTTGAGTGCGGCATGTGTGGTACTGCAGCTGTTATTTCTCCTGTTGGTAAAGTTGTAGACGGCAAGAAAGAAATTGTCTTTGGTGCTGGTATGGAAGCTGTCGGACCAGTTATGTCTAAGCTTCGCAACACTCTGACCAGCATTCAGTCTGGCGAGCTTGAGGCTCCAGAGGCAGATTGGATTTGCAAGATTTGCTAAGCCCTGAGCTTGTAACAATGCTTTACTTTTAACAAAAAGCGAGAAGACCAATTGGTCTTCTCGCCTTATGTTTATCTGCAAAAAAGCAGGATGTATACGATGGCTCTGCTTTAACGCTTACGCCTTGTGGGAGGAACCCAAGTTATCCATGTGGCTTGCAACAATCTGAGTGATTGCTTCCATACCAGGAATGGAAGGCTTCTTTGGATCAAAGTTGTTAGGGTTTTCGGACATGTACTTCATGAAAGCAGCAGTGAAAACCTGGCGAAGTTCGGTTGCGTAGTTAACCTTACAAATACCGTTCTGGATTGCCTCTGCTACCTGGTCGTCTGGTACGCCAGAAGTGCCGTGAAGAACCAGAGGAATATCAAGACGTTGACGGATTGCCTTTAGGATGCCCTGCTCAATGTGAGGAGTGCCGTGGTAGACGCCGTGAGCGGTACCAACACCTACTGCAAGAGAAGTGCAGTTAGTACGTGCGACAAACTCTTCAGCCTGGTCTGGATCAGTGTAGGGGTTCTCGCCCTTAACAGCTGGGCCATCGTCCTCTTTGCCGCCAACTTTGCCAAGCTCTGCCTCAACAGGAAGGTTAATAGGGCCAGCAAACTTGGTTACGGATGCGGTAAGTGCAATGTTGTCCTCAAAAGGAACGTGAGAACCGTCAATCATGACAGAAGTGTAACCTGCGCGAGCCGCCTGAATGCAACGGTCAAAGCCATCACCGTGATCAAGATGAAGAGCTACAGGAACGCTAGCCTCTTCAGCAGCGCAACGAACCATAGCTGCAAAGTAATCAAGATTTGCATACTTGATGGTTCCAGGAGTGGTTTGAAGAATAACGGGGGAGCGTCGCTCTTCTGCTGCCTTAACAACAGCCATCACAAACTCAAGATTCTCAACGTTAAAGGCGCCAACAGCGTAATGACCAGCCTGTGCATCAAGAAGCATCTGCTTAGTAGTAACGAACATCTATTGCTCCTTTCGCCCTCAAGGGCTTTTTAATTGACTGAAAAAAATTGTAGCGTTTCTCTTACTTTTCTACGCAACTTTTCTCAAAATCGTTTTATCTTTGTAATCTTTGACGAGAAGCTCGTCTTATCGTACGTTTATTCAGCAATCTTTTTGATAGAAACTTGTTTTTGAATCTTGGCAGCTACACCCTGATCAAAGCGTCCAGTACCTGCTGACAAGCAACTTGCAGTAGCGCAAGACAGCGCAAAAGCAAGACACTCTGAAGTTGGCTTTTTCTGAGCAAGCGCCACAGCAAAAGAGCCAACAAGGGTATCGCCAGCCCCAACGGGATTGATAACTTCAATTTTTGGAGGTGTTGCTCTAAAGGTTCCTTCATCAGAGACCATCAGCGCACCTTGAGCGCCAA
Organism: uncultured Atopobium sp.; assembly: GCA_902373375.1. Classification (GTDB taxonomy): domain Bacteria; phylum Actinomycetota; class Coriobacteriia; order Coriobacteriales; family Atopobiaceae; genus Lancefieldella. The sequence goes on from CABKMA010000019.1 coordinate 11,906, forward strand.
GTGAAATTACTACAATTTTGATTCCACGTTTATACAGCTCTTGAGCCGCTTTAATAATCTCATTTTCTGTAGAGACCTTTCTTCCTAGTAGTTGGCCAATCTCATCGGTATTTGGCTTGATCATGGTGGGGAGAACATCAATACAAGAAGTGAGTAGTGATCCAGATGCATCTACAATACAGGGAATACCAGCGGACATAGTTTCTTCAATAAGTTCTTTGTAATTTGCAGCGGAAATACCTTTTGGAATACTGCCATTAAAAGTAACAACTTCAGCATTCTTTGCTAGTTCGGCAAGTTTTGCTTTAAAAGCAAGAAAATCTTTAGTAAGAACAGGCTGTCCTGGCTCTAAAAATTCAGTTGATTGTCCGTTGGGCTCTAAAATATTGATGCATGAACGAGTTTCCTGATTAGTATAAATAAAATCGCTGGTAATACCATCTTTATGTGCTAGTTCAACAAGATAGCGGCCATTATTTCCACCTACAAATCCTGTAGCACATACAGGGTAGTTAAGGGTGGTAATGGCCCTTGAGGCGTTAAGACCTTTGCCACCAGCACTGTTATCAACTACTGAGACTCTGTGTACGGTTCCGTCTATAACGGGAGAATTTAGATAGTAAGCCTTATCAATGGATGCATTTAGTGTCACGGTAACAATCATGCTTATCTCCTCATCTAAAAGACAGTACATGATGAGCTCTAAGAAAACAGAAGCAAAAAGCATTACAAAATATTGCCACTGCAAACAGAGTTGAACTGAATCTATTTAACCAAAGCACTATCTAAAAATTTTTCATTAGATGTTTTAAAAAAAGATACCAGTACATAACTTCTTAATACCAATTTTATGTTTTCATTGTATTTGAGCAGGATTTTACGGTTAAGTGCTACGTTTATTATGTATAAAGATGCGCCTGAGAAACCTCTTAGTTAATGGTAATTTTGATGGTACTATCACAAATTATTTATATATTTACCTGCAAAAACAATAACAAGCATACCGTTTACGGTAAAAAAACTACCGTTAAGCCGTGGACTGTTAACGTACGCATTGCAATAAGCGCGCTAGCCTATACTTTTATTAGGTTGTTATCTGGTATCTACCACTTAGAGAAATTATTCGATATTTCTAAAGTTTTTCAGTAGTCCCCAGGTAATTTCAAGCCCTTTGGAGGGAGTTTGACATGGTAGGTTGTGTTTTAACTGGTCATGGAACTTTTGCAAATGGTCTTGCTGATGCCTTTAAAATGATAGCTGGAGAGCAAGAAGCTTTTGTTCCCGTTCCTTTTATTGAGGCTGGAGCAGCAACGTATCCAGAAACTCTTGCTGCCACAATTTCTGATCTTCTTGATACCGCTGATGGTGTGCTGGTTTTTTGTGATCTTCTTGGTGGTACACCCTTTAATCAGGCAATGATTATTGCTCAGAATTACTCCAATGTAGAAGTTGTTACAGGTGCCAATCTTCCCATGCTTCTTGAAACGCTTGGTAGTCGTATGGCTAATACCTCTCTTGATGAGTTGGTTGAAATTGCTGTTGCAGCAGGTAGTCAGGGAGTTATCCATAAGCGTCTTGAGCTTGAGATTGAGCCAGAAGATGACATTTTTGGAGACGATGGCATTTAAAGAGCAGCTGGTTTCTGAGTTAAGGAGATACACATGGCAAATTTGGCAGAGAACATACTTGCTTCATCCATTGTTCTTCTCGCGTTTTTAGTAATTTTGGGCCTTGTTTATTCCTTCATTATTTGGAGAGCTTCTTCTAAAAAGGCTGGAACTACTTCAGAGTTTTTGAAAAATCTTCATACAGGTCAGAAGGTTAAGACCAACAACGGAATGTATGGCGTAGTAAAAGACGTCAAAAAAGAAACAGTAGATGTTGAGTTTGCCCCAAACGTGGTCATCACACTAGATCGTTGGGCTTTAATAAACGTTTCCAACAATAAGTAAGTTTGCCGTAAAACACGCAGCATAAGTTGCGAGTAGTGCGATGAAAATCGCAAATAGCACGCACATAGATGCGTGCAAGAGAGGAGAACTTGTTATGGGAGAACCAGATATCAAGCTTGCTCGAATTGATAACCGCCTGATTCACGGCCAGGTTGCTACTCAGTGGAACGGTACCCTTGGAACAAACCTTATTCTTGTTGCTAATGATGAGGTTGCTGGAAATAAGATGCGTCAGGGTTTGATGGATATGGCCGCACCAAGTGGCGTTGCAACCAGGTATTTTACGCTTCAGAAAACAATCGATGTTATTCACAAGGCGTCAGCAAGCCAGCACATTTTCTTAGTTGCCGAGAATCCAGAGGATGTCCTTACTCTGGTAAAGGGCGGTGTTCCTATTAAAAAGGTGAACATCGGCAATATGCACATGGCCGAAGGAAAGCGACAGGTCGCCACAAGTGTGGCGGTAGACGATAAGGACGTCGCTGCCTTCCGTGAACTTCAGGAATTGGGGGTGACTCTAGAGATCAGACGTGTTCCTACGACTCCGGTCGAGGATATCTCAAAGCTATTCGAGTAAGTTTTGCGCGCAACCTCCTGATAGAGAGTAAAAAACGCAATGCGGAAGCGCTTTATCAGGTTGGCAAAGGTATTCGGATAGTCTGTCGGTCATCGTCATCGACAGTTATGGTGTGTTTGAAAGGAGGAGTTAAGATGGATGTTAGCCCTATTCAGGTGTTATTAATTTTCATCGTTGCGTTTATCGCTGGCATCGATCAGTTTAGTTTCCTTGAGTCTTTATACCAGCCAATCGTTACCGGTTTTTTGGTTGGTTTGATCCTTGGTGACGTCCAAACTGGTCTCATTGTTGGTGGTACTTATCAGCTTATGACCATCGGTAACATGCCTGTTGGTGGAGCACAGCCACCTAATGCTGTTATTGGCGGCATTATGTCTGCAGTCTTTGCAATTACCACTAAACTTGAACCAATGGCTGCTGTAGCTGCAGCAATTCCATTCTCCCTGCTTGGTCAGTATGCAGTAACCATCATCTTTACCATTATGTCCCCTGTAATGGCAACTGCTGATGCATACGCCGAGAAGGCCGATCCTAAGGGAATTGCTCGTATTAACTACGGCGCAATGGCTGCCCTTGGTCTTTTCTTTGGTGTCATTGTTACCCTGTTCTTCCTGGGTGGCGCTGCATTTGGTACGCAGATCACAACTGCAATTCCAAAGTGGCTCATGAATGCACTGTCCGTCGCCGGTGGCATGATGCGCTTCGTCGGCTTTGCAATTCTGCTGAAGGTTATGGTTTCTCGCGAGCTTTGGGGCTTCTTCCTCATGGGCTTTGCAGCTGCAATCGTATTTGTCAGTATTCCTGAGCTCTCTGGTCCAGCACTTCTGCTTCTTGCGCTCATCGGCTTTGGTATCGCATTCTGGGATTACCAGCTCCAGACAAAGATGAAGAATGCTGCTCCTGCTGTTGTTGCTGGAGGTGACTTCGAAGATGGCATTTAATATTCCTGATACCTATCAGAACACCACTCCTGCTGAGCCACTTGATCAGAAGACACTCAACAAGATGGTTTGGCGTTCCTTGTTCCTGCAGGCTTCTTTTAACTACGAGAGAATGCAGGCGGCTGGTTGGCTTTACGGTATCCTCCCAGGTCTTGAGAAGATTCACGGTGACAACAAGGATGACCTTGCTGCTTCCATGAGTCACAACCTTGAGTTCTTTAATACCCACCCATTCTTGGTTACTTTTGTTATGGGTATTGTTCTCTCCCTTGAGCAGAACAAGCTGGATATCCCAACCATTCGTGCAGTCCGCGTTTCTGCAATGGGTCCTTTAGGCGGCATTGGTGACGCACTGTTCTGGTTTACCCTTGTTCCAATTACTGCTGGTATTACCTCTAATATGGCAATTTCCGGCAACGTCTTTGCACCGTTCTTGTTCCTCATCATCTTTAACATTGCACAGTTTGTCATTCGTTATTGGTTGATGAACCTTTCTTACAAGATGGGCACTGACGCAATTACTTTGCTTACCGAGAACGCAAAAGAATTTACTCGTGCTGCTTCTATTTTGGGCGTATTTGTTGTTGGCTGCCTGGTTGTCGTCTATGGTGGAACCAAGCTTGGCGTTGGCGCAAACATTCCTAACGGTGAGACTCACAGTGTTGTTCTTTCTCAGGTAACTCTTTCTGATGAGCAGCTTGCTTCTGGTCAGTATGACAAGGCACTTTTTGCTGAGGGCAGCTATGTAGACTTCAAGAAGAATCCTGAGTCCGTTAAGTTTATCGGTGGCAAGACTGCTGATGGCAAAGATGGCACTGCTGCTATCGTTCCAGTTGGTAAAGGTGTTAATCTGGTAACTGTTGGTCAGGAAGTTACTACTCCTGTCTCAATTGATATCCAGAAGATCCTTGACGGCGTTTGCCCAAAGCTTATTCCTCTGGCTCTTACTCTTTGCCTGTACTATCTCATGGCAAAGCGTAACTGGACTCCAATTATGTGCATCTGCCTGCTTTTGGTAATTGCACTCCTTGGTTCTGGCTTTGGTGTTCTCCCATATATTTGGGGTTAAGTAAGTGCGACGGGTGTCCACTTGTTGGGCACCCGTCTTTTATAGGAGAGTTTGATGACAGCCTTTCTGGGAAGACAACCACTCTACGAGCAGCTAGCAAATATGCTGCGCTATCGTATTGAGAATGAGATGGACCCAGATGATCCACTTCCTTCTGAGCGAGAGCTCTCCGATTCTTATGGACTTTCTCGTACCACGGTAAGACTTGCCTTACAAGAGCTTGAACACATGGGGCTCATTTACCGCCAGCGTGGTCGTGGTACTTTTGTTGCCGACATTTCTGAGCGCGCAACAGACCTTATGGGTGGCTACAGTTTTACTGACCAGCAGCGTCAGTTAGGCCGCACTCCAAAGACAACTATTCTTGAGTTTGACGCTATTGAGGCTAATAAGTTTTTAGCCCAACATATGCGTGTTATTCTTGGCGAGAAACTCTTTCGCATTAAACGTTTAAGAAGTGCTGATAATGTTCCTATGATGTTGGAAGTAACGTATCTTCCAGTTTCACAGTTTTTCTCGCTTACTGTTCATGATGTTGAGCAAAAATCTTTGTACCAAATTTTTGAAGAAGACTATAACGTAAAGATTGGTATAGCAGAGGAAGAGTTTAAGGCTTCTATCGCTCGCTCTGATGATGCCACTTTACTTCAAATTTCTGAGGGCTCACCTGTTTTGAGCCTTACTCGTACGAGCTACAGTGATAAAAACATCATTGTTGAGTTCACTCTAAGTGTGGCTCGCGCAGATCAATTTAGATACAAAATTGTACACACACGCAGTTAGATAGCTGTAAGAAGGGATTTCAATGTTTAAGAAAAGCCAAGAAGAATTAAAAGCATTGGGCGCGCATATTACAACTGCCGAGATTAAGCAGCAGCCTGAGCTTTGGGAGTCTACCTTTGGCATTTATCAAGAGAATCTTTCTGCAATTAAAGCGTTTGTAGAGCGTGCCCGCAATCTTGGAGAAGGTCGTCGTACACACGTAGTTTTTACGGGCGCTGGAACCTCGGCTTATGTAGGAGATACCATTACTCCTTATCTTCGTTCTCATGGCGAGAAGAGCTCTTTTGAGTTTACGTCTGTTGCAACAACCGATATTGTTTCTGATCCGTATGGTAGCCTTGACCCAGATAATCCTACGGTTTTAGTGTCTTTTGCGCGTTCTGGCAATAGCCCAGAGAGTCTTGCTGCAGTAAATATTGCACGTCAGATTGTCAAAAATCTTTTGCTTATCAATATTACGTGTGCTCCTGAAGGAAAACTTGCTGTTGAATCCGCAGGTAAAGAGGATACATTACTTCTTCTGATTCCTGGTGCTAATGATCAGGGTTTTGCTATGACTGGATCTTATAGTTGCATGACACTTCTCGCAACGCTTTTATTTGATAGAGCTGAGGATCAACAGAAAAAGAGCTGGATTTCTGATGCTGCTCAGCTGGGAAAACAAGTAATTGAGCGTGAAGAAGAAATTGCAGAGTGGCTCAAGAACGATTTCAATCGCATTACGTATCTAGGCTCTGGTCCTTTTGTGGGTCTGGCTCATGAGGCACAGCTTAAGATTTTGGAACTTGCTGCTGGTGTTAATGCAACGTCATGGGATTCTTCAATGGGATATCGCCATGGACCAAAGTCTTTTGTTGACGAACATACTCTTGTATTTGATTTTGTTTCCAACAATTCTTATACGCGCCAATATGATCTGGACATCCTTGATGAGATTAAGGGAGATCAGATTGCTGCTCTGACTATTGGTATTGAGCAAGAAGGTACAACAAACTTTACGGGAAGAGCGTTTAGTCTTCCGGTGCTTTCAGAGCCTCTACCAGCACCTTATTTGGCTCTGCCTTTTGTAATGGTTGCTCAAGTGGTAGCGCTTTTGAACTCAGTCCGTGTTAATAACAAACCGGATACACCTTCTCCAACTGGACAGGTCAATCGAGTAGTCAAGGGTGTTACAATTCACTCACTGTAGGAATTACTAAAAAGGACGTGCCTATGGCGCGTCCTTTTGAAAATGATTGAGGTAATTATGAGTACATTTGCAGTTAAAGCGGATAAGTTCTTTTTACCAGGAGCAACTTCTGGTCCAGGATATTTGCT
>CABKMA010000020.1 GCA_902373375.1 uncultured Atopobium sp.
CAATGCCCTTAGACTCCATCATTCCCGCAAGCTCCTCAAAGGTCAGAACAAAATCGACCTCGGACTTAACGGAGCGACGTAGTGCCTCAAGCTTCTTAGGAGTGCATGGTCCAATAAAGACAATCTTGGACTCTGGATTTTGTTTTCTTACCAAACGAGCGGTCAGAACCATTGGAGTAAGTGCCATAGAGATAGCATCAGCATGCTCTGGATGCTCTTTTTTAGCCATTGCAGACCAGGAAGGGCAACAGCTTGTTCCCATAAATGGCAGCTTTTCTGGGACTTCCTTGATAAAGTCTTCCGCTTCCTGAACAGTACAGAGATCAGCACCGGTTGCTACCTCTTCTACCTCGGCAAATCCCATCTCCTTGAATGCCTCACGAAGACGACCAACGCTGCCCTTGCCAAACTGACCAACAAATGAAGGAGCCACAATTGGAACAACGGTATAGCCCTCATTGATAGCCTGAATTACCTGGAAAATCTGGCTCTTATCGGCAATAGCGCCAAAGGGGCAGTTGACCAGGCACTGACCACAAGATACGCACTTCTCGTAATCAATGTCTGCGCGACCGTGCTCGTCAGAGCCAATAGCGTCCATACCACATGCGGCAGCGCAAGGACGTACGTGATGATGAATTGCCTGGTACGGACAAACCTTGAAGCACATACCGCACTGAATGCACATCTCTTGGTCAATATATGCCTTTTTGTCTACAAAGCTAATTGCCTCTTTAGGACAAATCTCTCGACAAGGGTGTGCAAGACAGCCCTGGCATGCATTGGTAACGCGATACACATTGTCCTCGCATGCGTTGCACGCAAACTTAACAATGTTGATCAGCGGAGGCTGATAATAAACCTCTGGTCGAGAAGCCTCTTCCAAGCCATCGGATATTTGCTCGGGTTGATCTACGCCTTGCATAGGCATGCCCATAGTCATGCGAATACGCTCGCCAACAATGGCGCGCTCTAAGAAGACGCTCTCGCGATACGTTGCAATATCACCTGGAATAATCTTGTAAGGCAGCTCTTCCATCTGGTGAGCAATTTCATCGACGCTTTTATCTGCTTTTTCATACGCAAGCGCCGAAACCTCTTTAAATACCTTCCTGCGAATTTCAGTCAGGTTGGTATATACACCTCGCATTGTGCCAGGCATTTCTCCCCCTCCTCGTTCACTTTATGCACGTCTGGGTAACGTATTTGCACAAAATGAATGTATATCTCTATCACAAAGTATGTACTATTGGTCCACCTCAGTGACACCAAAATAAGAAAATCGCTCTGGAATGTCCGTTTTAATCACAATTTTTGCGCCCGTGACTGGATGAATAAATCCAACGCGATATGCATGCAGCATTAACGGCTGCACTTTATGCTTCTTTTTTGCTCCGCGTTGCAAAGAAGACACGCCTCCATACAGCGCGTCCCCCACAAGGGGAAATCCAAGTGACGAGAGATGCACTCTAATTTGATGCTTTCTTCCTGTCAGCAAATTGACCAACAACAAGCTTTGAGTTTGACCTTGTACTGACGATGCAACCTTAATGAGGCGCACCTCTGTTTGGGAAGGCTTACCTGTGGCTGAAACCCTCATCTTTTGAGCGTCATGCCTATCCTTTCCAATTGCCTTATCTATCAGCAATTTATTTGGTTCAAACGCTCCCTTAACCACCGCCAAATACTCTTTAGAAAGCTCCTTGGAGGCAATAAGCTGGTCAAACTGCGGCTGCGTTTCTTTTTTGAGCGAGAAAAGCACAATGCCCGTGGTCTCTTTATCAAGACGATTCAATGCTTGAACCTGGGAAAGATCTACCTCTCTTGAGCTCTCAAGTGCGCGGAGTTTCTCGCAAACTGCACCGGTAAGCGAAGGCTTGTGGGTGCCGTCTGCGTGAACGATAATTCCCGCAGGTTTGTTTACAGCAAGCAGATACTCATCCTGATACAAAATCTCAAGGCTGTTGTCAGACCGAAGAGCATCCACACTACTCACCTCGCTTAACCACATAACGATGCTCAGAAAGAACTTGAGCAAATGACTCGATAATGCTCCAAACGTGATCGGTGCGCCGCCAAGCAACATTAACCGAATACGACATTTCTTTTCCCAGTTCAATAATGTGGAGGCCAGAAGTTTCAAAATCATAGTTAGAAGAAGCAACCAACTCAGACGGCAAGAAGCACGCACCAACACCTCTCATGGCAAGAGCCAAAAGCGTCTCTGAGTTTCTAGACATGACCTTGATGGTGGGAGAAATGCCAGATTTCGCAAACGCATGGCGAGCAAAACTACCAGCAATATCTCGTTTACCAACCGTTAGGAAGGGGCAAGCTTCCAAAGCCATAAGCTTTCCCGTCTTTTTGACTTGCGCGACAACAGAGTCAACATTGTCTGCATACAAAGATTCAAGCAGCGCTTGAGAAACTACCAGAACAATCTTCTCGTCAAACAGCTTTTTGACAACTAAGTCATACGACGATGAATTGACGGTTGCGACAATCAAATCAAGCTGGCCTTCGGACAACCACTCAACAAGCTCATCATTCTCACCCTCATCAAGCTCAATGGAGATGTTTGGGTGCAGTTTTTGGAAAGCAGCAATAGAGCTAGGCATGATAATGTGACCTCGAGTTGCCGTAACACCAACGCGCAAGCGGCCCCTCTCATTGCCCGCAATATCAAGAAACTCTTGCTCCATAGCGCGATGCTGAGCTTGAAACCTGCGGGCATAGCGTAAGAACTCTTCTCCTGCAAACGTGAGAGACAAAGGAACTGTGCGTTCCAGCAGCTTAGAGCCTAGTTCTTTTTCTGCTGATGCTATATTTGCCGAGAGCGTTTGTTGAGTTACGCTCAGGCGTTCAGCTGCTTTAGTGAAGCTTTTTTCTTCTGTAACGGCAACAAAATAATCCATAGTTTGAAAGTTCATTTTTGCTCCCACTGTATTACAAAAATTACTTGTGATTATAACCATTGAAAACAGTTGGACTTCGACTTTTCAGTTGCCTACCCTATTTACATAAGAAATTTGTTTGGAGTGGATGCATGGTAGAGCTTATAGTACTTAGTGTCTTTGCGGTGATGCTCATCGTAGGCACAGCCCTATCTTTTCCCCTTACATCTATTTTGACCATTGGTTTCTTTCTCTTTTTTGGTTACGGACTTTCTCGTAAAATCTCCGCAAAAAAGCTTTTATTAGCAGCTTTTGAATCTGTCTGGGAAGTTAAAACAATCATTGTGCTGTTTGCTGTGGTAGGTGCCATGAGTGCCGCGTGGCGTGCGGCAGGAACTATTCCAGAGATTGTCAGTATTTCGGCTTCTCTTATTTCTCCGTCTATCTTTATTTTGGCAACATTTTTACTCTGCACCATGATGTCCATGCTTCTAGGTACCGCATTTGGTACTGCAGCAACCATGGGAATCATCTGCATGTCTATTGGCAAGGCAATTGGTGCAAGCGAGTTCTTTATTGGTGGCGCCGTTCTTGCAGGTAGCTACTTTGGCGACCGTTGCTCACCTATGTCTACTAGCGCAATCCTAGTTTCACAACTTACCGATACCAATCTATCTAAGAACATCAACCGTATGCTTCGTACCAGCGTGGTGCCTTTTATTGCTGCGTGTGTTATCTACGTGGCCTGGGATTTCTTTATGGCAAACACCGGAACAATCCCCGATGTCACTGGTCTTCTCAGCCGCTCCTTTAGGCTCTCTTTAATTTCACTCACACCAGCACTTCTTGTGGTTGTTTTCTCGCTTCTTAAAGTTGACGTCATTGTGACCATGACATCCAGCCTGATACTCGCCTGTATTCTCTGCGTCAACATCCAGCGTGTTCCTCTTGAAGATCTACCAGTTATTCTGCTGTTTGGCCTTCGCGCTCCTGGGGCGACCGTGGCAAACATGGTAAATGGTGGCGGCGTCTTCTCCATGATGAACGTCTTGACAATCGTGACCATTTCTTCAAGCTACGCTGGTCTTTTCCAGACAACTGGTCTGCTTCGCCGTATGTGCCAGCTGGTAGCTGACCTCTCCGATAACTCCACGCCTTTCTTTGGCGTTCTGATTACTAGCATGTTTACCTCAATGGTTTCTTGTAACCAGACCTTGGCCATTATGTTGACAAACGATTTATGTGAGAACGCAGAGAACTCTTCTAGCGCTCTTGCTTTGGATATCGAGAATAGCGCTGTTATCCTTGCTCCACTGGTTCCGTGGTCCATCTCAAATATTTCGGTACTCTCTGCAATTGGTGCGCCTTCCATGAGTCTTCTAGCTGCAAGTTTTCTCTATTTGCTGCCTCTTTGGACTCTGGGAATTTCTCTGTGGCTTCATCGTCAGCCAACAAAAATTGATGGACATCGCGCTCGTTGGCTTGGCCTTACTTCTGATGATGTTCGTAGCTGCACATAGCCTCGCATACAGGACGAAGACACAACAGATGCAACAGTGAGCCTTCCTGCCTAAAGTTGCCTAAGACCACACTGTTTAACGCTCCTCATACTCATTGCTAAGCTAGACGTGTTTTAACCGTTAATACTTCTATTGATGCTTTGGTAATTCAATAATTCGATCACAACGCTGAGCAATGCCCATGTCATGTGTGACCATAAGAAGTGTTTTATGGTTTGCGTGAACGGAGTCTAGCAAACTGTCTATAACAATAGTAGCCATGGCTTTATCAAGTGATCCGGTTGGTTCATCTGCAAGGATTAAATTACCTGGCTTTATCATTGCTCGAGCAATTGCTACTCTCTGCTTTTCTCCACCAGAAAGCTCATTTACAACTGCATCGAACTTCTCGCCAATCCCGTAGTTTTCTAAGACAGTTCTAATAAGACGTTCCTGTTCCTGCTTTGAGAGCTTGGTGTATTGAAGCGCTAATAAGAGATTCTTGCTTACTTTCCAGTCATTAATGAGAGCAAAAGTTTGGAATAGATAATTGATTTCAGTACGCCTCATAAGTGTTGCTTTTTTGCTATTGATCGAAGGATATGTTCTTCCCTCAAGGTTGATTGTGCCTGAATCTAAAGTCTCGAGAAGACCGATGATATTAAGAAGCGTTGATTTTCCACACCCAGAAGGGCCCACGAGAGCCACTGACTCTCCACTTTCTATCCCAAATGAAATGTTATGAAGAACTGTGTTGCTTCCAAATGACTTATTAAGAGCATCTACCTGTAGAAATGTTTTCATAACTACTCCTTAGAGAGATTCTCTAGAACAATTCTCATGGTGCTTCTATTTGCAGAAATACTAATAGTCAAATTGGAAATCAATAACATTAAGCAGCCCATTATTATTCCAAGAGTTGAGCCTATGACAATCATGCAAAGTGTTCCAACAAGTGCAATGAGATTCACTACGAGGAAAATATTTATGTATTGCTTGTAAATGCCAAATCCCAACAAGCATTCAACAGCAATTTTCCTTTCATTTAATCTCTGGACAATTGAAATCATACTTATTTGAATCACCGTTATAGCTGCAAACATAAGCACAATTACAACACCGAATAAGAGGAAGAGCTCCTGCAGAGATTTTCTGTAGTCCTTTATAAAGCTCTCTATCGAACTAAACTGTGTTCCAAAACCGTCATCAGAGAGCTCTACAACACCGCTGGAATCCAACAAATTTGAAGCGGCTTCAGGTGATAACTTTATGTAACTATTATCAAGCCCCGTAGCAACTAAGCTCTCTGATTCAGTAGGAACCATGTTATTTGACGTTACCACTTTGATTACAACATTTGTACTTATAGAAGGGCTATCTATATTTGTTGACCAGGTAAAAAATCCCCCACTAGCATCGTATTCAATAAATTCAGATGAAGGATTTTGCATATAGGGTGTAACGATATCTGACTCAAATATCTTGTCGCTTCTAGCCACAAGTTCTTTTAGCAGAGATTTTTGCTCTTCTGAGTACGAGCTTGGAACAAGATAAATCCTTGTTCCATTCTCCGCTTTTTTAACTTGTTCATCAGTCAACGCTACCCCGATTTCTTTTAGATAAGATGGGGATGCAATCAAAACATCAAAGGGCTTCAAGATCGATGAATTTACTTCATAGGCATTTAGAGTTGCTTCACCTATTTGATTTACATGAGCAATATAGACGCCTTTGTCGTGCTCGTGATCTTTATACCAATCAAATAATTCTTTACTTTTATCCATTGGCCTGCCGTTGAAAAAATTACCTTGAGAAACATGATTTCGGACAATATACCAATCTTTATATACAGACCAATTTTCTTGAGTGGATAGTAAATTTGAGTACATTGTTATAGGAGCGTCCATATACGTAGAACCAGCAAAAACTACCACACAACAAAGCGCATAAATTATCGCCGTTAGAACGTACAGACCCTTTTGCGACAGTCTTCCTAAAATTGCATCTACAGGGCGGATTGTTAGAAGTGGAGCAGCAGAAATTAGAACCGAAACCACAACTACAAGTATTGCTGGCATTGCCGAGATAAACGTAAACAGAAAAAAACTGCCAGTAATATCAAATCCAGAACAATTAACCATTGTCCACATAAAGGCCAACGGCAGTAAAACAGCTGCTAAAGCACAATAGAAAAAATAATGATGTACGACGTAATCGCTCTTACTCCAGCCTAGCATTACGTGGACACCAAGTTTCTTTAATTCTTGTAACGAGTTGTAATATGTCAGTAAACAAAACGATATGCTCAAGATTATAAAAGTTACACCAGCAACGTAGTAGAAGAGTCCAATTTCAACCGCTGATCCTGAATAATTTGTAATAAATTTTTCTTTATGTAGGCCAGTAGCTTCTGAAATCTGATTAACCAACTCATCAAATTCTTCAGGAGAAAGGCCTAAAACAGCACAAGAATTTCCCAAATTATAGCCAGGAGTAATTTGATCTAATTTGAAATAAACTGAACCCAAAACATATGGTAAGTCACCAACTTTATTATTAGTATCCATTCCGTAGCCAAGGTATGACTCCGAAGAATGTCCTAGAAGTTCATTGATTTTTTGCCTATTTATAACTTGGGTGCCAAGAATATCAAAGGAATCAAAGCTGTTAGCCTCACTACCTGGAGAAGACAGCACGCCAACGGTCAATATCCTAGGCCCTTCAGTAATTGATTCAGTTTTCTTAGTTATAAGAATCATCTTGTGAGTTTGTGCGTAAACCCTAACAACTGACACAAACGTTTCTTTTGTCTCTTCAGACATCTGTGAAGTATAAAATTGCGGCTGATTAGAGAGCCAAGAATCGAATTTTCGGGAAGTAAAAATTTCTAAAAACCCTTTTCCCACCAAAAACGAAGAAAGTGCAATTAAGACAACTATGATAGAAACAATGAAGCGGTACGCTCTTTTCATTTCTTCACCTACAACATATCTTTGCCTTATAAAGAATCAAATTATCACCGCAGTAAAACCTATCCTCTGCAATCCCAATACGCTTCAAGAGTATTAGAGCCAACCCATCCCCACGCTGTCGAGAGGACACCAGGGTCTTTCCATCCAGAAGAATATCCATTTACTGAGGAGCAGTGCTCATAGCGCTGAGAATTACAATCAGAAAATCCCCAGGCTGCTGCATTACGACCATAATTCCAAAATACCGCACTACCCTTGTAATAAACCGTATATGCATACGCTGTTGCGGTAGCACCAGAACAAAGTAGGCATCCTAAGAGAACGGTTACAAGAAATTTCTTAAACCTCATGTCTCATCCAATAACAGAGCGTACCTTGCTTTGGATTCTAATATATATTTATGGTTTTTTTGGTCGATAAAGTCTAAAATATTCGTCAACGGTTCATTTTATATGGTGAAAGGTACTCTTAATTAAAAATATTATACAATCCTCATGATAAAAAATAAATACTCTCGTATCAAAAAAGAGAGGAAATCGTGATGACGATTTCCTCTCATCATTATTGTATTTATTGAGATTAAATTCGAGCTTTAACCTCAGCTACCAGCTGATCAGCAGGTACCTGCACTTGCTCGTGAGACTTCATATCACGAAGGGTTACCACACCGGCTTCAACCTCATCTGGACCAATAACCACACAAAGCGTTGCACCCATCTTGTCTGCCTGCTTAAACTGAGCCTTCAGCGAACGACCCGTACGATCAGCCTCGCATCTAATGCCAGCCTCACGTAGCGCCAACACGGTATCAAATACAACAGGAGCCTGCTCAGCACCTGCACAAGCAACATACACACAGGCCGGGGCAGCAGGCTCAGCCGCAACACCAAGAGCCTCCAGTGCCAGCATAATGCGCTCAAAACCAACAGCAAAACCAACGCCTGGAGTTGGCTTTCCGCCTTCAAGCTCAACAAGACCGTCATAACGACCGCCACCACCGATAGCGCCAACGCCAGCGTTTGGAATCTCTACCTCAAAGACGGTGCGCGTATAGTAATCCAAGCCTCGGACAAGCGTTGGATCCTCAACGTACGAAATGCCAGCAGCGTCCAAATATGCCTTGACCTGCTCATAGTGGGCGCGGCAATCCTCACACAGGCTGTCAGAAATCAGTGGAGCATCCTTCATGACCGCATGGCAGCACTCGTTCTTACAGTCAAACGCACGAAGCGGATTAATCTCTGCGCGCTCAAGACAGTCCTCACACATCTCATCCTTGTGATCAAGAATGAACTGCTTGACCTTCTCGCGATATGCAGGACGACACTCCGCATCACCCATGGAGTTAATCATGAGCTTCATATCAGCTGGCGAGAAACCCATCTGCTCGTAGAACTTCATCAACATGATGATAGACTCTGCATCGGCGGCAGGATCAGAAGCTCCAAGCCACTCAACACCTACCTGGTGGAACTGGCGCAGGCGACCCTTCTGAGGACGCTCTCCCCTAAACATTGCCTCAGCATACCAAAGCTTTGCAGGAGTTCCTCCCTGTGGTACAAAGTTGTGCTCAACGGCAGCACGAACCACACCAGCAGTTCCTTCAGGACGCATAGCCATACGCTGACGAGGCTTAAGACCAGACTCATTACCGGTAGCGAGCAGATCATCAAGCAGCGCACCTGAAAAGACGCGGAACATCTCTTTGCGTACCACATCGGTTGACTCACCAATGCCATGAACAAAGGTATCTACCTGCTCAAGTGCAGGAGTCTCAATGCGGTCAAAACCGTAAGTACCAAACAAATGGCGGGCAACATCTTGCATATGCTCCCAAGAGCGCATATAGCCGCCGTAAAGATCTTCGGTACCCTGAATTCTCTGACCCATGAATCCTCCTTGTAACAACATAGATATTCTTAGTTTACCCCGAGAAGCAACTCTGGCACAGAAAAGCTTTATAACTTTTAAAACCTCTGAAAAAATCCGATTATTTTCTAGAAAACGCAAAAAGTGCTCATGTAAGGGTTGCTTTTTAATTCCTACCATTTAGTATGAATTAGCGGATTTTGGGGTAAAAGAAAAACGTCAGTGGCATTGGCGTTTGTCTTTGCCACAAACCACCCTCGTAGAAAGGTTAGCTCACTTAGGGCTGCCTAAACTGGCTAGTCACAAACGTATCACGTGCTCGCGCGTAGAGATATTTGGAGAGATTTATGGCAACTGAGCTACTCCGTGTAAACGGAATTTCCGCAGGTACCGAGGAGAAATCCATCCTGCATTCAATTAATCTGAGCATTGGTGATGGCCAGGCTCACGTTCTTATGGGACCTAATGGCGCAGGTAAATCTACACTTGGCCGTGTCATTATGGGTGATCCTACCTATAAGATTACCGATGGTTCACTTATCTTTAACGGTGAGGATGTAACTGAGCTTGCTGCAGATAAGCGTTCCCTTGCAGGCATCTTCCTCTCCTATCAGGCGCCTGTTGAGGTTCCTGGTGTTCCTCTTTATTCATTCCTGCGCACCATTACACAGATGCGCCCTGAGCTTAAGATGACCGCTCGTCAGTTCCGTCAGCGCGTTGGTCAGATCTCTGATCAGCTTGAGCTTGACCAGGGATTTTTGATGCGTGAGCTTAACGTTGGCTTCTCTGGTGGCGAGAAGAAAAAGGTTGAGATGCTCCAACTTTTGCTGCTCCAGCCTAAACTTGCCATTCTTGACGAGACTGACTCTGGCCTGGACGTTGACGCACTCTCCGTTGTCTCAAAGGGCATTCAGGCTTATCGCGAGACTTGCGATGGTTCGCTGCTCATTATTACTCACAACACCCGCATTCTTGAGCGCCTTGAGATTGACCGTACTCACGTTATGGTTAAGGGCCATCTGGTAGCTGACGGTCCTGCAGACCTCATCAACCAGATTGATCACGAGGGCTTTGAGCGTTTTGAGAACCTGACAGATGAGGGTGGTGCTAACTAGTGAGCGAGAAGAAGCGATCTGAGGTCGCTGACGTAGACCGCTCGCTCTACGACTTTACAAAGTCCGAAGAGGGTTACGAGCGCTACGATGATGGCCTTACGCCAGAAATTGTGCGTGCTATTTCCGAGAAAAAAGAAGAGCCCGAGTGGATGCTCCAGATGAGGTTGTCGGCCCTGGAAACCTATCACCAGCGCCAGATGGCTACCAACTGGGGACCTTCTATTGCAGGTTTGGATTTGAACCATATCTCCACGTATGTCTCGCCAAAGACTCAGCAGGCAAATAGCTGGGACGACGTACCTGAGGATATTAGGGATACCTTTGATCGTTTGGGCATTCCACAGGCAGAGGCAGAAAGCCTTGCTGGTGTTGGAGCTCAGTACGATTCTGAGATTGTCTATCACAACATGCGCGAAGAAGTTGCTGAACAGGGTGTTATTTACACCACCATTGAGGATGCTTTGCACGATCCGCAGTGGGAGCCTGTTGTTAAAGAGTACTTTGGCAAGCTGATTCCTCCTTCAGACCACAAATTTGCGGCTCTGCATTATGCCGTGTGGTCCGGCGGTTCTTTTGTGTATGTGCCAAAAAACGTCACGCTGGACTACCCACTTCAGAGTTACTTCAGACTGAATGCTCAGGGTGCTGGCCAGTTTGAGCACACGCTTATTATTGTTGAGGAAGGCGCTAACCTTCACTTTATTGAAGGTTGCTCCGCACCAAAGTACTACGCAGCAAACCTCCACGCAGGAGCCGTTGAGCTCTTTGTTAAGGACGGCGCTCGTCTGCGCTACTCGACCATCGAAAACTGGTCTAAGAACATGTACAACCTCAATACCAAGCGCGCCATCATTGGCAGCAACGCAAAGATGGAGTGGGTCTCGGGCTCTTTTGGTAGCCACGTTTCCTACCTCTACCCTTCTACAATTATGAACGGCGATTCTTCTAACTGCGAGTTCACCGGCATTACATTTGCAGGAGCTACACAGGACCTGGATACAGGTTGCAAAGTCATTATCAACGGCTCCAATAACTCGGCAAACGTTGACACCAAGTCCATCTCCAAAGACGGCGGTGTCAACACCTTCCGCTCTACAGTTACCGTTGGCCGCAAGGCAGAAAACGCTCGTGTGGCGTTCTCATGCCAGTCGCTGATGCTGGATAACATCAGCCGCTCCGATACCATCCCAGAGATGGACGTTCGCAATGCAACTGCCCAGATTGGCCATGAGGCAACTATTGGCCGCATTTCTGACGACACCGTTTTATACCTGATGAGCCGCGGTTGCTCTGAGGCTGAGGCTCGTACCATGGTAGTAAACGGATTTGCAAACCCTGTCTCAAAAGAGCTTCCTATGGAGTACGCCGTTGAGATGAACAACCTGATCAAACTTGAGATGGAAGGAGCGATTGGCTAATGGAAAACGTTTTGATTAATCGCGCCAACGTTCCTGCAGCTCAGACATGGAACCGTCTACGCATTAACTCACTGTCAGTTACCGTCTCTAATCACGCTGATACAGGTAATGTGTACCTGCCTCTACCCCGCCTTTTTGAGCGCATTGAGTGCGGAATGGGCCAAGAAGTTACCAACTACGTTGAGTCCCAGGCATTCAAGTCTGATTTCTACAACGTTCCCGCTCATACCAAGCGAGAAGAACCTATTGTTGTTGCTGTTTCTGCAGCTCAAAATCAGTGCGCTAACACCGGCATTATTTTACGCGAGGGCGCTGAGGCTACCGTAGTTATCGCAGCGTTTGCAGGCGACGGTGGCGACGCAGGCGACGGCGACGTAAACGCTAGCGGCGCGAATGTCAGCGACGCGCTCCCAACCAGCGCTGTACTCACCCGCATTGTGGTTGAGGCTGGCGCAAAGCTGCACCTTATTGAGATGCTTGGCATCAACGAGGGTCAACAGCACCTTGAGAGCGTTGGTCTTGAGGTTCACCAAGACGCTGCTGTTGACGTTAAGCAGTACGCTCTGGGTGGATCAACCACCGGTCTTAGTCTTACTGCAAACTTAGTTGGCGCTCGAGCTCGTCTTGACCTCAACAACCGCTATCACGCAACTCACGAAGAGACACTTGATATCAACCACCTCGTACGCATGCGTGGAACCTCTACGCGCGCACAGCTCACCGAGTCCGGTGTCCTTAATGAGGCAGCTAAGAAGACGCTTCGTGCAACCATTGATCTTGTCCGTGGCGCCAAGGATGCCCAGGGCAACGAGATTGAAACGGTCATGATTCTTGGTGATGACGTTGTCAATAAGACCATGCCTATCATTCTCTGTGATGAGGACGATGTTGCTGGTAACCACGGCGCTACTATCGGATCTGTATCCCCCGAGCAGCTTGATTACCTTGCAGCTCGAGGCCTTTCTCACCAAGCTGCAGAGCAGCTGTTTGTACGCGCTCTCTTTGAAGACGCCATCATCAACGCACCCGAGGAGATTTCTCACCGCGTAGCTGTTGAGCGTTGTGAGGCTGAGCTGGGCGCAGAGATTGCTCACGACTATGACGATGCTGCAGCTATAAACGATGAGACGGGCAATGACGCAGCTGGCAACGCAAGCGCTGAAGCTAAATCCAGCAAAGGTGGTGTCGCGTAATGACCGACGCAGAAGTTGCTCAGATTACCGATAACCCCTACAAGGCAGATTTTCCTCTTTTGGCAGCAAATCCCGAGGTAGCTTACTTGGATAGCGCTGCTACTTCTCAGCGCCCTCGTGCGGTTATTGAGGCACAGTCGCATTTCTACGAGACTATGAACGCAAATGCTCTGCGCGGATTGTACCGCTGGAGTGTGGAAGCAACCGCAGCTATCGACGGCGCGCGCGCTTCAATTGCAAAGTTCATTGGTGCTGTCGATAAAAACGGCAAGCCAGAAAGCCAACAGATTATTTTTACGCGCAACACTTCTGAGGCGCTTAATCTGGTTGCTTCAAGCCTTGGCCGCTATGCACTCAAGCCAGGCGATGACGTGGTCATTTCCATCATGGAGCACCACTCTAATATCATCCCTTGGCAGCAGATTTGCAAGGCTACTGGTGCAAACCTAGTGTACCTGCGCATGAATTCGCAGTATCAGATTACGCCTGAAGAGATTGCATCTAAGATTACCGAGCGAGCAAAGATTGTGTCTGTCACACACGTCTCCAACGTGCTGGGCACCCGCAACGACATTAAGGCCATTGCCAAGCGCGCTCACACTGTGGGTGCCTATATGGTTGTTGACGCTGCTCAGTCTGCACCTCACATCCCTGTTGACGTACATGATCTTGACTGCGACTTGTTAGCTTTCTCGGCACATAAGATGTGTGGACCTATGGGCATTGGTGTACTCTGGGGCCGCGCTGAGCTGCTCAATACCATGCCGCCATTCCTTACCGGCGGCGAGATGATTGACTCTGTCACTGAGACCAGCGCCGTTTGGGCTCCTGTTCCTGAGAAGTTTGAGGCAGGCACACAGGACGCCGCAGGTATCTACGCCACCGGCGTTGCTGTCGAATACCTCAACGGCTTGGATATGGCCAAAATTGAGAAGCGAGAAGAACTTCTCGCCAGGTACTTGGTACAGCAGCTATGCACGCTAGACTTTGTTGACATTATTGGCTCTAAGCTGGGACAAAATCACGTAGGTGCTGTGGCGTTTAACGTGCGCGGAGTTCATCCACACGACGTCTCAAGCATCCTCGACATGAACAACGTTTGCATTCGCGCTGGTCATCACTGCGCTGAGCCGCTTTTGATTGAGCTACACGAGTCCAGCACCTGCCGCGCATCCGTTGCGTTTTACAACGATAAACACGATATTGACCAGCTCATCGAGGGTCTTAACCAGGTGTGGAAGATCTTTGGTAGCGCGGTCAGCAACAAATAAAACAAGGAGTTGAAATAAGTGGCAGCAAACGACCTGTATAACGCTGAGTTTATGGACCACGTTTCTCACCCCGATTACAAATATCAGATGGACAATCCAACCGTCTCCCATGCAGGCGTTAACCCTTCTTGTGGCGATGAGCTGACATTTTCCGTTCGTATTGAGAACGGAAAGATTGCCGAAGCTGCCTTTGTAGGTAGCGGTTGCGCAATCTCCCAGGCATCAGCCGACATTATGAGTGACCTCATGATTGACCGTACCCCAGAAGAGACAATTGAGCTCTGCAAACTCTTTGGACGCATGATTCGCGGAGAAGAGACCAACGAGGCTGTACTTGATCGGTTGGAAGACGCCAACATTCTGCACGATATCGCTCACATGCCAGCACGCGTTAAGTGTGCTGAGCTAGCATGGCACACACTTGAAGAGATGCTCGAAGCACACAACAATGGCTCTGCCGCAACCAGCGCATCTACCACTGAGGACGGCGCCGAGAGCGAGCACATCAAGGGCGGCGAGTAATCGTGTCCGGAATGTTCTCTACAAAGGGAATGTATGCGCTCCGTGCAATGGCTGACTTAGCCGTTCATGAGGGATGGATTTCGCTGGGCGATGTTTCCGAGCGCCAAAATATCTCCCGCAAATACCTTGAGCAGGTCATTGCCCTGATGCACAAGGCGGGCTACGTTGAGAGTCTGCGCGGTAAGGGCGGCGGCTATCGCCTTACCCGTAAACCCGAGGACTACACGCTGGGCGAGATTCTTCGTGCGGCCGAAGGTAACCTTGCTCCTGCGAACTGCCTGAACTGCACAAATACCACTCTTTGCCCTCAAATGGAGTCTTGCACCACCATTAACATCTGGCGAGACCTTGGCCGTATGACCTCCAGTTTCCTAGACAGCAAGACGCTCGCGGACATCGCCCACAGCGAAGGCAACATGCACGTGTCCCCCACCGATCATCACCCTGCTACTGAGTAAGCGTTTGAACGGCACTTCTATTGTCGTGTGCAGCTCCGATTGCATGGCGAGAAGAGCTTGGAGTGTACCGGGTTTCTCGCGAGAAGGGCACGTATGGCAAGCGTCGGATATGAGCCTGAAAATTAAAAAGATTCGGTAGATTTTGCCTAAAAACATCAAAGAATCTGTAGATTTGCCTGATTTCATTAAAGAATCTGTGCCAGATTTACAGATTCTTTGCACTATTTAGGCAGCTCGAAAGAACCTCAGGATTACTTGACGTGAATTTAACGGAGCTTTTCTAGCTCACTCCACAATTTAATTCGCTTAGCTCTTTCCATTTTTCTACGATTAGATGATGTGTGTCTTCTTGGTATTTCAAGTTGAGTTCTAATTGAATTAAACATGTTATCCATAAAAATGATGTCGTCATACTCAGCTTTTCCAATAACAAATTCCATTATGCCAGCCGAAACGAGTTCATTATTACGCTGATAATCGCGCATTGAAACATCTGCTAATTCATGCACAGCTCCATTGTATTCAATGGCTGCTTGTCTATTTGTGTCTGTATTGCAGTCACCTTTTGAAAGTAATAAATCTATAGCTCTTGTTTTCTCCGTAAGCTTCTTACTCTTTAATTGCTGGATCCTTACTTCCTTATTTAGCTCAACTTTAGGAATTGCATAACCACCTGCGGATACAGGAAGCGAAGCGCGAAGAGCAAGCTTTACTTCCATCGGAGAAGCAGCATTATCAAATGAACGCAAAGACGCTAATCTTGCATTCCTTATTCCGCTGCATCTAGATACTAAAGATAAATAACGCGCAAACTCTGCCTTCTGAAAGACGGGTTCATACCAATTAGATCTTAATTCATAAGTAGATGGATCAATTACAAACCTACCTTGGAATTCTGAAATTAGCATCACAGTTTCTAGTAACGTCTGTTCTTGGGCCATTTCAATCATAAGTTCAAAGGGCGACGCCACTTTAATTGCTGATTGACCAAGAAGTAGCTCCATACATGATGCTTGAGCAAAATGGGACGAAGTATGGAATTTTATTCCACTCGATTGGTAAGCTCTTTTCTTCTCGTCAACTACCAACTCAATTGGCTCAGTCAGCATTATTCCTAAGCTAGAAAATACCTCCTTCTTGATTTGACCAAGCTCCAAAGTTAAAAACTCTGTATGAATTCCGGCGCTTGGATAGTCATGATGAATCAATCCGTGATCCTTAATTCGCATAGCACGGAATAACTGTAAGGCTGTTGTATGTGACAGGTAAAATTCCATTAACACATAGTATTTTCTTAAGAAAAACTTGCAACACGTGACGCTAATTTTAGAGAGGCACCATTTGATGTAAAACTGCAGGTCAGGAAAACCTATCAGAAAATCATTGCCACTAAATGCCCAGATAACAGCGTTAGATCATCTCTGCGACGCATTCTCGGTCAAATTTCGGTCAAATTCAATTTGAGCCAAATTCGCAATTCTCACTTTTTCTGTAAGAATGCACTGAGGCGAAAAGATCCGATCTTCCTTGTATAAAAGTTGCCTAAAAAGTAAAAAGAATCTGTAAAACGGTCACAGAATCTTTGACAAAATCAGGCAAATCCACAGATTCTTTGCTAAATTTAGGCAAAATCCACCGAATCTTTTCACTTTTTAGGCTCAAATTAAGACTGGAGTCTTCCGAGCCAGACATTCCAAATAAAAAACGGACCTGGATAAAATCCAGGTCCGTTGCGTTAACTAACAGAAAGCGTATGACGCAAGTTAGTTCCAAGCCTTACCATCGGAACCAAACTCACGAATGAGCTCCTTGGCACGCTCAACGATTGCCTCACGACCAGGCTTCAGGAGCTTACGAGGATCGTAGCCCTTACCGTTGTCAATAAGACCAGCCTCAACGTATTTCTTAGTTGCCTCAGCAAAGACAAGCTGAAGATCAGTGTTAACGTTGATCTTGGAGATGCCCATAGAGATAGCCTTCTGAACCTGATCTACAGGAATGCCGGTGCCACCGTGAAGAACAAGTGGAAGATCACCAACGCGCTCCTTAATAGCCTTGAGCTGGTCAAAAGACAGGCCCTCCCAGTTAGCTGGGTAGATACCATGAATGTTACCAATACCGCAAGCAAGGAAGTCAACACCAAGAGAAGCAATCTTTGCGCACTGCTCAGGATCTGCAAGCTCACCCTTAGCAGTAACACCGTCCTCGGTACCGCCGATGCCGCCAACCTCTGCCTCAACAGAAATACCCTTTGCGTGAGCAGCCTTTACAACTTCCTCGGTACGCTTAAGGTTGGTCTCAAAATCAGCCTCGTGAGAGCCGTCATACATGATGGAAGTAAATCCAGCCTCGATGCACTTAAATGCATCCTCATATGAACCGTGGTCAAGGTGGAGAGCAACTGGAACAGTGATGTTCTTGTCCTCAACAAGACGACGAACCATATCTGCAACAACGCGGTAGCTTACCTGCCACTTTGCTGCACCGCTGGTGCACTGGATGATAACAGGAGACTGAAGCTCTTCTGCCGCATCAAGGATTGCCGCGGTCCACTCAAGGTTGTTCTCGTTGAATGCACCGATGCCATAGTGACCCTTCTCGGCACTCTGGAGCATGGCTT
>CABKMA010000021.1 GCA_902373375.1 uncultured Atopobium sp.
TTATGCTTGTTGGTCTTCAGGGCTCCGGTAAGACAACCGCAGCTGCAAAGCTTGCTTATCTGCTTAAGTCCCAGGGAAAGAATCCTCTGCTTGCCGCTTGCGATGTTCACCGTCCTGCAGCAGCAGATCAGCTTGAAACGCTTGGTTCAGAGATTGGTGTGTCTGTTTATCGTGGTGATGGCAAAGATGCAGTTGCTATTGCGTCTCAGGCTATTCAGGAGGCTGTTGATCACCTTAATGACCTGGTAATTGTTGATACTGCTGGTCGTCTTCAAATTGACGAAGAAATGATGGAAGAGGCCGTTGCTATCAAGCGTGCCGTCAAACCAGATCAGATTCTTATGGTTGTCGACGCCATGACCGGCCAGGATATTGTCAATGTTGTCAGCACTTTCGCTGAGCGCGTGGACTTTGACGGCGTTATCATGTCTAAGCTTGATGGCGATGCTCGTGGTGGTGGCGCACTTTCCGTACGTGAGGTCACCGGCAAGCCTATCAAGTTTGTTTCTATGGGCGAGAAACCCGATTCACTTGAGGTTTTCCACCCAGATCGTATGGCCAAACGCATCCTTGGCATGGGTGACGTTATCTCTATTGTCGAGAAGGCTCAGCAGGCAGCAGATGAGAAGCAGGTTGAAGATGCCGAGCGCATGTTGCGTGAAGGCTTTACCATGGACGACCTGCTTAATCAGATGAATCAGATTCGCAAGATGGGCGGCCTTGCAAAGCTTATTGGCGCTCTTCCTGGTGGTGATCGCATGATGGCCCAGCAGGGTGGTGTGGATGATGGCTCTATGGGAAAGATTGAAGCTATCATTCATTCCATGACTAAAGAAGAGCGCGCACGTCCAAAGATTATTAATGGTCAGCGACGCCGTCGTATTTCCATGGGTTCTGGTCGTAGCGTTCAGGAAGTCAATCAGCTTATTCGTCAGTGGGGAGAGATGAATAAGATGATGGGCAAGATGAAGGCTATGACTCAGGGCGGTAATGCAAAGAAGGGCCGCCGTGCCATGGAGTCCATGATGAAGAATATGGGCTTTGGCGGAGGTCAAATGCCTCGTTTCTAGGCGTTGCCAGTAAATAAATTTATATAAGAATCGCTCATGTCGAGCAATATCTCTACTGCATTTTGTTAAACATGGTAAACCCTCTCAAAAAGCAGTAGGGAGTATTTATGTCAATTAAACGCGTTGCCTTTTTGGCGCTAGGTTGTACAAGCTTGGTACTTGCTGTGCTTGGTGTAGTGCTTCCCATTTTGCCAACTGTTCCGTTTTTGGCACTTGCTGTATTTTGGTTTGCAAAATCATTCGACCGACTTACTAATTGGCTTATTAACACGAAGTTTTATCAAAATAATCTTGCTGATTTTAAAGCTAGAAAAGAGATGACTGTTAAGACTAAAACACGCATCCTTGTTACAGTAACCTTGGTCGTGGCCGTAGGTCTTATTGCCATGCTTTTAAAGGGTGTCATTGTTTTACTAGGTCATATATATTACTTTGGTTTTAAAGTCAAAACTATTGAAGAATAAATAATTATTACAATAGTTTCTAGCTAGTTTCATTATTATTCGGTAATGATGAGGTGACTGATGATGCAGCGTAAAAGAAAAGTAGTTTTGTCTGCTCTTGGTGCAATGCTTATAGCCTCTGTATTTATAATATGTAGTTGGTTTAGACCCGAAGCGGTTAAAGAACGAAATCTTGATTTTTTAAAACATGAAGCTGCGGAATTTATACGGGAGCAATCAGCTGATAATATTTTCTCATATGAAAAGTTTGAGTCTGGAGAATATAGGACTTATACCTGCAATATAAACGATGTGTATATATCTGGTCCAATTTTATCAGTTGTAGAGAAAAACAATGAATTATTAGACGGTGGCATTTCGTGGGTTGTAAGTGTTAATGGAGAAATCATTGGAACAATCGAGCAAGATGCCGCTTTATATTCAGTTTCTCTCTCATCACAAGATTTTGATCAATATATTCTTTATGGGACTGCTTATATTCTACAAGCTATAAGCAGTCGCAAATTACCTGCCGTCTCCTACTATGAATACAATACAGATGGTGGAGGAACCTTTCTGTCTGATAATATACTTGCAACATTTAATTACGGCACAGGTGACTATGGTTTTGATAAAGCAGCCAGCAAATTTCCTTCTGCCAGTTCATTGATCATTTCTCGCTTAGGTTCAGAGTATCTTGATTTTATGGCAAACAAAGAGCGTGTTGTAGATCTTCTGTAAGTCATAAAAAATGCGCTCCTCAGGATTGTTTTCTGAGGAGCGCAATTCATTTGTATTCTTTAAGAAAATCTAGTAGTGGATGATAATCGGATCTCCGTCTTTGGCAACATCAAAAAGTTTCTGAGCGTTTTCATAACTTAAGTTAATGCAGCCATGGCTACCACCAGTTTTATAGATATTTCCACCAAATGCACTTCTCCATGGAGCGTTGTGGAAGCCCACTTCTTGACCTTTTACGCCAAGCCAGAAATCAACCTTTGTATCCCATCCTGGACGACCTGACTCATCGTTTGGTCCTAAAAGGCGTGCATCTCTAATGTGGCTGGTAATATACCAGACTCCTTCTGGAGTGTTGTGATGTCCGTCTGGGATTCCTGTTACTACATCGGCTTCCCAGAGAATTGTTCCATCATCACCATAAAGGACAGCATGCTGAGTTGTTAGGTCAACATCAATATAACGGCCACCCCAGTCTTGTTCACCTAGTTTAGTAAATTTACCAGCTGATTGTTTGGTAGGAATATCAATCTTTGTTGCTTGACCAGAAGATAAACCGTCAGAAATAGCTTTTACTGCAGCATCATTATCTATAACCCAACCATATGCACCGGCAGCCTTTGTGGTGAATTCTTTTCCATCCCAACGCTTATACGTTCTTGATGTTCCACGAGTATCTACCGCAGGAGCAAGTGTTTCGTTAACCCATTTAGTGATAGCGTCAGTATCAAATGAAATAGAGAGATTCTCATCAAATTTAATCCAGCTAGCAATGGTGTCTTGATCTAGTTGATATGCAGAAGAATCGCCAAGCATTAAATCAACTGAAGAGGCAATGTAGGAATTAGCAGTCTTCAAGGCTTTATCAAGGTCTTCTGCACTCATAAGGCTTTCTTGACCAAGCTGAACGGTAGTATTCAGATTGTTAAAAGCATCCTGTAAATCTTTATGGACACCTTCAAGAGAAAGTCTTGTTGCAATAGCGTCGTCAGCAAAAATAAACTTTTTAGCTGAACTGTCATAGGTAATGCCATTGTTCTCAAGAGTGTGCGCAGATTCTTTTGCCTGCTCAATTCTTTGATTAAAAAGTGAATCTACCTTGCTTGTATCGTATGAAGCGGTTGCATGTGGGCTTAGGGTTCTGCTATGAGTAAGCTCTAGCGGCCACATCCAAGGATTCTGCTGACTAATAGCATCACGAGCATATCCCGCTGCATCGTACGTCAAATCAATGTCAGAAGCTTTGATAGTTAGATCTACGCCGTTTCCAGAGACTTGAACGGAGTAATTTGAGGCCTCGTTTGCTCTAGAAGCCTGTAAATCTGAAGCAGGTTTTAAGGAGTAGTCCTTACCATAAATGCTGGTTTGAGGCATAAAGAAGAAGTTAAAGAAGATTACTCCACCAAGATAAATGCAAGCAGCTAATCCAATAATACTTGCCGGGATAATCCAAAAATGAAATTTTGACTTAACTGGTGCAGGCTCAAGGTTGCCGCTACTGACATCTTTATTGTTAATGGTGTTAGAAGCTACTTCGTCAGAGTCAAAAAAAGAAGTAGTGCTTTCTGAGGCAATGCTTGTAATAGCAGTATTTCCTAGATCTGGTATTGAATCACGCAATGACGCAGCTTTATCTGTTTCAGCGCTATTTTTAAAATGATGAGACTTTAAGTTTTTGGGAGCAGAACTATCTGCAAAGTGCTTAGCCAAGGAGCACTCCTTATAAGAACGAAGGTACATAACAAGTAGTAATGCAATTTGAAAACAACAAACTAATAAGCTTTCACACTTATCTTTTTATTTTAGTTCATATGCAACACATATTTTTGTGGAACTTATGAGGAATTATTTATTTAGAGAACATATAGTTACTTGAATATACTTTTGATTTAGACTTTTTTAAGCTATGTTTTGATTTAGGAAGGGAGTGTGGAAATAGATGAGATTGATAAATTCTCAAACTAGTTTTAAAAGATTTAAATGCGCAGTTACCTTGCTTGTTTTCTTATGTGTATTTATTTCATACATTCCTACTCCTGTTTTAGCAAACACAGTATTAGGACAGACAAACTCAAATCAATTGTTATTGTATACAGAGATTAAATCATTTAATCCATCTGCATCTGATTTCACTACAGTTGTAGGAAATGATTTAGGTTCTCTGGATAATTTGACAGAAATTAAGCCCTACGAAGAGCCAATAACAACATCACATCTTGATTTACAAAAAGTTACTGACTTTAAATTTCTAGATAGCGATAGGTTTGACCCATCACTTTTTTCAGATGATCATGAGTTGCGTTATACAACTGATGAAGCTGCTGTTAATTCTTATCTACAAGCACATCCTAATCTTGCAGGTGTTACTGATCATAAAATTTTGCTTCCTGTTTTTGAATTCGATACAGATAATAACATTCAGGCTCATAGAGACAAAATTAATACTTATATTTCAAATGGCCAACTAATTAATGGATCTGTTGGTCAAGACAACGTTGCCATTATTGATCGCAGTATACCTTTGGGTGAGTATAAGCTGGATAAAACTCTGTCTTACGATCAAGAGCATGGCTTTTACTATATTTATACTGTTCGTGCTGGAGTTTCAGATATTTCAAGAAACCTTACTACATTTGTTGATAGCAACGGAAACAAAACTGAGAAACAAGGTCTGTACGACGCACCTACAACAATTGGTAATAGCATTCTTGATCATAAAGAAGTAGAGCAGTATGTAATTCCTGAAGCCCATGATGGTGATGGAAATATTGTTAAGCCTAATATTTTTGTTACACACACAACGTATTACTATACTTTGGCGCATACTGCATATGTTACCGATACTGGAGAAACCTTGAGACCTACAGATGAAGGTCTTCAAAATGCTCCAGCAACAATCTCATCGTATACTTTTAATCATACCGTTGATGCAGGACGTAAAAAAGTTTTAGACATCGATACGGTTACAAATAGGATTTTATCTGATATTAAATCTAAAGATATTGCAGATGTATTTCCAGAAAGTTCGGCAACTCGCGATGGACAAATAGGTATTAAAAAGTTGCCTGATTCTACTTACGAGGTTTCTTTATTTGAGAACGGTGGTTTTACTACTGATTTAACTTATAAGTCTGACGGATCTCCACGAGTAGTTGATGCTGAAGGAAATCCCGTATATTTCTCAAATACTTTTAATGACATTGTATATACGTCTTCTCAAGATGACACTCTTCCTATAGGCCAATATAAAATTGAGTATATTTTGCTCCCAATGTCTTTTGATCCCAATACGCTCGATTCTTATCAACACTTAAAGATTAATCTTGTAATTGGAACCAAAGATTCCAATGAGCAAACTATTGCGGCTAATTGGACTCATGTATATGTAAAACAACCTCCTGTCACACCAGTAACTCCTGGTTCTAACACTCCTGGAGAACCCCGTAAGGCAGAGAAAAAGGCGCAGCTTCCTGACACAGCCGACAATTCCCAAATTGTATTGCAAGGTACGCTTTTAAGCTTGTCTGCCATTTTGGTTTTGTTAGGCTATTTCCTTAAGAAGAGCTCAGCAACAGAGGAAATTTTTTCATAAACGCGGTTTAACTTTTGTCTCAAGAGTAGAAAATATTGAGAATCAAGAGGCAAGGGGAACATTGCTTATGTCTACGTATCCAGTAATTCATTTAGATTCATCTGATGACAATCGTCTTGATGTATATTCTCGATTAACTGACAACCAGCTGCGTAATCGCCTTGATCCATCCCTTGGTATTATGATTTGTGAGTCCCATTTTGTGATTGAGACTGCGCTTTCTGCTGGCTGTAAACCACTTTCATTTCTTGCTAACACTTCTCATACAGATAACATTTTGCAAATTGTCGAGAAATTCCGTCCTCTGTCAAATGACATTCCCATTTTTATTCTTCCAGATGAGCAGCTTACGCAGCTCATCGGTTATAAGATGAATAGAGGAGTGCTCTGTGCTATGAGGAGACCTCAAGGAGCATCGTTAGAGGAGATTCTTAGTACTTCTCAGCATATTGCTGTTTTAGAAGATCTTGTTGACGTCAATAATGTAGGTGCTGTTTTTAGGTCAGCAGCGGCTCTTAATGTTGATGCTGTCATCTTAACCGCTCAGTGTGCCGACAATCTCTCAAGACGCGTTTTACGTGTTTCTATGGGAACAGTTCTTAACGTACCTTGGACTCGTTTGGATGAAGAGACAACTTCACTTGATCTTATAGAAAAGCTCAAAGCTCACTCTTTTACTACCTGCGCTCTTGCACTCACAGATTCTGCAGTACCTTTAAATAAAGAGCTGGTAGAAGATAAGAAAACCGCGCTATTTTTTGGCAGTGAAGGTTATGGTCTTAACAAGAAAACCATCGAGGCTTGTGATATTACTTTTATTATTCCTATGTCACATCAGGTAGATTCTCTTAACGTTGCCGCGTCATCCGCTGTTGCTTTTTGGGAACTTTTTGCTCGATAGCTTGAGCTAAGCACGTATATATGCGATACAAAAAATGGCCACCTATAAGCTAGGTGGCCATTTAATTTTGTTTATGGTAAAAGTTACTCTGCAGAAGGAGTAGAGGAGTCTTCTTTGTTGGTGTTTTCAACTACAGGAGCAAAGGTATTCTCGCGCTTAAGAATATTCATGAACTCCTCACCAGTGATAGTCTCCTTCTTCTGTAGGTAATGAGCAATCTCGTGTAGTTTGAAACGGTTTTCTTTTAGCGTTTGAAGTGCGCGCTGATGACCTTCTTCAACGATGCGCTTTACCTCAGCATCAATCTCCTCAGCAGTTGCCTCAGAGCAAGTAAGGGAAGAACCTCCACCTAGGTAGCGGCTTTGCTGTTGGCTTAAGGTAACCATACCAAGTTTTTCAGACATACCGTACTGAGTAACCATAGCGCGAGCGATTGCTGTTGCACGTTCGATATCGTTGGAAGCACCATTGGTCATCTCGCCAAAGATAAGTTCTTCAGCAGCACGTCCGCCACAGAGAACAGCAATCTCATCCATGGCCTGGCTCTTGCTCATTAGATAACGCTCATCGTCTTCAACCTGCATGGTAAAACCAAGGGCTCCTCCAGTACGAGGAACAATGGTAATTTTTGTGACAGGAGCATCGTTTTTCTGAATGGCTCCGACAATTGCATGACCAGTCTCGTGATAGGCAACAACGTCTTTCTCATGCTCAGAAAGAACAGTATTTTTTTTCTTTGCACCAGCAATAACAACGTCAACGGATTCGGTAAGGTCTTCAGTGGTAACGCGGCGACGACCAAGTCGAACAGCTCGAAGAGCTGCCTCATTAATGATGTTTGCGAGGTCTGCACCGGATGCGCCTGGTGTGGACTTTGCAATGATAGAAAGGTCAACACCTGGCTCCATCTTGACATCATTGGCGTGAATCTGAAGAACAGCCTCACGACCCTTAAGATCTGGAAGCTCAACAGGAATACGACGGTCAAAACGGCCAGGACGAAGAAGCGCCTTGTCTAAGGTTTCTGGACGGTTAGTTGCTGCAAGAACAACAATACCCTTGTGGTTATCAAAGCCGTCCATCTCGGAAAGCAGTTGGTTTAAGGTCTGCTCACGCTCGTCATTAGAGTTGAGGGAGGCGTCACGGCGTTTACCAACTGCATCGATCTCATCAATGAAGATAATACAAGGAGCTTTCTCATTTGCTTGCTTGAAGAGGTCGCGAACTTTTGCAGCGCCGCGTCCAACAAACATCTCAACAAATTCAGAGCCTGCAATCTGGAAGAAAGGAACACCTGCCTCACCAGCAACTGCTTTAGCAATGAGGGTCTTACCAGTACCTGGAGGGCCTACAAGCAAAGCACCACGAGGACAGCGAGCACCAATCTCTTTGTATTTATCAGGAGTCTTAAGGAAGCTAACAATTTCTTGCATAGATTCTTTAGCTTCTTCTTGGCCAGCTACGTCTTTGAACGTAATGCCCGTATCTTCTCCCTTAATTTCTTTAGCGCTTGAACGACCAAGATTGCCACCAAGACCTCCAAAGCCGCCACCAAAGTTCATGGAAGGCCCATCGTCTCCCATGGCGCGTTTAAGGGAACGGTTGATAAAGTAGCCAATGCCCAAGAAGAGTACAAGAGGAATTCCATACTGAATAAGGGCATAGAGGAGCATGTTTGTAGAGTTATCAGGGATAGAAGCAGAGAAATCAACTTTGTGGTCCCTGAGCGTCTGAACTAGCGTTGAATCATTAGGGAACTGTGTGGTCTCAAAGACCTTCTCGGAATCACCAGAGCCTGTAGTAAACCTAATGTTTCTGTTGCCAGTATTAAGGTCTACCTTGGTCACTTCATTGTTGTCAATTTTGTTAAGAAACTCACTGTACGAGACAGTTTGTACCTGTTGACGCATAAGTCCTGGTAATAATGTGTTGCTAAGCAGGAGATATACAAAGATGGCTACTGCAATATAGAGTAGCATCGACATAGATCTACGGTGCTTGTTATCGTTATTTGCCATACATTTCCCTTTACCTGTTTGGCTCAAATGTGATATGAGCTCACTTAGATATTTGAGTTGTTTTACCCAATCTACATTTTTTATTTCTATAAAAATTTAAAATTTGGATTCCGCATAATTTGTTAAAAACGGTTTAAGCATGTGTATTACTTAGTTCAATGGGCGCAAGACGTGGTAGTATTACTTTTACAAGCTGTGATGAGGACAGTAGCTGGGTAGCGCAAGTCTCAAGCGAGCGGAGTTGGTGGAAGTCCGCATTTGCGTCCGTGTGAACATCACCTCGGAGCTGCAGTTCAAACGTACAGGTTTTGTACTAGTAGATGCTGCCGGAAATGGTCGCCGTGACAGGCCAGCCGAGTAAACGGACATATCCGTCGCTGGGTGGTTACAACGAGGTGTATTGTGGCGCTTCGTCCCAGCTGTGAGGGACGGGCGCTTTATTTGTGCCCAGAAAGGTTGTGCTTGATGGCAAACGAGTACAAAAAGACCACCAACCTGCCAAATACAGGCTTTCCTATGCGCGCATCACTTGCGCAGAACGAGCCTCAGCGTTTGGCTGATTGGGACCAAAACAACGTCTATGAACTCTTGATGAAGAAAAATGAAGGACATGACAAGTTTGTTCTTCATGACGGACCTCCTTATGCAAATGGTCCAATTCACCTGGGTCACGCACAGAATAAGATTTCCAAGGACATTATCAACCGCTATAAGGCTATGCAGGGATTCCAGACCCCATATGTTCCTGGTTGGGATTGCCACGGTCAGCCTATTGAGCACAAGGTTGAGCAGATGCTTGGCACAGAAAAGTTCAATCAGTTATCTACCGAGAAGATCCGTGAGCTCTGCCGCAAGATGGCTGTTGAGCAGGTGGATACCCAGCGTCAGGGCTTTAAGCGCCTTGGTGTTTTGGGCGAGTGGGACAATCCTTATCTCACCTATGTCAATGATTACGACGCTACTGACGTTGAGATCTTCAAGGCCATCTATGACAAGGGTTCCGTGTACAGAGGTACCAAGCCTGTTCACTGGTGCACTCATGACCACACAGCCCTTTCTGAGGCAGAGATTGAGTATCACGATGTCACCTCAACTGCTATTTTTGTTCGCTTTGAGCTAACCACTGTTCCAGATGGTCTTGAGGCGTATGCAGGTAAGACCTGGGTAGATATTTGGACCACCACCCCTTGGACTATGCCAGCAGACGAGGCAGTCATTCTGCATCCAGAAGCTAACTACGTTGCTCTTGAGCTTCCTGATGGACATGTTGAGATTGTTGCTGAGGCACTTGCAGAGAAGGCCGCTACTAAATTTGGTTATACCGATTGGAAGCTTGCTCAGGATTCAGAGGGCAACACCTGGAAGAGAACTGGCGTCGAGCTTGCAGGTAATGAGTACAAGCAGCCAATCTTTGGTGATCTTGGCAATACAGGTAAGTTTATTTACGCAGAGTACGTCACCCTTGATGACGGTACTGGTGTTGTTCACTCTGCACCGGGCCATGGTGTAGACGACTACAACGCTGGTGTTCGCTTTGATATCCCACAGACTATGCCTGTTGATGATGACGGTCACTTCTTCAAGGGTGACGGTCAG
Organism: uncultured Atopobium sp.; assembly: GCA_902373375.1. Classification (GTDB taxonomy): domain Bacteria; phylum Actinomycetota; class Coriobacteriia; order Coriobacteriales; family Atopobiaceae; genus Lancefieldella. The sequence continues at coordinate 10,359 of CABKMA010000021.1, forward strand.
GGTACTGGCGGCCCCTTCTCTGGTATGGAGGTCAATGAGGCTAACCCTATCATTGTTCAGTGGCTTAAAGACCGCGGTACGCTCATTCTTGCAGAAGAGATTACCCACAGCTATCCACACTGCTGGCGTTGTAAAGAGCCTGTCATCTTCCGTGCAACAAGTCAGTGGTTTGTCTCCATGGATAAGACCGGTCTGCGTAAGCAGGCGGCTGAAGAACTTACAAAGGTTAAGTTCTATCCTACAAATGCAGTTAAGCGTATTGGTTCCATGGTTGAAGGCCGTCCTGACTGGTGTATTTCCAGACAGCGTAACTGGGGTGTTCCAATCCCTGCTTTCACCTGCGAGGATTGTGGTGAGACTATCATCAATGATCAGACGCTTGACGCAGTTATCAAGCTTTTCCGCGAGAAGGGCTCTGATGCTTGGTTTACAGACGATCCTAAGACCTATTTAGGTGATGCTTGCGTCTGCCCTAAGTGTGGCGGCCACAATCTCAAAGCTAACAAGGACATTCTGGACGTTTGGTGGGATTCTGGCGTTTCTCACACAGCTGTTTGTAAGCATCGTCCAAACCTCAAGTTCCCAGCTGATATGTATCTTGAAGGCTCCGACCAGCATCGTGGTTGGTTCATGAGCTCTCTTATGACTTCTGTTGGAGCTTACGGCGTTGCTCCTTACAAGTCTGTTGTCTCACAGGGCTTTACGCTTGATGGTCAGGGACGCAAGATGAGTAAGTCTCTGGGCAACGTTATTGATCCAAACGCCGTTTGTGCTGAGCGCGGCGCAGATGTCTTGCGTCTTTGGGTGGCTTCTGTTGATACTTCAACTGATGTTCCTTGCGATGATGCTATTCTTTCCCAGGTAGGCGATGCATACCGTAGGTTCAGAAATACCTTGCGCTTCCTTCTTGGTGAGCTCGAAGGTCAGTTTGATCCTGCTACTGATGCCGTTGCTGTAGCGGAGCTTGAAGAGTACGACCGTCTTGTTCTTGCACGTATGTGCGAGGTTCATGCTGCAGTTACTGAGGCTTACGAGGGATATCGTTTTAATAACGTCTTCCGTACCCTCTACGACTACATCATTGAGCTTTCTAACGGCTACCTGAATGCAACTAAGGATCGCATGTACTGCGATGCTGCAGATTCTGCAACACGCAGAAGTGCTCAGACTGTTTGGGCAGAGATTCTCTCTATGCTCGTTCATGACTTGCAGCCAATTTTGGTCTACACCACCGATGAAGCTATGCAGTTCTTGCCAGAGTCTATGCGTGACGGCCAGAAGTACGCAGCTCTTCTCGACTGGTATAAGGCTCCTATGAGCACTGACGAGTACACTGCACTGCTTCCTGCATATCAGGTACTGGTTGATGCTCGCGCTGCCTACACTAAGGCATATGAGACTGCACTTGAGGCTGGTATAGTTACCGAGAAGACCACGCAGGCTACTCGTGCAGAGGTTACCCTTACCGCTGAGCAGGCTGCATCCATTTCTCATGCTGGCCTTGACTTTGCTGAGGCATTTGTCTGCTCTGAGGTTACCGTCTCCGAGGGCTCTGAACTTTCTGTGAGCGTTTATCCTGCAAACGGCGAGCGCTGCGACCGTTGCTGGAACTATCGCGAGCTTGGTGAGGATCACCTCTGCCACCGTTGCCACGACGTTGTTGCGTAAATGAACACTGACCAGCAGCAACATACAACTCACACACTAGTGACCCGCCTTGCAGTTCTCTGCGGGGCGGGCGCTGTTGCCTGTGTGCTTGACCAGGTAACCAAGCTCTGGGTACGAACCTCAATTCCAGAGGGAACCGCAGTACCTTTTATCCCAGGTGTTATGGAGCTCTTCCACGTAAGCAACACCGGTGCAGCGTTTTCTGTGGGCTCTGGAAATGCTCTCTTTTTTGTGGCTCTCACTGCCGTGGTCATAGCCGCTCTTGTGGGCTTTGTAGTTCGCGAGAAGAACCTCCCGCTGCCGCTTATTGCGCTTTTGGGAGGCGTCGCAGGTGGCGGAATTGGTAACGCTATTGACCGCGTTTTGTATGGTCAGGTTACCGATTTCTTTGCTACAACGTTTATCAATTTTGCCGTTTTTAATGTGGCGGATATCTTTGTAACCTGTGGCATTCTTATTGCTTTTGTGTACTGGATACTCTGGGACAAAAAGCAACAGCAGGGTAGTGGCAATGAATGAGCGTATCGTTGACATACTAGTTGGACCAGAAGGGGACGGTGTCAGACTTGATGCGTTCCTTTCTGCCCAAGATACACTTCCTTCAAGAAGTGCCTGCGCAAAACTGGTAGAAGAAGGAAGAGTAACTATCAACGCTACGCTTGCTACCTCTAAGTCAGAAAAACTTATGTTGGGCGATAGACTCTTGGTATCTCTTCCAGACGCAGAGCCTCAAACAGGCCTTTTGCGCCCAAATCCAGATATTCCGCTTGATATTCGCTTTGAGGATCAGTACCTCATAGTGCTCTCAAAGCAAGTTGGCCTTGTCTGCCACCCATCTCCTGGTCATGTTGATGATACCCTGGCAAACGCTCTGGTAGCCCACTGCGGCTACAATCACCTAGGAATGCTTCAGGGAGAAGAACGTCCTGGTATTGTGCATCGTCTTGATATGGATACGTCTGGTCTTATGCTGGCGGCAAAGTCAGACGAGGCTCAAAAGGCTCTTCAAGACCTCATTAGGTTGCGCGTGCTTGATCGACGCTACATTGTGCTGGTACAAGGTTATGTTGCCCATGGTTGTGGCACTATTGAAACAGGCATCGCACGCTCAACGCGAGACCGTCTCAAAATGACCGTATCAGACGCTCCGGGCGCACGAGAAGCTATTACCACGTTCAGGACGCTTGAGCGCTTTGAGGCAGGTAGAAAAGGGGAGGGTTACTCGCTTCTAGAGTGCCATCTCTATACAGGTCGCACACACCAGATTAGAGTTCACATGCGCCACATTGGACACCCTGTTGTTGGCGATCAGCTTTATGGTAAAAAAGATACAAGCCTTAACCTTGGACTTAACAGGCAGTTTTTACACTCCTGGCACGTTCAGTTTGAACACCCTTTTACGGGCGAGAATATCGTGGTGGCAGATACGTTGCCAGAAGACCTACATGAAGCACTTATTTCTCAGAGCACTTTGTCTATGGGAAGGACTTCAGTGGGAAATGAGATTTGTCCACAGCTGTAATATGACTAAAAAGTTTTGCTTCTCATTTCACGTGGTGTAAGAGAAAAGTAGTCTTTAAATTTCCTATAAAACTCTGTCGTTCCACTATAGCCAATCATTGAAGAAATAGTAGAGACAGGCAATTTGGTATGAATTAACAGCGTTTTTGCTCGTTCCATTCTTTGTTCTAATACAAGTTCAGAAAAAGTTTTGCCACATTTTTGTCTGAGAAGTTCAGAGAGATAAGTTGGTGTATATGAGTATTTTTCTGAAAGTTTAGCAAGTGTAATGCTTTCTGAATGAGCAGTAATTTCATTAAGGATAAGAGCGACCGTCTCATCAGTGTTACCTGGAGTAAACGTATAGTGAGCATCAGGAGAGAGGCAGGTTATAAGTGTTATAAGTAATGAGGTAACAATAGCTTCCCAATTTGGTTTTCTTTCGGAATACGTAATGATAATTTGACTATAAAGTGTATAAATTTGTTCAATATCAGCTGGATGAACATTTTGCGGCAGTGTATTATTATTTGATATAAGGTTTGTAGTAAAAGTAAAGAAATCTTCTGATGAAGGCATTAGAAAGAAAAGAAAACTTCCAAAATAGTTTTTACGAGCAAGTATTGAGAGACTCACAATGTCGTCTCCATAAGGTTTTGTAGAAAATTGGCCTAAATTTGCTAAATCAAAAGCAGAAGTGAGTGTAAAAAATCCTCTAATATGAGGGTTAACAGACTCTTCTGTTTCGTAGTGTGCACTCAAAATGACATTTGAAGCACCGCCTTGAGCAAGAGAATTCCCATTGGCAAGTATATTTTGAAGTGCTTGAGTTAGTCGCTTTTCGCTCATAATCAGCCTTTCAACGGTATTTCCCTGCGTCAAATTATAGGGTGATAACGCAATTTTATACGAGAAACCCGCTTTTAACCTTAAAGAGTCCATTAAGTGTTTATTTTACAAGTGCAGGTAATAGTTGATGATTTTTTGGGGATGATGAGTATGAATAATCGTCTCTCTTACTTATTTGTTATACGAAAACATATGCTTCTATCTGCCCTTGGTTTGGCAATTGGATATATTACTGTTGCAATGCTGGGTATTTTTACAGGCGATTTAATTGATAGTATGCTTAATGTGCAAGCTGCTGACGGTGTTTGGCAAAAGCTAGGGCTGTTGTTGCTACTTTCGCTTGTAACGCTTTGCTTAAGCTTTTTTCTCACTGTTTGGATTCCACAAAAGCTTAATTTAGAAGCTGCAGTTGCTAGTTCTGAGGTAGCAATATCGGAATTCTTAAAGATGTCTTTTCGTGTTTTTTCAAAAAAGAAAACAGGACACTATCTTAATGTAGTTACTATGGCGGCTTTTGTCTTCAGTGGTGTTCAAATTGCTGTAAGCGTTGAATTTCTAGGTGGTCTTTTAGCAGTTATTGTTTTGGCCATTGTGGCGTTTACGGTAAATCCATGGATTGGTTTGCTTGTCTTACTTTATATTCCTTTTTACTTGATGATTGTTGATTATCCAAGCAAGAAAACAAATGAGATTTTGACCGAGTCAATGAAAAAACGAGAAGGCTGGCTGGATATCGGTAGGCGCATAATTGAGGAAAAGTTCTCGATTAATGTGCTACGAGCAGAGAACTATTTTGAAAATGCTTACAAGGCAGCTAATGATGAGTATTTCCTCTATGTAAAAAGAAGCAGTTATTTCAGTGCTTTATCAAAGAACCTTCCATCAGCGCTTTCAAATTTCATGCAAGTCGTAGCCATAATTACAGGTGTTATGCTGTTTTCTATAGGTCAGATGAGTGTTGGAGAGATTTTAGCCGCCTATCTGATTTTGTCAGTATTGAGTGAGCCGCTTGATACGGTTTGTTCTGTTAAAAGCTCATATCTTGCTGCAAAAGCGGATATTGATGTTTATCTTGAGCACGAGAAAGAATCCCAAGAGCCTTCAGGTTATGAGAAGCTTTGGAATTCTTCACTTAAACCGGCTATAAAGATAGGAGAGGGAACTCTTTTAGCTACTCTTGAAGGACCAGAACTTTTCCATACACAAGCCCTCAGCATTCCACAAGGATCTCTCGTGGTGATAAGAGGTTCCAATGGCTCAGGCAAGTCTTCTTTCGTAGATCTTTTGGCAGGCTGCTCTGATCCATCACTATTCAGTGGCGATATAGAGCTTTCGGATGATTTTAAAGACTGTTCTCGTTTTGCTCGCCCGGTACCTCTTGTAGAAGGAAGCCTTGCTGACAATATGTTTGGAGAAAAGATTGATCGTACGGTTTACAACTTGCTCGATTTCTCCTCTCTTGAGACGCATGCTTTTGACGGAAAAGAGGAGTCCGTTTCTTTGGGTGAGCGACAAAAAATTGGTCTTTTGAGAGCTCTATCCAGAAAACAAGGGGCACTTGTTTTGGATGAACCTCTACAGAATTTAGATAAACCAACAGCTCAGAGGCTTTGTAGATATCTCGCCAACCTCAAAGGTGGACGGACTGTCGTGGTGATTATGCACTCCGATGAACTAGATCAAGAAGCAGACGTTCTTCTCGATATCCAAGATGGCCAATTGCATGTGCGTTGATGGGGGAGAGGAGACAATAATGAATACACGAACCAAATATAAGTTTAAAGTACCTTCATCTCTTGTCATTACAAAGAAAAATATCTATTTAATAGTAGGATCAGTATTATCAACTGCTCTTTCTGTAGCTACGAGCTTAGCTTTAGGGTCAATAGTGAGCGCCGTTTCTCAAGACTCTTGGATGACTGGTAAAACGATTACTTTTGTGGGGGTACTATTTCTTTCTCTTGTATCGGCAGTCCTTGCCCTTACTTTTAAAGGATGGTTTCCTGTGCGTGTGGCGATTATTCAAAGAATGAGTTGTACTACGCAGGTTATACATAGAGTTATTGCGATGCCGGCCCGTGTCTACAAAAAACATGAAAAAGGCTACTACATGAACCTCTTAAGCAGTTCTACGACCATGTATGGATCTGTGTATAGTGCTGTGAATATTGCCATTTTAAGTTCTGTCGGATGTATCGTAGTGATTTTATTAGCGCTTCTTATTACCAATTATGTATATTTCATCGTAGTGCTTACCTATATCCCTATCTTATTTTTTGTGACAAGGGTTCCAGCCAAGCGGATTGCTGATTTACAGCGAAATATTATTCCAGCTCAAGATAGATATTTGAACGAATCAAAACGCATCGTAGAAAATAAAAGAGCTATCAATATTGCTCGAGCCGACGTCTTTTACAAAGAGAGATATCATGACATCGGTTCAAGGTACTTGGATTCCATAAAAAGATACCGGTTTAATGAGGGATTGAATGAGAAGATTCCAAGCAGTATGTGCTCTCTGCTGCAGATCATTATGCTTGCCCTAACCATTGAAATGTATCAGATCCATGTTGCGTCTGTAGGAGATATTTTTATCTCATATCAACTTTGCGCGTTGATTCAGAATCCTCTAGCGGAACTTTTTCAGTCAATCATGTTTGTAAAAGCAAATAAAGTTCATCTTGAGCGCCTACAAAATACCTTCAAAGAATCCCAAGAGCCTTCAGGTTATGAGAAGCTTTGGAATTCTTCACTTAAACCGGCTATAAAGATAGGAGAGGGAACTCTTTTAGCTACTCTTGAAGGACCAGAACTTTTCCATACACAAGCCCTCAGCATTCCACAAGGATCTCTCGTGGTGATAAGAGGTTCCAATGGCTCAGGCAAGTCTTCTTTCGTAGATCTTTTGGCAGGCTGCTCTGATCCATCACTATTCAGTGGCGATATAGAGCTTTCGGATGATTTTAAAGACTGTTCTCGTTTTGCTCGCCCGGTACCTCTTGTAGAAGGAAGCCTTGCTGACAATATGTTTGGAGAAAAGATTGATCGTACGGTTTACAACTTGCTCGATTTCTCCTCTCTTGAGACGCATGCTTTTGACGGAAAAGAGGAGTCCGTTTCTTTGGGTGAGCGACAAAAAATTGGTCTTTTGAGAGCTCTATCCAGAAAACAAGGGGCACTTGTTTTGGATGAACCTCTACAGAATTTAGATAAACCAACAGCTCAGAGGCTTTGTAGATATCTCGCCAACCTCAAAGGTGGACGGACTGTCGTGGTGATTATGCACTCCGATGAACTAGATCAAGAAGCAGACGTTCTTCTCGATATCCAAGATGGCCAATTGCATGTGCGTTGATGGGGGAGA
>CABKMA010000022.1 GCA_902373375.1 uncultured Atopobium sp.
GCAAGGAAACCGAGAAGTACCTGCCAGTCAAGGATGTCTATCACCAGCGTGAGGGCCTCAAGAACGTCAACGGTGCTACTGGCTTTGCTGCCGTTGATATGGCAATCCGTGTTGACGCTAAGTGCATCATCTGCCCAACACACTCTGGTCGTACCGCTCGCCTTGTTTCTAACTTCCGCCCAAAGCGCCCTCTGTATGCAATGTCTCCATCCGATGAGGCAGTTCGTCGTACTTGCTTCTACTGGGGCGTCTATGCATTCAAGACTTCTGAGCAGGGCACACTTTCTAACACCATGTACAACGCTCTGAACGTTGCTAAAGAAGTTGGAGCCGTAGAGACTGGCGATATTGTTGTTCTGACTGCCGGCGATCCTCATACCAGCCCACGTCTTGGTGACTACACCACTTCAACTAACGTTGCCATGATTTGCCAGGTTCAGTAGACCGCATTTTAGCTTTAACGTTATATGCACCCAAGCGCTTGCTTGGGTGCATATTTTTTACGTGTGATATTTCTCAGTAGCTCGCCAGTAGTTACGCAATTTTCCAGCCGACGGTCTTCTCGCGCATGTTAACAAAATCAGCGTAGATGCCACCTTCTTTCATGAGAGATTCATGGGTTCCCCGCTGAACAATGCGCCCCCTGTCCAGGACAAGTATCTGATTTGCATTGCGCACTGTTTTTAAGCGATGGGCAATCATGATAACAGTCTTAGACTTTGTGAGCTCCGCGATTGCGCGCTGGAGTTCAAGCTCGTTTTCTGGATCAACATTGGCCGTAGCCTCATCAAGCACCACGATTGGCGCATCTTTTAAAATGGCACGAGCAATAGAAAGACGCTGACGCTCGCCACCAGAGAGCATTGAGCCGCCTTCTCCTAAGCGTGTTTCATATCCGTCAGGTAACGCCTGGATAAACTCTTCACAACAAGCACGCTTAGCTGCGTCAACTACTTGCTCATGAGATGCACTTGGATTACCAAACTTGATGTTGTTCTCAATGGTGTCATCAAAAAGGAATACTCCCTGAAATACGGTAGAGAAATTTTGGAGCAGGGCATCAACTTTATAGTCGCGCACATCGCGTCCACCAAGCATAACCTTGCCTGAATTCACATCCCAGAAACGTTCAATCAATCGGACAAGAGTTGTTTTACCAGATCCACTTGGCCCCACGATGGCACAAGAGGTGCCTGCAGGAATAGAAAGACTCACATCTTCAAGAATTTGCCGGTCATCGTAGCCAAACGAAACATGAGAAAGTTCTATGTCGCAAGATGCAGCTTTCTCAAGGCCTTCTCCCTCCTCCATTGCGGGGGTGGCGAGAATAGCATTTGTTTGTTCCATTGCAATTTCAAGATTGCGCAGAATAGTTGAGAAACGACCAGCAGATTCTAGACGACTAAACAGCATAAATGACATAACTACTACGGTTAAACAAGCAGCTGTATCAAGTGTTCCAGAGAGCCATAAACCAACTGACACCAGGCACATGATAATGCTGGTAGCTTTGGAGATGACCATTTGCAAAACTGAGAAATGAAGCGCCTTAAGCTCGAGGTTAAGCGCTTGAACGCGACAATCGTCAACTGCTTTGGCATATTTTCCTTCAGCATCATCAATAAGAGAAAACGCCCTTACTACACTGATGCCGCGGACATATTCAAGAACAGCGCTGATTAAGGTGGTATTAGCAGCTACATAATTATCTGACACGCTGCGCACGTAAGCTTGGAGCAGCTCCATAGTAATGCAGAAAAGAATAAACGTAGCTGCAGTTATAAGGCCTAGTTGCCAACAAAACACAAACAAGAACGCAACAATAATTGCGGTTAAAGCTAATCCTCCAACAACCATCATATAAAGTAGGCCACCAAGATTTTGCATTACATCTAGCTGATTGGTCATAACAGCTGTTACTCCTCCAAGGCTATTCTCGTTAAAATAACCCATAGGAAGGTGGCGCAGTGTATCACCAATTTCCGCACGCTTGACACCAGCCATACTAAAATTAGCATCACAGAAATTCTCGCTCTTAAAATGAGCGCAAATGAACGCTCCTATAATGCTCAGAAGCATAACTCCCAGCGCAGAAAATATCGTCTGAGTTGAGAGTGTATCCGTAGTAAGAGCAGTAAAAACAATCCAAAGCGCCGTTATTTGTACGCCTTCAAAGAGGCTGCCAAGAATGGTAAAGAAAAGGCCCTTATAGAGTTTCTGGCGATAAGAACTTCCAAACTGAAAGTACATTTTTAAGACAGATAACATTGCTACTCCCCTCCTTAAGCCTCATCAAGTGCGCCGATATGAGCGCGATACATAGTTGCATAGAGCGGACATGCCTCCATAAGCTGCTCGTGCGTACCCTCAGCTTCAATGAAGCCATTATTAACAACAACAATTTTGTCGGCATTTTGTACAGTAGAAAGTCGGTGTGCGACAACCACCAGCGTTTTACCAGCCACCAGCTTTGCAACTGCAGATTCAACCTCTGCTTCTGATTCTGGATCCGCGTAGGCCGTTGCTTCGTCAAGCATAATAATAGGCGCATTTTTGAGCATAGCTCGAGCAATTGCCACGCGCTGACGCTCGCCGCCAGAAAGATGTCCTCCCGAGCCTCCTACAACCGTTTGATAGCCATGAGGAAGTGATTGGATAAAGTTATGGCAGCCAGAAGCTTTTGCGCAAGCAATTACCTCTTCATCAGTAGCGTCTTTTTTACCCATCCTGATATTTTCCATAATGGTTTCATCAAAAAGGTAACTATCTTGATCAACGTAAGCTACAAGGTCCGCGAGTTGAGATGGAGTGCAGAAGCGAATATCTTGTCCTCCAATAGAAACAGACCCTTCATTTGGATCCCAGAAACCCGCGATAAGCCGTGCAACAGTAGACTTACCTGATCCACTTGGACCAACAAGTGCCGTAACTTGTCCTGGCTCAATATCTAAAGTAATCCCATGGATTACTTCGTTGCTTCCGTACGAGAAACGAACATCACTCAGTTTAATTTCAGTGCCCTCAAGCGTACAAGGGACCTCAGCCCTAACCTGATCTGGGTAGTTCAATACCTCAGAGATTTCTTTGACAACAGAACCTACCTGCGCAAGAGAATCCATAAAGCTCATCGCTTCAAAGAGTGGCTGAAAAATACCTAAAGAAAGCACGGCGCACATGACAAACGTAGAAGGAGAAAGAGATCCCTGAAGCACAAACAAGCATCCAAGAGGCAATACCGTTACTAACGTTGCAGGAGCAATTGACAACATGGCATCCTGCCAGATTTGGCAGTGGCTCATCCAATCAATAAAAGCATGGGCGGAAGCATAAACAGCCTTTGAGAACTTCTCGTAAGAACTTGCGGACTGTCCAAAAGCCTTAATTACCTCAATTCCTGACACATACTCAACTGAAGCATTATTCATCTCTTTACCAGTTACGATAGTATTTTGATACCAATTCTCATAGTCTTTCATCATGCCTGATAAACAGGCAAGTCCCACAATAATAGTGAGTAGAGCAGCAAGAGCAAGTCGCCAGTCTAAAACAATGAGGTACACAACAACCGCAAAAGCAGCTGTAAGATTTGAAGTTAATTCAGGAACTGCATGAGCAAGTGTGGTTTCAATACTATCGATCTTCTCGACTAACAAGCGTTTGAGAGAGCCGGATGGCGTATCAAGCACATATCCCATGGGGATAGTTGTCAGCTTCTTTGCCACTCGGGTGCGCATGTTTGCAATTGTCGCAAACGTTGCCTTATGAGAAACGATAGTTGAAAGATGGTGAAAAACTATTTTTACTAAATAGCTAAGACCCGCTATAAGTCCCCAATACAGGTAAAACGACCATTCTTGAATTCTATTAAAGATACCAACCACCATGTTGCCTGCGGCAAAGTAGGGAACCATGCCTCCCAAAACGCCAATAATGGCAAGGATGACAGAGACCGCGTATATACCTTTTCTATCTGACCACTCGAGCAACACTGCAACAGGATTTATTTCAGATTGCTGAGGATCCTGTTTTGTATTTTGGTTGAACTCAGTAGCTTGAACACTTTGGTTCTGACAATTTGCCATACCCACACCGCCTCCTGCCACAAACTCACAATGTAATGTCTGTTATTCAGGCTGGCTTTGACAGAGAAAGCAAAGCTTCAACTGCCATAAGTCAGCTATATATAACTATTTATTAGTTTCGAACTGCTCAACTGCTAAAACAAGATTATTTTCTAAATAATCGGTAAGTGGTAAGCGCGCTGCCTGTAATTAAGACGTGTAAACAATCCCATTAAAATACTTATGAAAGCTTAATCTAGTCTCAATAATTGGTTAATCTTTATAAGAGACCATGTATCACGAAGACAAGAGGCGTCTTAAACATCTCGAAAGGAAGCTGATCATGGAAAAGCTAGAAAAGGTTGAGGTAATTCGCGAGAAGTGCGGCGTAAGCTACGAGGATGCAAAGGCAGCACTTGACGCTTGTGATGATAATGTTCTTGATGCGATTATTTGGCTCGAGAAGCAGGGCAAGTCCACTAAGCAGACTGCAAACTTTACTACTGAGTCAGCTGCACAGTCAGACGTTTCTCCAGAAATGGAAGCAGCTCAAATTGCCTACCAAGAATCAAGCAAGAAGTCTGATTTCTCAGAGAATATGTCTTCTCTTTGGGAAAAGTGCAAGGAGCTGTTTAATAAAAGCGTAGAGACAAAATTTATTGTTACTCGTCGCGGTGAGCAGTTCATGGCCATGCCAGTAATTATTCCAATTGTTGGTCTATTCCTCTGGGGTGCTACATTCTGGCTGCTCATCATTGGCTTGTTCTTTGAGATGCGTTATCACATTCAGGGAGCTTATCCTATTGTTGTTGATGTAAATGAGGCAATGGATAAGGCTGCAGATGCAGCGGGTTCCATCAAAAAAGATGTTATCGACAAAAAATAAAATGAAATTGGTTCCAAACCTAAAATAGAAAACTTCGATATTCAGGCGAGAAAATGATTAAGGTTCTTATCGTTGAAGATGAAGAAAAAATTGCACGCTTTATAGAACTCGAACTTGAACATGAGGGATATGAGGTAGACAAAGCTCTTGACGGAAGAACCGGAGCTGAAAAAGCACTGTCAAATGACTACGACCTTATCTTGCTTGATGTACTTCTCCCCCAGCTTAATGGTCTAGAAGTTCTTAGAAGGATTCGCCGCGAGAAAAACACGCCAACTATCATGCTTACTGCTCGTGATTCGGTTATGGATAAAGTAGCTGGTCTCGATGCGGGTGCAGATGACTACCTCACCAAACCTTTTGCGATAGAGGAACTTCTCGCCCGCATTCGAGTGGCACTCAAACACCACGAGGCAGATAACACAAACTCTCAAGTAGTTCCACAAGCAGCGGCTGCTAACACTTTTACGCTTAAAGGTGTCTCGCTTGATGTTGACCGCAGAGAAGTCTGTATCAAAAACGATTCAATCGAACTTACTACTAAGGAATTTGAAGTCCTCCGTATGCTCATGGAACACGCTGGTGTTGTTATGAGTCGTGAGCGTATTGCATCTGAAGCCCTAGGATATGAGTTTGCTGGAGAAACAAACAACGTAGATGTTCATATTGCTCATCTTCGTGCAAAAATTGACGACCGCTATAACATCAAGCTAATTACTACTGTTCGTGGAGTCGGATATGTCATCAGAGAAGCATAATCAGTCCACCGTACAAGAGCATAAAAAGCCTTTCTTTACTCCCTCTGATTCGTCGACAGCTGGAGTAATTACCTGGGGATTTTGGTGGCGTAAGCTGATGAATTACGTCGGCTTTAATCTCTTTTTACTGGTAAATATTGCTCTGATTTTTATTTATATGTATAACCAGCATGTTCCACAAGGTACTTTTTACCTAGGATTTTTCCCTACTGAGTCTCACTCTATTTCTCTTACTGGATTCACTTTCTTACACGGACTCTCAAGCCTAAAATACATTGTTCATGGCCCTACTTTTGGCGCAAAAATATTTGATTTAGGCGTAGACTTAGCTCGTTTCTGGCCCATGTATATTGCAATTCTTATCTGGGAAATCATTGATCTGTTGTCATTCTTCGGTGATATGCGCCGTGTCAGAAGAGCTCTTCAGCCCCTCAATACACTTGCACTTAAAGCAGATCAACTGGTAAATATTGATGTTCTTTCTACCGAAGCTACAGCAAATGACGTCCTGGTTAAAAGTGAGAAAATCAGGAGTCTTGAACAGGCAATTGAAGAAGCCAATATCAACGCGCCAAAGATTCAAACGGGTGACCAAGACCTGGCTAGTATTGAGATTGCCTTGAATAAACTGCTTCAACGCATGCAAGAAGCAAAATTACAACAGATGCGTTTTGTTAATGATGCCAGCCACGAGCTTCGCACTCCTATAGCTGTTATCCGAGGTTATACTGACATGCTAGATCGCTGGGGTAAGACGGACGAAGCGGTACTAGATGAGTCTATCGCTGCACTCAAATCCGAGAGCGAACACATGCATGACCTTGTTGAGCAGCTCCTCTTCTTAGCACGCGGAGACGCAGGAAGAAATACCCTCACAAAGACTAAGCTCAATCTTGCACGGATAACTTCTGAGGTCTGTGAAGAGTCGGAAATGATTGATCCAGATCATCACTATGTGCTGAAATTTGATCAGAGTACACCAACAGACGATTGCTATCAGGTGCTTGCTGACACCGCAATGATTAAGCAATCTATCCGTATCATCGTACAAAATGCCGCTCGTTATTCCGCTGCTCAAACCACCATTTCCTTTAACGTCACATATGACGAGAAAACCGTTCAAGTCTCAATCGAAGATGAAGGTATGGGCATGTCCGAGACAGCAGCCGCTCATATTTTTGAGAGATTCTGGAGAGCCGACAACGCTCGTATTGAAAGCAACGAAGGTTCTGGACTTGGCTTATCCATTGCTAAATGGATTGTCGATAACCATGACGGCTCTATTGAGGTACTTTCACGCGAAGGTGTAGGCACACGTTTTACCATCGTTTTACCTCGAGAGATGTCATAGTGAACCCAAAGGCACATCCAAAAGTAAAAGGTCCTTCTCGCCAGTCGAGAAGGACCTTTTTGTTGTAACTGAAGTATGAAAGAAGCCTAACTTCTAAGCACCACACTTGCTCTGATGCAGCTCAACAAACTGCTGCAACTTTTGAACAACCTCTGGCGTAAGCATATCCTTTTTAACCTGCCAAGACCAATTGCCTTCGGCTTTACCAGGAATATTCATGCGGGCGTCATCAGAAAGGCCCAGCACATCCTGGAGCGGCAGAATGACCACAGCATTAGAAGAACCAACCACCTGCTCCATAAGATGATCAAAAATCTGCTGTGATTCAACAGTTGCCTGGCCGCCCGTAAAGCGAGCTTCTACAAAACCCATAAGCGTTTGTGTGTCATGTGTGCCGCTGTACACAATAGACTCCTGAGCTGGCGCAAAGGAATGTCTACAGTCTCCATCAGCAAACTGGATGACACTCATGCCCGGGAACCCCGTCTGAGAAAGCAGTGCTCGGACCGCAGGGGTAACCGCCCCCAAATCCTCTGCAATAAAGGGCAGCGGGCCAAGTTGCTTATAAGCAACGTCAAATAGCTCATAGCCAGGACCAAACTTGAACGAGCCCTCAGCAGCAGTCTTTCCTTGCTCAATAGCATAGTAAGACGTAAAGCCAATAAAATGATCAAGCCTGGTATAGTCATACAGATAGAAAGACCTGCGGAATCGCTCAATCCACCAACGGTATCCCTCGTCTTTATGAGCCTGCCAGTTGTACGTTGGATTGCCCCACAGCTGACCATCCTGAGCAAAAGCGTCAGCGGGAGCACCAGCTTGAAACTTCGTATGCCCAGTAGCGTCAAGAGCAAAGAGCTCTGGATGTGCCCAAACATCAGCGGAATCTTCTGAGACAAACATGGGCATATCACCAATAACCTGAATACCCTTTGCGTGAGCCTTCGTTAACGTCTGGCTCCAAAGTACCTCAAAGGCAAACTGATGCTTTCGGTGAAGCTCAATTGCCTGAGTAAGTTCAGGACGCTCAAGAAGCTCATGCGACCAGCTGCGATACTGCTCAGGCCACTCCTGCCACATTCCCTCACCAAAAAGGTCTTTAAGAGCACGAAACGCCGCATACGAATCAAGCCAATATGAGTTTCTCGCCATAAATGCCTGGTACTCAGCAGCTCGCTTACCCTGAGGGTCATTGCACTCAGAAATGACTCTCTCCATTGCAGCCTGATCAAGCAAGTTGATGTTTCCTGCAAAAGCGGAAATTCCCGCGTAAGGAGAGCCGTATTCATCGGTTGGACTGACAGGTAAAATCTGCCAATACTTCTGGCCAGATTTAGCGAGAAAATCGATGAACTCGGAAGTCTCGCGACCAATAACACCAAGCTTCTGACCTGGCGTAATTGCGGAGTCCTCATCAGTAGGCAGAGAAGTTATATGAGCAAGTACTCCCATACCAGGCTCAAGAGGTTTTTGTAGCCTGTGAGCTGGCAACACGTTTAAGACCGTGCATCCAAGCTGCCACAAAAAGACCTCTGCTTTGCCGTCCTTAACGGGGACGGCTTGGCCGCTAATAACATCAATAACCTGCATATTTTGAGGTACAGAAACAAAGACTGTTTTTGCATCTGAGCGACTCTTGTTTACTAGAACACAGATGCCAGAGGAAGCCTTGTTCTGTTGCTGTTGCAGCTGAGAATCTTCCTGCAAAGCCCTACGCCAAAAAGCCAAAACATCATCTGAGCTTCCCTCTGGGACAAATGGTTCAAACGAGCCATCTACCAGCAGTGGAAGGGTCTTTCTTAACGCAATAGCATTGCGGTAAATATGCAGGTAATCCAAGTCCGCACGAGGACTAATTCCAGGCCATGGCATAGTTGCGCGATTTGTCGGATCAACAAAACCCTCAACACCCATTTCATCGCCGTAATAAATTGACGGAACGCCCGGAAGCGTCATCTGAAGCACAGCTGTCTGCCACATACGAGCCTTAGAAAGACCTCGCTGATCAGCAGAAAGTCTATACGTTACCTGCTCTTGAGCAGAAAGATCATCAGGAGCAGGAGCTCCTGCAACTACGTTAATCAAACGCTCTTTATCGTGTGTTCCAAATACATTCAGACAAGAATAAAATGCCTCGTGAGGATAGTTCTCCCATAGCTCCTCAAGAGCTAAAGCAGTTGCCTCAGCACCAGCTTCATTCATCAAAAATGAAAGAACAGATTTACGCAAAGGATAATTCATAGGACCGTCAAGCTCAGAGCCCTCAAGATACTGTCTGAGTTTTCCATACGCGCGCTTATTACTTGCGTCCTCCCAGACCTCTCCAATAATGACTGCATCACTGCGTTCGGCAAGCGCAGCTGCACGAATTTTCTGAATGAAGGAATCAGAAAGTTCATCCGCAACGTCTAGGCGCCAACCACGAGCGCCACGGCGTAGCCACGTTCTAATAACACCATCCTTGCCACAAATAAACTCCTGGTATTCAGGGTTATCAGACACAATAGTTGGAAGCGCATCAACGCCCCACCAACTCTCATACGTTCCATCCTCATGAAACGTAAACCACTCATCATAGGCCGAGCCAACCTGCTGAACTGCTCCTGGTTCAGAATAGTTAGAGAATTTATTAAAGTATTTTGAATCAGCGCCACAATGATTAAAAACGCCATCCAAGATAATGGAAATCCCATGCTCAGCAGCCTTAGCGCAAAGGCGCTCAAAGTCCTCTACGGTACCCAGAACTGGATCAACTTCCAAATAATCCGCTATATCGTAGCGATGATTGCTGGAAGCGGCGTAGATTGGATTCAGATAAAGCGCAGTTATTCCAAGGTCTTCTAAATAGGGCAGTTTCTCTTCAATACCTGCCAGAGATCCGCCGTAGAAATCCCACTCAGTTACGCGGCCGTTAGCGTCGCGATGATACTCTGGAGTCTTCTCCCAGTCTTCAACCAGCTGGCGAGAAACCCCATTTCTTGGAACGGCAAGCGCTTGCTTGGTACGTTCGTGCCAGTTTGCATCTCGAGCAAACCTGTCAGGGAAAATCTGGTAGACAACTCCCCCTTTGTACCAGCTGGGATCCTCAACACCCGCAAAGCTGCTACGAGGCTTATAGCAGGTAATCTGAAACGATGGTGGTTCGCCGTAGGCAAAGCTACCAATACCGGTGCACCTATTTTCTTGTGCACCATATGACCAAACTACTCCGTCAGATGACTCAAGTTCAAAGCGATACCAAATAAGACCGGTGGCAGCAGGTTCAACCGTTGCCTCAAAGCACTGTGCATTGTCGGGCACACCTGCCGGAAGCGCACCAGCAAAATTACCCTCTTGCATCACAATGCGTTTCTCGCCAGACAGAGCTTGGGCCTCTGGAGACGAAACAGGTCCATACTCTTGCCAGAGACGAAGCGTTACTGATTGAACATCATCGTCCCAAGTAAATATTTTTATTGTTACTGAAGTACCTAGTTCAACTGCACCTTTTGGATATCTACAAACAATGCTTGATGTGTTGTGAAAAGCCTGCATTCTTACCAATCTCGACGACGTACATACCTGATAATCTCAGGGTGTAGTAAATGATACACGTCAAGATATTCATTTGCAGCGTTATGCCAACTAAAGTCCTCTGCCATAGCCTGTTTTACAAGATTTGTCCACGCTTGTTTATCGTTTCTATAAACATCGGCGGCGTACAGAATAATATCTGCCATCTCATCTGCGTTTTGATTGGCAAAACTAAAACCGGTTCCTTCGCCCGTAAACTGGTTGTACGGTTTAACAGAATCTGCCAGACCGCCCGTCTCACGAACAACAGGAAGCGTTCCGTAGCGCATAGAAATCATCTGAGAAAGACCGCACGGCTCAAACTCTGATGGCATCAAAAACATATCAGCACCTGCATACATACGGTGAGAAAGCGCAATATCAAACTCAATGCGTGCTGCCATACGGTTGCCGTAATGCTCATCAAAAAAGCGCAAAGCGTCTTCTTGCTCAGCATCTCCGGTTCCCAAAACAGCAACTTCAATACCTGCGCAAATAAGGCGATCCATTGCGTATCTAATCAGGCCCACACCCTTCTGGTTGGTCAAGCGCGTAACCATTACCGCAAGCGGTGCATCTGGATCTACTTCAAGACCAAGCTCCTCTTGTAGCTGGCGCTTACACTCAGCTTTGCCCTCCATATGACGTGCCGAGAAGTTCTGTGGAATAAAAGGATCGCTTGCAGGTGACCACGCACCAATGTCGATGCCGTTTAGGATTCCGCGCAGAACGCTTTGACGGCGGCGGAAGATGTCATCTCTTCCCTCTCCGAAGTGTTCTGTCTGCAGTTCTTGAGCATACGTTGGACTAACAGTGAGCAGGTAATCAGAGTAGCAAAGTGCGCCCTTCATAAAGTTGATAGAGTTTGCATCGCACCTCAACTGGTCAACTGCTGCTGGAATATCTGCAAGACCAAGCACATCGCTCAGCATCTTGTCAGTAAACTGACCCTGGAACATAACGTTATGAATGGAGAAAACCGTCTTAACGTTTTGGACCTCAGGGACACCCTGATACTGCTCACGCAAAAATACGGGTGCCAGTGCCGTTTGCCAATCATTGCAATGCAGAACATCGCAGGAGAGCTCTGGGACGTGCGCAATAAGCTCACAAAGAGCCTTTGAGAAGAACGCATAGCGCTCTCCGTCATCAAAGAAACCATACAGGCCATCGCGAGCAAAATAGGACTCATTGTCTACAAAGTAAAAATCAACACCCTCATGAACAAGATGCCACAGTCCACAATACTCAAAGCGCCACGAAAGAGGCACTTGAAGCTCATAGACCTTCTTCATCTTTTGTTTCCAATCAGGCTTAATAGAGCTGTAGAGTGGCGAGATAACCGCCACTCTAGCTCCTACTTTTTTAAGCGCTTGAGGCAAGGAACCCGAAACATCTCCAAGGCCGCCTGTCTTAGAAAAAGGCGCTACCTCAGAAGTTGCATAGACAACGCGAAGTTTG
The DNA here is from genome assembly GCA_902373375.1 of uncultured Atopobium sp. Lineage (GTDB taxonomy): Bacteria > Actinomycetota > Coriobacteriia > Coriobacteriales > Atopobiaceae > Lancefieldella. The sequence goes on from CABKMA010000022.1 coordinate 12,070, forward strand.
CGACGCTTGGAGACTTGGGACATTACTATGCCACCCTCTTGTTGTTTTTACGCTGAATAAGAATTTCTTCACTCGTGCCACGAAGCTCAGTACCTGCAGGAATGATGTTGGAGCGATCTACAATAGCATGCTCAACAACAGAGCCTTCCTTAACAATACAGCCTTCCATCACAACGGAATCACGCACCACGGCACCGCGCTCGATAATAACGTTACGACCAAGAACGGAACCAGTAACTGTGCCTCGAATACGGCAACCTGCGGAAATGGCTGAGTTGCTGACCTTAGAGCCAATCTCAAACTTTGCAGGTGCGGTATCGTGAGCCTTTGTCTTGATGGAGCGCTCTGGAGTAAAGAGCTCATTTGCTGGCATAGGGTTCAAAAGCTCCATGTTAGCAAGATAGTAAGAGTTCTTTGAGAAGATGGATGCTACATGTCCTTCAAAGTGGAAGGTACAAACCTTGACGCGATTATAGTCAGCGTGAAGTGCCTCAAAGAGGTCAAGGTAATCGGTAGCGCTATACCAATCTAACATGTCAATGAGCAAGTCGCGCTTGATAATAAAGCAGTCGAGAGAGGCCTCGTCTCCACGTTGGACGCCATTATGCGTCTTAACAACGCGCTCCCCATCAAGCTCAACACCAACAACGTCTCTATCGTTATAACGAGTGGTATAGGTCATCATAGTGATGTCTGCACCGGACTCCATATGCTGATCAAGTAGCTCAGTGAGGTCAGAGTTAAAAACAAAGTTTGAAGTAGACAAAAGAACATATTCTGCGTCAGTTCTCTCAAGATAAGGCTTGTTTGAAATAAGATCTCTGAGCAGGAAGCGCGCTCCCGTATGAGAGGTGCCAAAAGCAGATCCAGGAAGGATAAACAAGCCGCCGCTCTTACGATCCAAGTTCCAATCTTTACCAGAGCCAAGGTGATCGATAAGCGAGCGATAGTTAAATGGCATAATTACGCCAACGGTACTAATGCCAGAATTAACCATGTTTGAAAGAGGAAAATCTACCAGGCGATATCTTCCCAAGAAAGGCATAGATGCAATTGGGCGTACATCACTGGCGATTTCCATACTAGTAGAAGCATAATTGCAGGTAATAAGTCCAATTACCCTTTTCATTAGTGCTCACCTCTTTCGACTACTACATCATTTCCAACAACTGCTATCTCTTTATTAAGGTCAGAACTACCAATGTGGACGTTTTTCTCAACCACAGCGTTCTCACCAAGAATTGCACGAATTACAACAGCACCAGGTTTGACTTCTGCACCAGGAAGAAGCACGGAATCAATAACACGAGCCCCTTCACCAATAATGGCATCGGTAGACAAAATTGAATGGCGAGAATAACCAAAGATTTGGCAGCCGTTGCTTACCAGACAATCATCTACCTCACCGAATGAGCCAATATACGCTGGCGGACGGGTGGAAGCATTAGACAAAATTGGGAATTTGTCCGAGAAGATGTCAAACTTAGGCTCAGATCCCAGTAAATCCATGCTGGTTTCGTGATAGCTGGCAATGGTACCTACATCGCGCCAGAAGCCCTCAAAGCGGTAAGTAAACAAGCGTTTACCATCATCAAGCAGGGTAGGAATGATATCTTTACCAAAATCATGCGAAGACTCAGGGTTCCTTGCATCCTCACGGAGCGTTTCAAGAAGCAAATCAGTGGTGAAAATATAGATGCCCATAGAGGCCAGGTTGGACTCCGGCTCTGCGGGTTTCTCGGCAAATTTAGTAATTCTGCCCTCGTCGTCAACAGACATAATGCCAAAACGGGAAGCTTCCTCCCAAGGAACAGGCATAACGGCAATGGTAAGGTCTGCGTTATTCTTTTTATGGCACGCAAGCATCTCGCCATAGTCCATGCGATAAAGCTGGTCTCCAGAGAGAATAATTACGTAATCAGGATTGTTCTGCTCAATGTAGCCAATATTCTGAGTAACGGCATCTGCAGTACCTGCATACCATGCGCCACCAGACTGAGTAGCAAATGGAGGCAAAATAGAAATTCCGCCACCACGCTCATCAAGATCCCAAGCACTACCTGATCCCACGTAAGAATGGAGCAAATAAGGACGGTACTGTGTCAAAACACCTACCGTAGAGATTCCAGAATTTGCACAGTTGGATAGTGCAAAGTCAATGATGCGGAATTTGCCGCCAAATGAGACAGCAGGCTTAGCTACTTTTGAAGTCAAAGCGCCTAAACGACTTCCTTGTCCTCCTGCAAGTAACATTGCAAGACATTCCTTTTTGCTCATATCCAAATCTCCCCTCTCAATCAGAGGTCTCTATTCTTAACGTCTGATGACCATTGACCTAAACGCAGTTTCTTATACGTGCCAAATATCTTCCATATATTCTCTAATAGTTCTATCAGCAGAGAAGTAACCAGAGTTTGCAGTGTTGTGAAGTGCGCGAGCGTTCCAACTACGACGATCGGCATAGGACTGAGTAAGCTCTTCCCATGCCTTCACATATGCGTCAAAGTCAATAAGTACTAAGTCAGGATCGTTATTTATCAACAGGTAGTCATGAATCGACTCAAAGTTGCCAGACAACCTAGCCAAAGAACCATCAGTGAGCATGTTTACAATGCGAGCCAGCATGGGGTTTTGATTAAGCAAGTTCTGAGCAAAGTAAGTACCTGAAGCATATACCTGTTGAACCTCATCTGCGCGCAGACCAAAAATCTTAATGTTCTCTGGTCCCGCAAGCTTGGAAATCTCAATGTTTGAACCGTCATAGGTTCCAAGCGTTAGGGCTGCGTTCATCATAAGCTTCATGTTTGAGGTGCCAGAAGCCTCTGCACCAGCAACAGAAATCTGCTCCGAAATATCAGTTGCGGCATAGATAAGCTGTGCATTTGAAACAGCAAAGTTTGGAATAAAGACAACCTTAAGGCGGCCCTCAATACGCTCGTCGTTGTTAACAACGTCTGCAACAGAGTGGATGAGTCGAATAACTTCCTTTGCAAAGGTATAGCTCTGAGCAGCCTTACCCGAGAAAATAAAGGTTGTTGGAGCTGGCTTATAACTTGGGTCATCAAGCATGCGGTTATAGAGGTACAAAATCTTAAAGACATTAAGTAGCTGGCGCTTATACGCATGGAAACGTTTTACCTGCGTATCAAAGATGGTGTTAGTATCCATCTCAATACCAGTGGCCTTTTTGACGTATGCAGCAAGACGCTCTTTTTCTTCTTTCTTTGCAACGTCCATCTTGTCCAAGAACTCAGTGTCATTCTCATAGGCAGAGAGCTTCTTAAGTTCATTAGCATCATCAAGCCAGTCAGTGCCAATAGCCTCAGAAATGAGCTTTGCGTAAGAGGTGTTTGCCTGTGCCAAGAAACGACGGTGGCAGATACCATTGGTCTTGTTATTAAAGATTTCTGGACGAAGCTTGTAGAAATCCTTCAAAACACTCTGCTTCAAAATGTTTGTGTGCAAATCAGATACGCCGTTGACTGAATGACTAAACAGAATAGAGAGATTGGCCATACGAACGGTGTTATCCCACAGTACAGCTGTTGAGGCGAGAAGATCGGTGTTGCCGTTAGAGTTAGCAAGCAGCTGCTCCTTATAGCGGCGATCAACCTCATCAATAAACATATACAGACGAGGAAGCAGCTCACGGAAGGTGTTAATAGGCCACTTTTCAAGAGCCTCAGGCATAACAGTGTGGTTGGTATAAGAGATTGCATTTCTCGCGATATCAAATGCCTTCTCAAAGTCAACGCCATGATCATCAACAAGAAGACGCATAAGCTCTGGTCCGCACATTGCTGGATGCGTATCGTTAGTGTGGATGCAGACATGATCGGCAAAATAATCCCAATCCTCGTCGTACTTATCCTTGTACGCACGAAGAATAGACTGAAGACCAGCAGAAACAAACAGGTACTCCTGCTTTAAGCGAAGGATACGTCCATGCTCGCCTGAATCATTTGGATACAGAATGGTTGAAATTGCCTCAACATCAGAGCGGAATTTATTAGCACGTGCATAATCGCCTGCGTTAAAGGCATCAAGATCAAAGTCTTCCTCAGCTGGTTCTGCAGACCAAAGGCGCAGCTTATTTACGGTCTTTGCGCCATAGCCAACAATTGGAACGTCGTATGGGACAGCCTTAACAAGTTGTCCGCCCTCTTGAGAAAACCAGAAATTGCCGTTACCGTCTTCATGCCTTACAACGGTGCCGCCAAAGCGCACCAGTACGCTGGAATCATCTTTTCTGACTTCCCAGGGATATCCGTTAGCTAGCCAGTTATCAGTTCGCTCTACCTGGCGTCCATCTTTAATCTCCTGACGGAAAAGACCGTAACGGTATCTCATACCATTACCAAAGCCAGCCATTCCCTCGTGTGCCATGGAATCAAGGAAGCATGCAGCAAGTCTGCCCAGACCACCATTGCCAAGGCCAGGATCTACCTCTTGAGCAGCAAGCTCTTTAAGAGATGTACCCATCTCTTTGAGACCCTCTGCAACTACATCGGTAATGCCTAAATTAAGCAGATAATTCTCAAGCAAAGGTCCAAGAAGAAACTCAAGGGAGAAGTAATATACCTGCTTGTCCGAATGAATATAGGAGGTTGACTGAATTTCTCGCGCTTTTTCTGCTATAAGGTGAGCAAGAACGTTATAACGCTCCTGAGCAGTGCACTCTCCATAGTATTTGCCAAGAATCTTGATGAACTTATCGCGATACTGATCTTCAAAATCTTGTCTATCGACAAAAATATTTTGTCCGTTATTTACGGCCATGCTTCCCCCTCTTTGGAAGTTCTTTCTCAAACGCTAAAACAATGCCACCAAGCGGAGGAACAGACAGTTCTACCGAATAATCTCTTCCATTCCATGCCACTGGTTTGGTGGAAAGTTTCTTACTATTCACGACACCCGAACCGCCAAACTCTTTTGCGTCGGAATTAAATACTTCTTTCCACACACCTTCAGAAGGCATACCTAAACGGAAGTTCTGATGGGTTGCAACGTCAAAATTGATGAGAATAACCAGGTCCTCGGAAGGCTTTCTTCCATGGCGAACAAATGAAATGATTGATTGCTCATTATTATCTGCATCAATCCAATCAAATCCACGGTTGTCATAGGCGTACTGCCAAAGTCCTGGATGATTCTTATAAAAATGATTAAGGGCCTTAATATATGCCTGCTGGTGAGCATGAGTTGGATACTCCTCAGTCAGGTAATACTCAATGCCCTCGTAATAGCGCCACTCAATAAACTGTGCAATCTCGTTGCCCATAAAGTTGAGCTTAGCACCTGGATGGGTCATCTGATGGAGCGCTAGAGCCCTCATACCAGCAAACTGTCTCCACCAATCTCCTGGCATACGCTGAATAAGGCTGCACTTACCATGAACAACTTCATCATGGCTCAGTGGCAGCACAAAGTTCTCATTGAACTGATACATGCTGGAGAAGGTTAAAAGTCGATGATTACCTGGTCTATAAGGAAAATCAGTCTGACAATAGTGCAACGTATCGTTCATCCAACCCATGTCCCACTTAAGATTGAAACCAAGTCCCCCAACCTCTGGAGGATAGGTAACCAGTGGCCATGCCGTGGACTCTTCTGCAATCA
>CABKMA010000023.1 GCA_902373375.1 uncultured Atopobium sp.
CATTCTTTGCAATATCAGCAACAACTGGAGCAGCGCCGGTACCAGTACCGCCACCCTCACCAGCAGTGATGAAGACCATATCAGCGCCAGCAAGTGCAGCCTTGATCTCATCACGGCTATCCTCTGCTGCCTCTTTACCAACCTCAGGGTTAGCACCAGCACCAAGACCCTTGGTGATGTCAGTACCGATGTGAACCTTAATGTCAGCATCGGAGATTGCAAGAGCCTGTGCATCGGTGTTTACAGCAACGAACTCAACGCCACGAATGCCTTCTTCAATCATGCGGTTGACAGCGTTAGTTCCGCCGCCACCAACGCCAACAACCTTGATAACAGCAAGATAGTTGTTAAGGGTATCGGTGTCCTTAATCATGTCTTCCTCCTTGAGGCACGCTTGTGCCCGTTTGTCCCGGAGCGCGACTGCGCTTAGGCTACGTTTATGCGCTCGCAGAACCGCTGTATAAAACCCTAAACCTCAAGTTAAGGCTTACGCTTCATGCAAAGCGGGGTATATTTGCACAACTCACCCATGCAAGTCAAATAATATGTAGAAATTGTGAAGACACCTGGTAAATGGTAGGAAAAACAATCCTTAACGAAACGCGTCGTTTGCGCACTTACCTACGAAACACCAGAGCCAGACTGAACGTTTCCAGTAGAAACACGCCTATAGGTTGGACTTGCAGGTGTTCTTACGTTCAAGTACGTAAGCTCTCCAGGGAACTGCTTAAGCATTGCCAGAATCACTTTTTCTTTATCGGCAATCTGTGTTGGAGAGCCTAGTGCTACCTGTACGCCATTGGTGAGAGTGACAGAAATTGCATCAACACTACTAGCCGAATAACTCACAATTTGTGATGTAAGCTCTGACGAGAATGTAGATTGATACTGCATAACCGCTTGAATCTCTGCATCTGATGCCGTAGTACCTGCTACAGGAGAAACCGTTGCAGGAACATCAGTAATAAGCAACTTGCCCTCTGAGGTTGCCTTCTCAAGCGCTACCGTGGCGGTAGTTTTTCCTTCTGGTACATTGAGCTGATCTGCCTCAAGCCAGACGTTATTCTCGCCCAAATACCATGCAACAGGACCAGAAGAAAGCGCCACAATAGCGGTAACCTTGCGCTCTGTGATGGTAATACGCAACGTATTGGGGAACTGTCTCTCGTACGTTGCAGAAGCTATCCACGGGTCCTTTTGAAGCTCCTCAGTGATAAGAGACTCATCCATATTGAGCAGCGTTGTTCCCTCTTCTACTGCAATGAGCTTTTGAATTTGCTCGTTAGTGACATGTTCCGTTGGCTCAACCTGAATGTTGGTAATAGCAAAAACTGAGGAAGAGCGTAAGACGAGAAAAGCTATACCAGCAAGTAGAGCCAGGCTCAGTAAAACAATAAAGACTGTACGGACTACCTTGAAAGATACTTTTCTGCTGTGTTTAATACGCTCAGCACGAGCTTGAGCTGCAGTTTTTGTAGCATTATTTGGCTTTTTGGCAGAAACCTTTTTGGCGGAAGACTTGACATCAGAAGCTGTAGCCTCAGCCTTTGGCTGAGGCTTAAAAGCCTTGTTCATAAAAGAAGGCTTAGTTGCCCCTTTAGCCTGAGTAGAACCAGACGATAAAGGCTCTCTTTTTGTACCTTTACGTCGTGCTGTTTGCTTTGAAGTGTCTTCTGCCATATCTTCCCTATGCCCCAAAACCCAGAAGTTTAACCTCTGGCTGAAGATCAATATCAAACTTTTCTTGTACCGCATCGTGTGCTCTACGCATAAGCGCAATGACATTTGAAGCGGTGGCATTGCCGGTATTCACGATAAAGTTTGCGTGGATATCGGAAATTTGTGCGCCACCTTCGGTAGCTCCCTTAAGGCCACACTCCTCAATAAGCGCACCAGCAGATCTACTGCCTGGATTCTTAAAAACAGAACCACAGCAAAGCTGACCAGTTGGTTGCGTATTTCTTCTACGCTGCAAGAGCGTATCCATGCCAAGCGCAACTTTAGGGCGATTAGATGACGTCAGTGCAAACGTTGCTTCAAGAATAATCTCATCTGGAGCAAATGTGGTATAGCGATAACCCCATTCAATCTCCGAGGCATCGTAGCGCACAAGACCCTTTCCTGGCTTAAACACCACGCAATCACGAACGGCTTTACCAATCCAATCATGCCTGGTACCTGCATTCATAGAAAGAGCGCCGCCGATAGTTCCAGGAATACCAGCACACATCTCAAGGCCAGAAAGACCTGCCTTCATAGCTTCGTTGCAAACACGTGCCGTAAGCGCACCTGCACCTGCAGTAATGAGGTTATTCTCGCCAACTGAAATAGTGGAGAGCTCATTATCAAGTACAATGACGCAGCCGTTGTAGCCCTTATCAGAGACAAGAATGTTTGAACCCTTGCCCAAAAGCACCCAATCAACTTTATTAGCTGCAAGCACCTCAAGCACACGCACCAACGCCGCATGGCTGTGAACAGCAGCAAAAAGCGACGCCTTACCACCAATCCTAAAGGAAGTATGGTGGCTTAACGGCTCATCTTGCTTGATTGTGGCATCAAGAGCCCCAGAAAGGCTTACATAGGCGTTAAACAAGCTCACGGTAGAGGTCCTAGTGATTCTGAAGACGCTCTTTAAGTGCTCGGATAAACATTGGTCCAATCTGAGTGACGTCACCTGCGCCCTGAGTAATCAGCAAATCTCCTGGCTGGACCGTATCAAGAAGGTCTGCGATAAGATCGCGGCGAGAAGGAATGTAGCGCACGTCAGGAACAGTATTGGCAGCCTGAACTCTTGAGGAGACGGTCTTGCCCGAAACACCAGGAATAGGAAGCTCACCTGCAGAGAAGACGTCCATGACGCGCAAAACGTCAATGCCATCAAACGCGTGTGCAAACGAATCTGCCAAATCCTGCGTTCTGCTGTAGCGGTGTGGCTGGAAAACAACAACAACGCGCTTAAAGCCAAGAGGAAGAGCTGCAGACATGGTTGCTGCAATCTCGGTTGGATGGTGGCCGTAATCGTCTACGACGGTAATGCCGTTGATATCACCCACATGTGTAAAGCGACGACGAGCGCCCTTAAACTGCGAAAGTGCAGCTGCTGCCTCGTCAAGATCAAAACCAAGCGTATCCGCAACAGCAATTGCAGCGGTTGCGTTAGCAACATTGTGCTTACCAGGATTAGCTGGAAGTACCACAGAGATAGTCTGGCCAGAAGGAGTCTTGATAGACAGAGGATTTTCTATGCCAGACTTTCTTTCCTCCTGTATACAAACAAAATCGCAGCTTGAATCAAAGCCGTAAGTAACTACGTGTCTACCGGTTGACTGAGCAAGCTCAACGTAATGAGGGTTATCGCCGTTGATAACAACGGTTTCTTCCTTATCAAGCAGGCTCATAAACTCACAGAAGGTCTTCTCGATATTCTCCAGAGAGCCATAGTGGTCAAGGTGGTCTGCCTCAATATTGGTGATAACTACCACGTTAGGGTTAAGGAACATAAACGAACCATCAGACTCATCTGCCTCGCAGACAAAATACTGGCCGTTGCCGTTTTTACCGTTGGTGTCGTAACCCTCAACAACGCCGCCAATCAAAAATGATGGATCGGCACCAAGCTTATCCAACATGGTAGCAATCATAGAAGACGTAGTGGTCTTGCCGTGAGTGCCCGCAACAGCAATGGTCTTGCGACCACGTGACAGGTACGAGAGCATCTTAGCGCGTGGCCAAATAGGTATAGAAAGCTCACGTGCGCGGATGACCTCAGGGTTTGTCTCTGGGATTGCCGTAGAGGTGACAATGACATCAGGCTTCACCGTGTCAATAGTGGCTGCGGTATGACCAATGCTTACCTGAATGCCTGCATCTTCAAGCTCTCTAACATAATGCGAGCTCTTTAGATCGGAGCCAGTAACAATGCAGCCGCGCTCGTGCAAAACAAACGCAATTCCGCTCATGCCTGCGCCACCAATTCCAATAAAATGTGCACGCGAGATGGTCTTCTCGCCCATGGAATCTACCATAAGAGAGCCTTTCCAAATATTGATATCGTTTGAGTCTTGGATGTACCAAGACATGTTTACTCTAACGCAAAACCGAATGTTTTATGCGCCACAAACGACACTTTCCACAGCGTCAGCCACAAGAGATGCGGCACTGCGCTGATCAAGCGTAGCGGCTGCCTGAGAGAGTTTTTTACGCTGCTCCTTGTTATCTACCAGCTCAAACAGAGCTGCCGAGAAGGTCGTTGTGCCCACCTGGCTATCTGGCACCAGGATAGCTGCTCCTGCATCCGACAACAAATGCGCGTTAGTAGTCTGGTGATCTGCTGTTGCCAAAGGATATGGCACCAAAATGCTGGGGAGCTCAAGTGCTGCAATCTCAGCCACCGAGGATGCTCCAGAGCGAGAAACCACCACATCAGCAGCAGCAAGCGTAGCTCCCATGTTGGAGATGTAGGGTTTAACCTCCCAGCGAGCAGCCTCCTCATCGGTAAGCTTCATGAGCGAGACAACCTCGTCATAGAGCTTCTGACCTGTTGACTGAATAACACGAAGGTTAGGACGGGAAAGAAGCTCCTGCTTAAGTGCAGCAAATGTCTCGTTGATGCTACGGGCGCCAAGGCTGCCGCCAAAAATAAGCAACAACGTCTGATCATCTGCAATTCCCAACTCTTGCCTAGAGGTAGCTCTATCAGCAGAAAGTACGCTCTTACGCACAGGATTGCCAGTAACCACAATGGTGTCCTGAGCTTTGACGTGGCCCTCAAAAGCCTTACGAGCCTCTGGGAAGGCAATACATACCTTAGAAGCTTTACCAGCAGAAACGCGATTAGCAAGACCGGTTACTGAATTCTGCTCATGAATCAAATAGGGGATGTGCAGCTTTGCGCAAAGCTGAAGCAAAGGCAGCTCAACATAGGCACCAAAACCAATAGCAACATCAGGAGCACCTTGCTCTTTAAAACGCTTGTGCAACTGCATCTTTGCGCGCTCAAGATTGTATGTCGCGCTTATAAGCGTCCACGGACGTCTGCGATCAAAGCCATTTACATGGATAGGCACTAGCTCAAAGCCTGCCTCAGGCACCAGAGTACCTTCAAGCTTATTGGGCTGACCGTAAAACGTAACCTGGTGACCGCGCTCACGAAGCTCCTCAGCTAAAGCCAAGGCTGGGTTAATGTGACCAGCGGTTCCACCTGCAGCAATTGCAACAGAGAGTTTCTTCTGTTCTGCCATGCAATCCATCTCCTAGAAATCAGCTATCGACGAGGCCTAGTGTTGTTTCCACGAAGCCTGTCTGATGCAGAAGGTCCCAAATCAATTCTGCGCCTACCAGAGGCATCTGTCGTAATACGGCCTTGAGGGGCATTATCATCTCTTGAGCGCAAGACACCCCGTGAAGGACGTGCGGAGCTCTGCGCACTGCTCTTAGGACGAGAAGAGCGTGGGAGTGGCATACCTACTCCTACCCCACCATCGACTACAGTAAGACCTGAAAACCCTGGAGCATCAAAGGTATCCTGCTCTTCAGCTATGCTCCAAGAAGCACGCTGCCTATCATGCTCGGTTTCTGGAAGTCTGGACTGTCTTGAAACAGACATCAAAAGACCAACCATCAAAATACTGGACATGATGGTTGAACCACCGTATGAGATAAAAGGCAGAGGCTTACCAGAGAGAGGTAAAAGGCCTAAAACGCCACCGATGTTAACAAAGGCCTGAATGATAAACATAGAGGTACAACCTGCAGCAATAAGCCTTCCGGTCAAATCTGGTGCATAACGAGCAATCTTAAAGCCCGCCCACACTAGTGCACCAAATACCGCTAAAAGACCAAGCACACCAATAAAGCCCAGCTCTTCTCCAATAACCGCAAAAATAAAGTCATTGTGAGCCATAGGTAAATACGAATATTTCTGGCGAGAAAAACCAAAGCCAACACCAAAAATACCACCAGAACCAAAGGCATAAAAGCCCTGAGCAAGCTGATAACCCGCACCGTAATAATCGGCCCAAGGATTAAGCATGGTCATAACACGGGCACGAGAATAATCATCTTTAAGAGACAAAAAGGCAAAACCAATGAAGCCAACAACGCCAATAGTTGCAAGAACCCTTCGATCGACATCGGCAAGGTATCCTATAACCAAAAGCGTTCCTACAATAATCAATGTAGAACCTTTATCGGGCTGTGCCAAAATAAGCGCAAGAGGTACAAGCGCTGCTATAGCAAACTTTTTAAAGAACTCCATTTGGTCGATGGTCTGATCTATAAAGTATTGCTGTGCAAGGTAGGACACAGAAACCAAAATAGTAATCTTTGCAAACTCAGATGGCTGGAAAGAAAATGGTCCGATGGAAATCCAGCGAGTTGCACCATATGCGTCAGCTCCAGCAATAGGAGCAAAAATAATAGCCAGCATTCCAATGGTCACAACCCAGATAGGAACCTGGAAGTTTCTTACCACTGCACGGTAATCAATGCGAGAAATAATAAACGCCAGCACAACTCCTGCTGCGGCAAAACCAAGCTGGCGTTGCACGTAGTAGAAGGGGTTATAGCCCATATCCTCAGAAGTCATAGCAGAAATCGAGGATGCAGAATAAATCATAACCAGGCCAAAGCTCACAAGAATAGCCGCTGACACCAGAAGCACCAAACGAGGCTGCATAAAACGCTCTGGTATGACGCCAAAGCGACCACTAGTCTGTGAACGCTCAGAAGGCCTCTGGCGAGAAGTACGTGATTGTTGCACACGCTCCCCTGTCCTATTTCTGCTGGTAGTCATTATCGACCACTCTCTTTTTGAGCAAGCTCTGACACGAGCTGTTTAAAGACGCGACCACGCTGAGCCATGCCCGTAAACTCATCAAATGAGGAACATGCTGGTGAGAGAAGCACTACAGAACCTGGACGAGCAAGTTCTACTGCACGTTCAAAAGCCTCGTGCATATGAGGCTCCTCCACCACCTTTGCACGTCCGCCAGAAACGCAGCGAAGCGACTCTGCAAAGCGAGGGCCAGCCTCTCCAAAGCAAATTGTGTATGCGCAAGTAGCAGACACCTTCTGAGCAAATTCATCAAGCTCTGTGCCCTTATCGTGACCACCCAGAAGCAAAATAACATCTTTGCCTGGGAACGACGTCAAAGACTTCTCAACTGAATCGGTATTGGTTGCCTTAGAGTCGTTGACATATAGCACGCCATTAACCGTATCAACAGGCTCAATTCTGTGCTCAAGCGGCATAAAGTCCAAAAGGGCATGCCTGATAGAAACAATATCAAGTCCCAAGAACAAACCACAAGCAGCTGCGGCAAGAGCATTGAGTGCATTATGCGCTCCCCTAATATGGAGTGCGTCAGCAGCCACAAGCTCTGCCTCTTTGCCAGATAGCCTTACTACCAACGCACCATTACGCACAAAGGCGGCGTTTTGCGTACCTGGATCTGTCTGAGCAAGATGGCACACACTGATGCCGCGAGCTTCAAGGCGAGAAGATACGTCCAGGCAGAAATCATCTAAATCAGACACAATTGCCAGGTCACTTGCATCAAGGTTGGCAAAAATCTTCTCTTTAGCTGCTGCATATGCTTCAAGTGACCCATGCCACTCAAGATGATCCGGCGTAATGTTTAAAAGCATAGCAACGTGAGGATGCAATTTTTGAGTAGTTGCAAGCTGGAAGCTTGAAAGCTCTGCAACAAACCAGTTGTCTGGCTTTCTTTTAGCAAGCTGATCAGTGATGGTAAGTCCAATATTGCCGACAGCGCTTGCATCAAGGCCAGCATACTGCAGAATGGACGTAGTCAAGCTTGTGGTAGTAGTTTTGCCGTTTGTGCCAGTAATACCAATCCACTGTGAAGGGCTCTCTTGATAGGCAAACTCTGGCTCGCCCATAATTTGCTTAGAAGCTGCCTTTGCGCTGAGGAACAGCTCAGAGGTATCTGGAATACCAGGAGATGCAATTGTCAGGTCAAAGGTGCCCTCAACCTGATTGGAACCGCATTGCACCTGTACGCCTGAGTCTGCAAGCTCTTTGATCTTCTCGCCAACAGTAGCGTCTGCGCCGGCTACAAGAGTTACGGAAGATACACGACCCTCTGGCTGCTGCAGCAAATACGTGCAGACAGAGACGCCGGTCTTACCAAAACCAAGAACACAAACATTTCCAAGTGTTTCTAGAAGCGACACGCAAGCAATCCTTTCTAAGAGCAATACCTTTAATGAAGCTGGAAGTACAGAGCAAAGCCCAGAGCGGCAAATGCCCCCGAAATAATCCAGAATCTAAAGACTACTTTTGTCTCGTTCCAGCCAAGCTTCTCAAAGTGATGATGGAGTGGAGCCATCAAGAATACGCGCTTTTTAGTTGCCTTGTAGCTGACAACCTGAATGATAACGGACAGTGCCTCGATGATAAAAAGACCGCCCATGACCAGGGAAATTACTTCAGTTTTGGTAAGGACGGCCAGAGCTGCAAAAGCAGCGCCCCAGGCAAGAGAGCCGGTGTCTCCCATAAAAATGCTTGCGGGATAGCTGTTAAACCACAAAAAACCAATACAAGCGCCTGCGATAGACGCGGCAAAAACAGCAAGGCTACTCTCGCCATAACGAAAAGCCACCGCAGCCATAAAAATCATAACAACCATAACGCAGCCACCGGCCAGGCCATCAAGGCCGTCGGTCAAGTTAACGGCGTTGGAAAGGCCTGCCATGAGCAAAAAGACAAAGAAAAGATATAGCCAAGGGATGGAAATTACGTTTGCACCTAAATTGACCGTAGTAGTAAGGATGCCCAGATTAATTTCAAGGCCACCTGGGAACGCAATGATAGGAGTAATACCCCAAATATTAACTGCTGCCAGGCAAAATGCAACAGAGATAGTAATAAGTCCAGCCATCTTCTGGGATGCGGTGAGACCAAGACTTCTTCCATGAGCAACGGACTCGATATCGTCCAGAAGACCAAGCGAGCCTGTGAGCAGCATAGCAGCCATAGCAAGAATGAGGTCAGTGTTCCACTGAGCAAGTGCAATACAGGTCAGCACAATGCTTACCAGCATAACGACACCACCCATAGTAGGAGTACCCTGCTTGACCAGGTGCTGCTGAGGGCCGTCAGCACGAACCTGCTGGCCCACTCCCTCTTTCTTCATCAGTTTGATAAAGAGTGGCATTAAGATCAACGTGATGATGCAGGAGACACCAAGTGCTACAAACACCTGGTATGTTGGGTAAATAGTCTGGTAAAACATTACTCAGTAACTCCTTTTACAAAAATATCAAGCTGGGCAGACCTTGATGCTTTGGCGAGAAGAACGTCTCCTGGCGCAAGTACTGGTCCGAGCACGGTAAGTGCTTCGTTGACATCGCTGAACTGTTCAATTTTATCTTCCGAGAAGCCCATAACGCGAGCAGCTTCAACCATTTCACGCGCGGCTCCCGTGCCTACAAAGGCAACAAGGTCTGGGTTTTTAGCAGCAATATAGGCACCCACATAACCATGAAGGCGCTTCTCCTCTGGTCCAAGCTCACCAATCTCTCCGATAAGAGCAATGCGGCGACCTTCTGCGGGCATCTGCATCAACACGTCAAGCGCTGCAGCTGTTGAGTTAGGACTTGCGTTGTAAGAATCGTCAATAATCTTGGCACCGCAGGTTGCGTCAAGTACCGAAAGACGCATACGAGTGGCAGGCATCTGCTCAATAGCCTCCGCAGCAGCGTCAAGACCGAGACCAAGCGTCTCTATGGCCTCAAGTGCCAAAAGAAGATCGTCGACCACAACACGCCCAGGTACCTCAAGGGTTACCGTGCGTGACCAGCCGGATGCAGCAACAATAGTGGCAGTTGGAAGGCCCTTCTCGTCAAGAGTGACCTGCTGCGCACTCATGACGTCAGCTTCTGTGGCGCCCACTGTCTTGCAAACAACGTGAGCAGGGCGAGCAAACTCATCTGCAATGAACTTGGTGTAGTCCCCTGCGGAAGCCTGAATAAGCGTAGGTTCAATTGAGTCAAATGCGCGCATGTCCGAGACAATCTCTGCCTTGGCGCGCGCAATGTTTTCTCTGCTGCCGAGAAGACCAATGTGGCTGGTACCAACGTTGGTAATGACTGCCACTGTTGGACGAGCAACCGAGGTGAGCCTGGTAATCTCGCCGGCATGATTCATGCCCAGCTCAAGCACAAGCACCTCGGTATCCTCTGGAGTAGAAAGTACCGTAAGTGGCAGGCCAATAAGGTTGTTATGATTGCCAGCGGTTGCGTGCACACGGCGGGAGGCGCCGATGCCGCGACGAAGCATTTCCTTGGTGGTAGTTTTACCAACCGATCCGGTTACACCCACAACCAGCCAATTTGGATGGGCTTCTCGCCAAGCAGCGGCAAGAGCTAGCAGAAACGCCTCACAGTCATCGTCAGCGGCTTCAAGAACGCTCACTCCTGTGGAGGCTAGGTTGTCGAGCAGATTGTCTGCTACAGGCTCAGATGCCACAACAACAGCAGCGCCCGCCTGGACAGCAGATAAAAGATAGGAGTTTCCATTGACCTTCTCGCCAGCGAAGGCCACGAAGAGCGAGCCTTCCTGGACCTCGCGAGAGTCAATGACGGCCGCGCCCGCAACCTCGCGGATTCCGCGGTGGAGCAGTCGTGCATTTGTAGCTGCGACTATCTGTTCAACCGAAAGCTTAACCATGAGCTCTCCTAGTTATTGATTGGTTGAATATTAAGGCGTGTAGCTGCGTCTTTTGCAAATTGCGAGAAGACCACAGCGGCAGACTGCGATGCAAGCTGGTGGGTATCGTTAAGTCCAACGTAAACCATCAAATCAGATTCTGATGGATTCACGATACCGCAGAAGGAATCAACAAAACCGGAATTCTCGCCGTACGAGCCGGTTTCTTCCACAACCTGCTGGCCCGTACCTGTTTTACCAGCAACGGTATAGCCATAGATACCTGCACGAACACCGGTACCCTCTTTGACAACAATAGTCATCATGTCAAGCTCAGCCGAAGCTGTGGAAGCGGAAATAACGTCTTTAGTAGGCCAGGTAACCTCTTGACCGCCCTTAGAAATCATAAAGTGCGGAGTCACCATAGTTCCCTTATTGGCAAAAGCGGTGTATGCGCGAATGACCTGGATAAATGGGATTGCAAGACCCTGACCAAACGCCATGTTTCCACCTGTTGGACCTTCATATTCGTCCAGAGAGCGGACAATTCCTGTAGCTTCACCAGGGAAGTCAATGCCTGTGGTGTGACCTATACCAAACTTATCAATTCCTGCTGCAAAGCGCTCATCACCTATGAGCTGCGTCTCGAGGAAAGCCATACCAACGTTAGAGGAACGTCTGAGCATCTCTCTTACGCTCATGTCCATGGCGCTGGTACGCCAGTCATCGTCGGTAACCTTGTTATCTCCAACCTTGAGCTCAGTTGGAATGTTGAAGGTTGAATCTGGACCAAAGAGGTTGTTATCTACACCAATTGAGGTGGTAATTACCTTAAATACCGAGCCAGGCTCATAGATACTTGAGACGAGCTTAAGGTTGAGGGATTCGTAGTCAACGCCGTTATCGCTCTTAAAATCTGGCAGAGGGTACGAAGCGGCAGCATAGATTTCTCCGGTACGAGGATTCATGGCCATAATTGAGCCACCCTGCTGGGTTTCAAAGTCTTTGACTGCGGCAGTAAGCTGCTCTTCCGCCTTCTTCTGCAGCTCAATATCAATGGAAAGAACGATGTCCTGTCCATTTTGTGCCTCAGTGATGTTTGAGGTACCGCCAGCAATTGGTGTACCACCAGCGCCGGTCTCAACAATCATGTGGCCATTAGTACCTGCAAGGATATCGTTGTAGTAATACTCAAGGCCAGAAGCGCCCTCGTTGTCTGCGTTTACAAAGCCCAGAATCTGAACGCCAACGTTGCCATAGGGATAGACACGCTTGGTGTTGTTGACAAAGTAGACGCCCTTGAGGTTTTTCTCGTCAAGTGCCTTTTCAATCTTGGAAGCGGTATCGTTATCAACACGACGACGAACGTAGACAAACGTAGTGTCTTGCTGCAGGTCTCCTTGGTAGTCTGAAGGGCTTCCGCCTAAGAACGAAGCAATAACCTGCGCTACAGTGCTTGCGTCTTTGATTTCTGAAGGATTAGCGTAGATATCTTTACAGTCAACACTCATGGCCAAAACATTACCGTTACGGTCATAAATGGTGCCGCGTCGAGCGTGCAAAACAATGTCATTGGTGCGGTTATTCTCGGCACCTTTTGCAAGATCTGCTGCGGTAAAGATTTGCAGCCATGCAAGTCTTACAACAACAAGTGCCACCATAATGGCCATAGCAGCTGCAACACGACGGAGCCTGCCTTCAGGGCCAACACCATCTGAGCCACCGCTGCTACCACGATGACCACGAAAATGCACACGAGAGACCTCGTCGTACGAGGCCTCAGGAGTTTTTCTGCGCGATGCGCGAGTATGTCGATTCTGCGTATTCACAACGTATATTTTACGCCTAGGCGTTGTTGCTTACATCTACAACAGGACGATTTGTCTCAAGAGTCATACCATAATTCTGAGTAGCAATGCGCTCAATACGTGTAGTGCTTGCGAGCAAAGAGCGAGAAACACGCAGGGAATCGTTAGTTGCGGTTGTTGCACGCATCTCATTTCTGATGACGTTATTAGACTGAAGGGTTGAAACTGTTGCGGTTGAGATACCAATGCGAACAACACCAAGTGTCAGAAAGAGTGCTGCAGCAACAGCAATAAGCTTGACACGCTGGATGAACTGGCTGCTTACGCCACGGCGAGCATCAGCATCAAGGCCGCCACCAGGGACAACCTCAAAAGATGTGCGAGTGCTCTGTTCAGGAGCGTACTCATGCTCAAACTGAGTTGTGCGTGCTACAGCTTCTGATCCGTAACGTGCCATTAAACTTCAATCCCTTCAAAAACTTCTTAACAACAAGCAACAAGTGCTATGGGGTACTTCATTTCTCTGGGTCGCGTTTAACCGCTACCCTCATCAGGGCGCTTCTCGCCCTTGGGTTGCGCTCTATCTCTTCTGGAGTGGCCACAAGAGGTTTGCGCGTAATCACGTCAACTATCGGCACTTGACCGCACATACAAACCGGAAGGTCTGGCGGGCAAATACAACCTTGACTGAGCTCGGAGAACACGTGTTTGACAATGCGATCTTCAAGCGAGTGGTACGAGATAACGCAAATCCTGCCTCCTGGATTGGCCCAGGCAATTGCACTGCGTAGTCCGCGCTCCAAAACCTCAAGCTCGTGGTTCACTTCAATACGAAGTGCTTGGAACGTCTTTCTGGCGGGATGTCCACCGTGACGACGTGCTGCTGCGGGAATTGCTGCCTTGATTACCTCAACAAGCTCAAGCGTCGTTTGAATGGGACGCTTTTCTCGCGTTTGTACAATGCGTCGTGCAATGCGTGAGGCAAATTTCTCGTCTCCGTAAATTCGAAGGATTCGGGCGAGGTCGGCTTCGTTGTAGGTGTTGATGACCTCTTGTGCAGTTGGAGTTTGTTTGCCCGGGTCCATTCGCATATCCAACGGGGCATCTTCGTGGTACGAAAAGCCTCGCTCTGGGATATCAAGCTGAGGAGAAGAAACACCAATGTCAAAGAGGAAACAGTCAACTCCGGGGACTTCTGCAGAGACGAGAAGTTCATCGAGGTCGCCAAAGTTTCCCTTAAGCGGCAAAAACTCCGCATTTGGTACTTCTTGCTTAAGGCGAGCAGCTGCTGCTTGATGAGCCATTGCGTCCTGGTCAATTCCAATGGAAAGACCATCTGGAGCAATGAGCTTTGCCATCTCAACGGTGTGACCCGCTCCTCCTAAGGTGCAGTCACAAACAACTTCACCTGGCTTGGGGTCCAGCTCACGCAGCACTTCTGCAAGCATTACTGGTTGGTGCCGATATTCGACTTTCAAGTTACCGTCTTCTACCTTCACGATCTTCTCGCCTCGCTAGGCGCCAAAGATGAGGTCCTCGAGCGTTGCTACGCGGTCATCTGCCGAGAAGAGGCTGTTCCACTTGTTGGTGTTCCAGATCTCAAAGTGGTCGCCGTTGCCGACAATGGTGACGTCGCGGTCAAGCTGGAGCTTCTCCCTAGCCTGTGGATCGGACTCGTCAATTTTTCCCAGAGCAACGCGGCCGGCCGAGTCAATGTCGACGGTTGTTGCTGCTGCGTTCAGCATGCGAAGTGCTGTGACGTCGTCACGATTCCTTGGGTTGAGGTTCAGACTTGCAATCCAAGCCTCATACGCCTCAGGTGAGTAGCCGTAAAGCGCGTCCTGTCGACGGAGCAAGATGACGACATCGCCAAGTTGCTTGCGCTGAGGTGCAGGAAGAGTCACGCGAATCTTGGAGTCCAGCGAACGCTGATACTGACCAGTAAGCATGTCTCCCCCTTTCACATTGGCGCCCCTTGCCGCGCGGGCTGTGTTTGTGTTGTGTGTGCGCGGCAATGCTTGGGCATAGTCCGTCGATTGAACGTGAAATAAATATAACTCATTCCGACACTTACAGACACTAGAAAACACTTTCCAACACTAAGTATTTTTCTTGTGGTCTAGCTGGGGTTTAACAAAAATATGAATTGATCGCTTAAGACCACAATATGTAGTGTTTAAAAAAATCCGAACTACAAAAGAACGGATTTTCTGAGTCTTTGACTCGATGTATTAAATTTTTTATGAAGTAAAAATTTTTGAGGAAATTGTGGTGAACTCGTGGCGAAAATCATACGTTGATCAAACAAAACCTTCGTCTTGCTTTTACGCAGTCACCACTTTGCCCCACGCTTATATCAAGTGCGTTTAATTGTCTACATGAACGTGAGCTCTTGGATGAGCCTCAAGATATACATCTCTAATGTGAGCCCTATCTACATGCGTATAAAGCTGTGTAGTTGAAATATCTACATGTCCCAAGAGTTCCTGCACTGAACGAAGATCAGCGCCACCCTCTAGAAGATGCGTCGCAAAACTGTGACGCAGCGTATGAGGATGCAAGCCTTCAATCCCCACTACCCTGCCATAATTTGCCACCAATTTATGCACTGACTGGCGAGAAATTCGACCACCTCGAGCGTTTACAAACACCTCAGATACTTGGCCATGCTTAAGCAAGCGTGAGCGCGCCTCATAAAGGTATGTTTTAAGCGCCCGATGCGCAGAACCCAACACGGGAACTACACGCTCTTTTGAGCCCTTACCAAAAACACGCAAGAGTTCTTCTTCTAAAAGGACTCCACGCACCTCAAGATCACAAAGCTCAGATACACGAAGCCCACACCCATACAACAGCTCGAGTATTGCTCTATCACGAATACCTAAAGGAGAATTAGGAAACGGCTGGTCAAGCAGCTCTTCCGCCTTCTCTTGAGAGATAACATCAGGAAGCCTTTGAATTCTTGCTGCCGTAGGTAAATCTTCAGCTGGCGAGGACTTGCAAATTTGCTCAACCGCCATAAACTTGTGAAAGTTTCTAATGGCTGCGGTATGTCGCTCTACTGAAGCTGGAGCCATGCCCAAATCTCTGAGAGAGCCAATGTATTCTTCTACATAAGAGCGAGTCACCTGGTTGGGCAAAGTAATCTTTTTACCACTCAACCATAGCAGATAGCCCTCTAAATCTCTGGTATAGGCATCAAGCGTATTTACAGAAAGACCTCGCTCAACAGCAACGTACGCTAAAAATTCTGTACGCGCCTGAGCGAGGTCCATAAACATTCTTCCCTATTAAAAAATCCGCTTAGAGAGTCTGATTTACATCATGACGGTCAATACCCTCATGATGAGCAATTGCTGCACGCGCGAACTCGCGGAACAAAGGCGCAGGATGGGTTGGACGGCTCTTAAACTCTGGGTGTGCCTGGCTTGCAACAAACCAAGGGTGAACAGACTCTGGAAGCTCAATCATCTCTACAAG
>CABKMA010000024.1 GCA_902373375.1 uncultured Atopobium sp.
ATTAGCACCATCCACTCTGCTGTTGGTGGAATTACCGAGACCGATGTTGTTCTCGCTGATGCATCTAATGCAATCATCATTGGCTTTGGTGTCCGTCCAGATGCAAAGGCTAAGCTTGCTGCAGAGCGCGTAGGCGTTGAGATTAGAACGTATAGCGTCATCTATAAGGCAATCGAAGAAATTGATGCAGCACGTATTGGTATGCTCAAACCAACTGAGCAGGAAGTTCAGACTGGTGTTGCTGAGGTTCGTGATACCTTCAAGGTACCAAAGGTTGGTATTGCTGCAGGCTGCATGATTTCTGAGGGCGAGATTTCTCGTGACGATAACATCCGTCTTATTCGTGATGGTTTTGTTGTCTACGACGGAAAGATTGCATCACTCAGGCGCTTTAAAGACGATGTTAAAAGCGTTAAATCCGGCTATGAATGCGGTATCGGCCTTGAGAATTTCCAGGATATTAAGCCTGGAGATCAGCTTGAGGGTTACCGCATTGAGCAGGTGGCTCGTACCGAGTAAGAAAGGACAGCATGAAACAGAATCAGTTTTCTCGTCATACTAATGAGATTGCCCGAGAAAAGCTCAGCTGGATCCTTTTGTTTGAAATTTCCGACCCTGATCTCCAGCTTGTAACTATTACAAGCTGTGAGGTCTCGGTTGATAAGTCCTTTCTACGCGCATATGTGAGCTGTGAGCCAGATCGTTACGAGAAGGTACTTGCAGCTCTTAAGCGTGCAAAGGGTAGGATTCGCTCGCTTTTGGGTCATGCGCTGAATTGGCGTGTAACTCCTGAGCTTGATTTCAAAATTGATACTACTACCGATGAGGCTGAGCGCATTGCTCAGGCGCTTGAGGTGGTTCCACCAACTCTTGGTGTTGAGAAAGACGAGTTTGGATATCCTATTGCTTCTGATGAAGAGAATTCTGATGAGGAGGCGTAAGTAAGTGACGTCACTGAATACAAAAGTCAGTCGTCCTGAGTTTGACGAGGTTATTGCTCTTATTGAGAAAGCCTCGTCAATTGTAGTTTGCGCACATACTTCTCCTGATGGAGATGCTATTGGTTCTGGATTAGCACTTTCCTCCATTATTCAAAGAAGATGGCCTAGCAAATCAGTCGCTAATCTTTTGGCTGATGCAGATGGAGAAGTACCACGCATTTACAAGTTTCTTGATGGTACTGGCAGTTTTGTGCCTGTAAATAAGTATGAGGGAACTCCAGACCTCTTTATCTGCGTGGATTTGTCTACTGCTGGACGTTTGGCTGATGCAGAAGCGCTCATGACCCGCTCCAAGATGGTGGCAGTGCTTGATCATCACCCATACAACAATGTTTATTGGAATGCTGGGCTGGTGCGTCCTGATGCTGCAGCTACTGGTGTCATTATCACCGAGTTTGCCTGCCATTTAGGCATAGAACTTATCCCATCAGAGGCACAATGCCTCATGTGTGCACTGGTAACTGATACTGGACGTTTTCAGTACCAAAACGCTGACGGCGAGGCTTTTGAGGTAGCAAGCTTGCTGGTAGAAGCAGGTGCCTCTCCCTCTCAGATTGCCCTTCATGTCTATCAGAGTGATCGCTTAGCTTATATTCATCTTGCCGCAAAGGTTATGGGACGCATTCGAACCTTTGGTGAGGGTCGTGTTGCCTACAGCTACGTTACTACAGCAGATCTTTCTGCATCAGGTGTTCCTCTCGCGGAGATGGATGGCCTGGTAGATATCGTACGCTGCGTTGAAGGAACAGAGGTTGCCCTTTTCCTCAAAGAGGTTGATGGGGGAAAGGTTCGCGGAAACCTGCGTTCTAAGTCCCAGCTTGATATTTCTGGTGTCGCTCGTCAAATGGGTGGTGGTGGTCATACTGCTGCAGCAGGATTTACCGCAGAAGGCACCATTGACGACGTGTTTACTGAGATAGTCCCGCTGCTCATTGATCTTCTCGCGCTTGACAAGGAGTCATAGGTGAAGCGAGGAGCTAGTGGGATTAACGCACTTATTGCAGTTGATAAGCCGCTTGGGTTAACCAGTCATGATGTGGTTTCTCGCGTTCGTCGCGCATTTGGCGAGAAACGCGTGGGACACGCAGGAACCTTAGATCCTAACGCATCTGGTGTGCTGGTCGTAGGTATTGGTCTTGCTACAAAGCTTTTGGGCCATCTGACGCTTGACCGTAAGGGGTATGTGGCCGACATTTCGTTTGGGACTCGTACCTCAACCGACGACGCAGATGGTGAGGTTGTGGCTACGGCACCTGTCCCAGTAGAGTTGCATGAGGAAGCGTTTGCTCGTGTGGCATGTGCAAAGCTGGTTGGCACTATAGACCAGCTTCCACCAGCGGTTTCCGCAATCTCTGTAGATGGCAAACGTGCCTATCAGCTTGTTCGTGAAGGCAAAATGCCAGAACTAACAGCTCGTAGAGTCTCTATTTATGACGCTACGCTTTTAGCGGTGCGTGGGCCTTCTACAGCGGATGACTCACTGGTGTGGACGGTTGCTTTTGACGTTTCAAAGGGAACGTATATCAGAAGTATTGCTCGAGACCTTGGCCAGTCCCTTGGAACAGAGGCTCATATTAGCGGACTGAGAAGGACGTTTTCTGGTCCCATTACGCTTGGCAGCTGCGTTTTATTGGAAGAGCTAGAACAAAGCCCAGCTCAAGTACTTGAAGCTAAACGTCTGAATCCAACTGAGGTTCTTGGATATCCTGTGCACACGTTAACTGCAGCAGAATACAAGTGCGTTGAGGTTGGAAAGCGCTTTGGTATTCCAGAAGATCTTTCTGGGGTTGCTCATAATTCGCAGGTAAGCCTTGTATGGAATGAAACACTCGTAGGAATTTGGTCAAGGCAGGGTTCCTCACTCGTTTGCCAGACTAACTTTTCTCAAGGTATTTTGTGTAAGTAAGGATGCACGTTGAACAAGATAGAACGCATAGTACAATCCGTTTTGTATGGAAGTCATCTGCCAGCTCCGCTTGAGCTTGGCGATGCTGACTTCTATACCTTGTGTTCTAACTGCTACAAACAACCCTGCGTGTGCGTGCTTGGTGTCTTTGATGGTCTTCATGAGGGCCATCAAGGTCTTCTTGCCAGCGCAAAAAAGGATGCTGAAGCACGTTGTGTACCTCTTGTGGCTGTGACGTTTCTGCCCGATCCTGTTGAAGTGCTGTTTGATGAATCTCCTCGGCGTTTGCTCTTAGGAGAAGACAGACTTCGAGCGCTTGCTGCATGGGGAGTGGACGGCATTTTGGTGCATCACTTTACCCGTGAGTTTGCGGCATTGAGTGCCACGCAATACGTTGAGAATAAACTACTTCCAAGAGTCTCGGCTGTATCGGTTCACGTGGGCTCTGACTTTGGACTGGGGTCAGAAGGCGCTGAAGGAAGCGCTTTACTTGCCTCGCTTGGACGTCAGCACGGCTTCGAAGTTCGCGCTCATAAGCTTTTTTGTTCCGGAGGACAGAAAATCTCTGCAACTCGCATAAGGGATTTGCTTGAGCAGGGCAAAGTTGAGGAGGCGGCAAGCCTGTTGGGCCGCTGGCACTTTGTGAGTGGGGTGGTCAAGCATGGCCGTGGTCAGGGTACCGGTTTTGGCTTTCCAACTGCAAATGTTGCACTTGACCTCCGCGATTGTATTCCTCAAGACGGTGTTTATGCGTGTTATGTGGTCCATGGAGCAACAGCTTGGCCTGCTGCGGTTAATGTGGGCAAAGCTCCGTCATTTGAGTCTCAAACAGGTCCTTTACTTGAAGCTAACCTTCTAGGCTTTAGCGGTAACTTATATGACTCGCAGGTTCAGACGGTATTTGTGAAGAGACTAAGGGAATCTAAAAAATTTGATTCACTTGAAGAGCTCAAGTGTGCCGTTCGCGGAAATATAGATTGGGTAGCTCAGAATCTGGGTACGACTTCATATACCTTAGAAAGCGGGGAGGTGGAAGATGATAACTGATGAAGATAAAGAGCGTGTAAGACAAGCCACAGATTTTGTTACGCTTGTTTCCGAGACAGTTGAGCTAAAACCCCGAGGTCAGGACTTTTGGGGATGTTGTCCGTTCCACCAAGAAAAAAGCCCCTCTTTCAAAATAAATCCTTCCACAGGCCTCTGGCACTGCTTTGGCGCTTGCTCCGAAGGTGGAGACGTCTTTAGCTATGTCATGAAACGAGAAAACCTGGATTTTCCAGACGCTATCAGATATCTTGCCGATAAAGCAGGTATTACGCTTTCCGAGGAAGCTCATGTTTCTAAGGGTCCCCGCAAGAATCGTTTAATTGAGTGCCTTACAGAAGCTGAAAATTACTTCCATTCCATGCTTATGCGCGGAAGGGGAGAAGGTCCTGAGGCGGCACGTGCGTATCTTTCTGGTCGCGGATTTGGAGCGGCTGTCTGCAAGCGCTGGAAGCTGGGATATGCGCCTGGTAGAGGCGCGCTTGTGGCACACTTGCGTAAATGTGGCTATACCACGCAAGAGATGATTGCGGCAAACCTTGCTGTTGAGCGCAATGGTCGAATCAGCGACTGGTTCTATGATCGTGTGATGTTTCCCATTCATGATGAGCAGGGAAGAACCATTGCTTTTGGTGGTCGAATTACTAAAAAGGTAGAAAATGCCCCTAAGTATCTAAACACCAGGGATACTTCAGTCTTTAATAAAGGTAAGCACCTCTTTGCCTATGACGTTGCAAAAGAGACTATTGCAGCTCAGTCTGAGGCTATAATTTGCGAGGGTTACACTGACGTTATTGCCATGCACGAAGCTGGTTTTACTAACACTGTGGCTGCTCTTGGTACCGCATTCACATCTGAACACGTCAAGCTCATTGATAGACAGCGTGCTCGTAAAATTATTTGCATGTTTGATGGCGATGCTGCAGGTCAGCATGCTGCAGCTCGTGCTATTAAATTTATTGATAAAACAACTGCTGCGTTTCTTTGTGTTGTTTTGCCAAATAATCAGGACCCCATGGAGTTTCTCGCTGAATCTGGCGCAGAAAAGCTACGTCCTATCTTAGACTCCGCCCGTCCACTTATGGACTTTGTCTTTGATGCCACAACCGCTCAGTTTGACCTTTCCGTACCGGGAGGTCGAGTTAAGGCTCTTGAGGCTTTAGCTTCCTTACTGGCTCCACTCAAGACATCGGTACTTCTCAGTGAGTATGCACTTCGTGTCTCAGATTTGCTTCACATTGATGTAGAGGAAGCTAAGCGCGCTATTAAGGCCGCGCCTATTCAAGATGATGCTTTAGATTCACGCACCTCAAAGACAATGCGCAAACAGTCTCAGAAGAGCACCTATACTTCTTCGTATAATTCAACTTCTAAGGCTTCAGTTTATGTTGATGGACCTTCATACGATGACATTCCACCGTATGACGAGGTGTCTTCGTACAGCGTTTCTGCTGACGATTATGCAGCACAAGGCGCACAGGGTCTCTCCGCAGAAGATCGCAGGCAGGTTAATTCAGAGCTTGAGCTTCTGAGCGCTATGGCAACTAATCTATCTTTAGTGCGAGAGTATCAAGACCGAATCGCAGATTTTGTATGGGCTGATGCTCGTCATCAAACTATGGCATGGGCTATGCTCGCCACTCCAGAAGGTGCCTCGCCAGCTCAGGTAGTTGCTGCAGCTGCAGCTGTTGAGCCAAATGCGGCGGCTATTCTTTCATCTGGCCACGTGATATCTGAGGGCAACTCCGATACGCGTCGCTCGCTTGAGTTTATTGTGGATACCGTTGACTACTACTCAGTACAGCGTAAATTGCGAGAAATTCGTTCTCATTTGCGCTCCAGTTCTTATGCAGGGGAGTCTTCTGATGGAGCTCTAGCAGAAGAACAGCTTGCTGCTGCACAGGCACTTCAGACACGTGCACTTGAGTTAGGCAAAAAACTTACTTCAGGGGAGTAAAAAATACTCATTTTATGAGGATACTGCTCATCTTATTTTTATAAATTAAAATGAGTAGGTTGATTAGGTAGAGAAACTTTTGGGTATAAAGATTTGCGCTATTCTATCGAAAGGATATTTGTGGCTGCAAAAAAGGCAAATGATGAGGTCAAACTCTCAGATGAGCTTACTAAAATTGTTGATGATCTTGTAAGTTCTTCAAAGTCTAACGGTAGTATCAGCGAAGATGATATTCAGGTTGCCATTCGTGACGTTGATGTTAACGATGATGAGCTTTCTGATTTGTATGATTCGCTGCGTGTCAAAGGCGTAGAGATTACCACCGCATCTGAAGCAACCGTTTCTTTCGCTATTGAAGATGACGCCGTAGAGGATGATTTTGCATCCGATGATGAATTGGATGACCCCTCTGATTTTGAAGATGAAGACGATGAAGATTTTGATGCTGTAAATGAGGCACGTGAGGTCAAAGAGGCTCTTCGTTCCGTTTCTAAAGCAAAAGTCTCCAAGCCAAAACGTTCTTCTCGTGCTCGTGCACGCCGCTCAGATACCACTACCGTTATGCTTACCGGCGATCCTGTCCGTATGTATCTCAAAGAGATCGGTAAGGTTGACCTGCTCACTGCTTCAGAAGAGGTTCATCTTGCTATGAAGATTGAGGCCGGTACTGCAGCTTCTCAGAAGCTTGAGGACTTTGAGGATGGTCTTATCGAGCTTAACCGAGCAGAGCAACGACGTCTTATGCGTATTGAGTCCGTAGGACTTGACGCTAAGCAGCAGCTTATTTCTGCTAACCTGCGTCTTGTTGTCTCAATTGCAAAGCGCTATGTTGGCCGTGGCATGCTCTTCCTTGATCTTATTCAAGAAGGTAACCTGGGCCTTATTCGCGCTGTCGAGAAGTTCGACTACACCAAGGGCTTTAAGTTCTCAACGTATGCTACCTGGTGGATTCGTCAGGCAATTACGCGTGCTATTGCAGATCAGGCACGTACCATTCGAATCCCAGTTCACATGGTAGAAACTATCAACAAACTTATTCGTGTTCAACGCCAGCTTTTGCAAGACCTTGGTAGAGATCCTACTCCTGAAGAAATTGGCGCAGAAATGGGAATGTCTCCAGATCGCGTTCGTGAGATTCAAAAAATTAGTCAGGAACCTGTTTCTCTTGAGACTCCTATTGGTGAAGAAGAAGATTCTCAGCTTGGAGACTTCATTGAAGATTCCACGGCTATTGCGCCTCCAGATGCTGCTTCCGATTCAATGCTTCGAGAGCAGCTTGAACAAGTTCTTGATGGTCTTGCAGATCGTGAACGTAAGGTCATTAAGTTCCGCTTTGGTCTTGAAGATGGCCATCCTCGTACTCTTGAAGAGGTTGGTAAAGAATTTGGTGTTACGCGCGAGCGCATTCGGCAGATTGAGTCTAAGACCTTGGCGAAGCTTCGTCATCCTTCTAGGTCTGGCCGTCTTAAGGACTACATGGAGGAGTAGCTTCTAGCTTAGACGTATAGGAGATTGTGCAAGAGAATTAGAATTAAAATTTTTCTAAATAATACTTGCATGGTTTGGAATGTCTCTTTATACTTAAACACCGCTGAGAAGCATATATATTCCCCGATGGCGCAGCGGTAGCGCAGCTGACTGTTAATCAGCGTGTCGCAGGTTCAAATCCTGCTCGGGGAGCCAGAATTTTCAAGACCAGGTATTACCTGGTCTTTTTTATTTAGAAAATCGTTTGGTGATCTATCCCGTTTAAAAGATTTGTTTGTCAATTTGTTTTGTAGTGTGGCTACAGATTTAAAGAGAATGCTTTTCTCGAATAGTTGGTCATTTGACTGTTTTCTTTTTATTTATCCTCAAAAACTTCAAAATTGATACTGCAAAAGCCACAAAATATAACGCTTACGGTGTTTCTACAACCGTTGAGCGACATCTCACAAAGAGCTTTAAAGAGATTTGTTAACGTACTCATTAAGGTCAGTGTTATGCAAAGGCATAACAAATGAGAAAGGTCACTACTATGGATGTATCTCGTCGCAGTTTTCTAAAGTTCTGTGGTCTAGGCGTTCTTAGCGTCGGTGGATCTAGTGTTCTTGCAGCTTGTGCACCTGGCGGAAAGAAAGATGATGGCGCTAAAGATGCAAAGGTAGAGAACAAGGATAAGCCTGTTGTCTTCTTCAACCGTCAGCCTTCCAACAGCTCAACTGGTGAGCTTGACACCAGCACTCTTAACTTCAACAAAGACACCTATTATGTTGGCTTTGATGCAGTTCAGGGTGCAGAACTTCAGGGCCAGATGGTTCTTGATTACATCAAAGCTCACGCAGCTGAGCTTGATCGTAACAAGGACGGTATTATTGGTTACGTTCTAGCAATTGGTGATATTGGCCACAATGACTCTATCGCTCGTACTCGTGGTGTTCGTAAGGCACTTGGTACTGGTGTTGAGAAAGATGGCAAGATTATTTCTGATCCAGTAGGCACCAACACCGATGGCTCCGCTTCTGTTGTTCAGGACGGCAAGCTTGAGGTCGGCGGCAAGTCCTACACCATCCGTGAGCTTGCTTCTCAGGAGATGAAGAACACCGCTGGTGCAACATGGGATGCTGCAACCGCAGGTAATGCAATCGCTGCTTGGTCTTCTTCCTTCGGTGAGCAGATTGATGTTGTTGTTTCCAACAATGACGGCATGGGTATGTCCATCTTCAACGCATGGTCCAAGGCTCAGAAGGTCCCAACCTTTGGTTACGATGCTAACTCTGACGCTGTTGCAGCTATTGCTGATGGCTATGCAGGCACCATTTCCCAGCACCCAGATGTTCAGGCTTACCTGACTCTCCGTCTGCTCCGCAACGCTCTTGATGGCGCAGATATCAACACTGGTATTGAGTCCGCAGATGATGCTGGCAACAAGATTGACTCTAAGGATTACAAGTATGTTGCAGAGCAGCGTTCTTACTACGCTCTCAACCTTGCAGTTACCGCTGAGAACTACAAGGATAATCTTGACTCAACCACCACTTACAAGGAGGCTTCTGCACAGCTGAGCGCAGATAAGCACCCACAGAAGAAGGTTTGGCTCAACACTTACAACTCTGGCGACAACTTCCTTGGTTCAACCTATGTACCACTGCTTAAGAAGTATGCTCCACTGCTTAACCTCAACGTTGAGTTTATTGCAGGCGACGGCCAGACTGAGTCCAACATTACTAACCGTCTTGGTAACCCTGACGAGTACGATGCATTTGCATTCAACATGGTTAAGACCGACAACGGTTCTTCCTATACCCAGCTGCTTAAATAATTAAGTAGTCGATAGCACGAAACAATACCGGAGGGGAGACACCTGCTCTCCTCCGGTGTTCTCGCGAATAAGTACAATAACTTAGCGAGATAAGGGGTGATTACATGGCAGATACAGAAAACGATATTGTTCTAACTATTGATGGAATGAGCAAGTCCTTTGGACGCAATCGCGTTTTGGATCACATTTTAATGAACGTACGCCGTGGAACCGTTATGGGTCTTATGGGAGAGAACGGCGCAGGCAAATCTACGATGATGAAGTGCCTGTTTGGTACGTATCAAAAAGATGAAGGTAAAATATTTCTTGATGGCAAAGAAGTCAGTTTCTCTGGACCAAAAGATGCACTTGAAAATGGTGTTGCAATGGTTCATCAGGAGCTCAACCAGTGCCTTGATAGAAATGTTGTTGATAATTTGTTCCTAGGTCGATATCCCGTTAATGCAATGGGAATTGTTGACGAGGGACGTATGAAAAAAGAAGCCAATGAGCTTTTTAGGCGTCTTGGTATGACTGTAGATCTGACACAGCCAATGAAAAATATGTCAGTGTCTCAGCGTCAAATGTGTGAGATTGCTAAGGCAATTTCATATAACGCTAAAATTATCGTCCTTGATGAGCCAACTTCTTCACTTATGACGCAAGAGGTTGAGAAACTCTTTGAAATGATTCACATGCTCAAGGAGCAGGGCATTTCATTGATATATATTTCTCACAAAATGGATGAGATTTTTGAGATTTGTGATGATATTTCAGTTCTTCGTGACGGCAAGCTTGTTATGACCAAACGCTCTGATGAAACCAATATGAATGAGCTTATCTCTGCAATGGTTGGTCGCTCACTTGAGAACCGCTTTCCAGATGTCACCAATACACCTGGTAAAACATATCTTTCTATTCAGCATCTCTCAACTAAATATGAGCCTTATCTTCAAGATGTTACCTTTGACGTTAAGAAGGGTGAAATTTTTGGCTTATATGGTCTTGTTGGTGCTGGTAGAACTGAGCTTCTTGAAACAATTTTTGGTGTAAGAACAAGAGCTGCTGGTCGTGTCTACGTTAATGGACATCTTATGAACTTTTCGACAGCTGCAGAAGCAATGGATCACGGCTTTGCCATGATTACCGAGGAGCGTAAGGCTAATGGCCTCTTCCTTAAGGGTGATTTGACGTTTAACACAACCATTGCAAACTTGAACCAGTACAAGTCTGGTCCAATTCTTTCTGACTCTAAGATGACTAAGGCTACCGTCAATGAGCTTAAGGTTATGAATACCAAAGCTCAGGGTCCAGCAGACTTGATTTCAAGCCTTTCTGGTGGCAACCAGCAGAAGGTCATTTTTGGTAAATGGCTTGAACGCTATCCACAGGTTTTTCTGATGGACGAGCCTACTCGTGGTATTGATGTTGGTGCTAAATATGAGATTTACCAGCTTATTATTGATATGGCAAAGAGCGGTACCACTATTATCGTAGTCTCTTCAGAGATGCCAGAGATTCTGGGAATTACCAACCGTATTGGTGTTATGTCTAACGGAAGACTTTCGGGCATCGTAAATACAAACGAAACAAATCAAGAAGAACTCCTGCGCCTCAGCGCAAAGTACCTGTAGGAGAGGATGATACAAATGCCAAAAACAGGTGAATCTGTTCTGACGGCCGTGCAGGAAAAAGAGCTGCTAGAGCCTATTGATCAGAAGATTGGTTCCATTCAAGCTCAAATCGATGAGCTTCGCGCAAATGGTACTAATAAAGTAATTTCAACACTGAGCGCTATTGAGTCCACTAAGCGCGATAAGTCTATCTCTGCTGAAGAGCGTAATACGCTTATTGAGGGCTATAAGGCAGAGTTGGAGCTTGCAAAGAAAGTCGAGTCCGAGAATAGCAATCAGGTCTCCACGCTTATTGCAGAAGCTGAGGCTTATCTCAAGGAGCACTACAAGAGCGAGTATCTGGAGCCTGTAAAGGCCAGCTGTGCTGTCGAGAAGACTCAGGCAAAGCAGAATTATGCTGCTGCTCTTGAGCGTCTTAAGAAGGAGCACGAAGAGGCTGTTAGCAAGACTTCTGACGCTCAGGAAATCAAGGACGAGAAGTACGTTTATAAAAATCGTCAGTTTGACGCTAAGGTCAACTACCAGAAGGATCTTCAGCGCATTAAAGATCGTGCTCATAATGCATTTGGTCATGAGTATCATCTTATCGACCTTCTCAGGATGTCTAAGTTCACTCCACTTGAGTCACAGGCCCAGAAGTGGGAGAACTACAAGTACACTTTTAACACCCGTTCATTTTTGCTCCAGAACGGTCTGTACATTGTTATTCTCATGGTATTTATTGCCCTTTGTATCATTACCCCAGCAGTTAAGGGCACTCAGCTTTTGACTTACTCAAACGTCATTAACATTCTTCAACAGGCATCTCCTCGAATGTTCTTGGCCCTTGGTGTAGCTGGTTTGATTTTGCTTACCGGTACCGACCTCTCTATTGGTCGTATGGTTGGTATGGGCATGACTGCTTCAACCATCATCATGCACCAAGGTATTAATACTGGTCAGGTTTTTGGAATCACTTTTGACTTTACCGGTATTCCAATTCCTGTCAGAATTATCATGGCTTTGGTTACCTGTATTGTTTTGTGTACCTGCTTTACCAGTATCGCTGGCTTCTTTACCGCTAAGTTTAAGATGCATCCATTCATCTCTACCATGGCTAATATGCTGATTATCTTTGGTATTGTTACCTATGCAACAAAGGGTGTTTCATTTGGCGCTATCGAGCCATCTATTCCAGATATGGTTATTCCACGAATCGGTAAATTCCCATCTATCATTTTGTGGGCAATCGCAGCTATTGCTATTGTTTGGTTCATCTGGAACAAGACCACCTTTGGTAAGAACCTCTACGCTGTAGGCGGAAACCCTGAGGCAGCAGCTGTTTCTGGTATTTCAGTCTTTAGGGTCATGGTTGGCGCTTTTGTCATGGCTGGTATTCTGTATGGATTTGGCTCTTGGCTTGAGGCCATGCGCATGGTTGGCTCTGGTTCTGCAGCTTATGGACAGGGTTGGGATATGGACGCAATCGCAGCCTGCGTTGTTGGTGGCGTCTCGTTTACTGGTGGTATTGGTAAGATCTCTGGTGTTACTACAGGTGTTCTTATCTTCACTGCGCTGACTTACGCACTGACCATTTTGGGTATCGACACAAACCTTCAGTTTGTCTTCTCAGGTGTCATTATCCTGACTGCAGTTACCCTTGACTGCTTGAAGTACGTTCAAAAGAAGTAGTCAGCTTTTACCGCGCAGCTCGTAGAAAAGCGATGCAAGTAAGGAAAAAGCGTACTACCACATGGTATTATCTGAGGCTTTTGAGGCGTCTACTTATGTAGACGCCTCTTTTTTGAGCTAAATAACTTCATTAACTATCAATGGATTATTCTTTTGTTGTATCTAGAGTCTGTTCATGTGTTGCTAACTGATTGTTCAACTTCTACAAAACAAGAGGACCGATTTTCTCGGCCCTCTTGCTGGGTGATTTATGTGATTGCAGTGCGTACTTTTGCTTGCGATATGCTGTGTATAGCAACTTGCAGTAAGGTCTTATTAGCTGAACTGCGACTTGCTGTAGATGCCAGTGGCAATTATAGCGCCTGAAGGAAGCGATGTTGTGCAGCTCGACCTTCGTCATCCCACTTAAATACGCCGGCGTCTTCAAGGACGTGTGAGAAGACAATACCAACCTCATCATAAATGTATTTTTTAAGCTGCTCAGACGAGAGGGAAGTGACGTCTTTGTTCAAAGCGTCACCTTGCTCAAGCAGCTTGACATAAATCTGCCGTGCCCAATCAGCGTGGGAGATAGTGGTAGAGTCTGTAGTCAGTTGTCCATAGACCGCATTAGCTTTTTTACCATTTGCTAGACACTGTTCCATAACTGACTGGACTTTGTTGAGCTCTGGTACAAGACGAGGTGGCAAAACAGCTAGCCCCATTACCTCAATGAGGCCGATATTTTCTTTCTTAATGTGATGGTACTCAGCATGTGGATGGAAGATACCAAGTGGATGTTTTTCGCTGGTAACGTTGCAACGAAGTGCAAGAAAGACCTCATAGGTGCCATCTTCAAGCTTACGGACAACGGGGGTAACTGTGTTGTGAGGTTCGCCGTCAGTTTGTGCATAAATAGAGACGGACTCGTCGGTATAGCCACGCCATGCAGTGATGATAAATTCTGCAGCCTTGAGCGCTTCTTCTCGACTGATAGAGGATAGACGAAGGACAGAAAGTGGCCATCGGAGAATTGCACCAGTTACCTCTGGGAACTTTGTAAGCTCAAACTCTTCAGCGACTTCTGCACGCATCATGGGGAACTCGTAGCGTCCTCCTTGGTAATGATCGTGTGAGAGAATTGATCCACCTACAATAGGCAAATCTGCGTTAGAGCCGATAAAGTAGTGAGGGAACCTGTCCACGAAGTCAAAAAGATTGACGAGTGCCTCGTGATCAATGTGCATAGGAATATGATTTGAGTTCATAGCAATGCAATGCTCGTTAAAGTATGCATACGGGCTGTACTGGAATCCCCAACGATGCTGGTTGAGCTCAATAGGGATGATACGCAGATTCTGCCTAGCAGGATGAGCTCCTGCATCAGAAGATGCTCCACGCCCAGCGTAGCCCTCATTTTCAAGACAGAGCTGGCAAGCAGGGTACTTCTCGCCAGAAGTGTTTTGAGCTGTTTTAGCTGCAGCAATCTCACGAGGGTCTTTTTCAGGTTTAGAGAGATTGATGGTTATATTAAGATCTCCCCAGTTAGTTGCTGTAGTCCATGTGATATTTCTTGCAATGGCACTTCTTCTGACATAGCCCGCATCGCAGCAAAGTTTATAAAACCAGTCAGTTGCAGCACACGGTCCCTTTGCAATGTATAGCTCATTAAAAGTGCGGGCTACCTCTGAAGGCTTTGGCATCAGAAGACCCATAACGCGCATGGCAAAGGAGTCTTCTCCGCTCTGGGTGTCCTCGGCAAGACCCTGAGAAACAGCTAGGTGAGCAAGTTCGGAGAGTGCCTGATCTAAATCAAATGACGACAGTTCAATCTTGTCCCAAGAATTTATAGGAGCTGGTCCGTCATACGAGAGCATATCCAGTAGTGCGTTATAGCACCAGGTTAGATCTTCAGTTTGAATAAGTCCGTGCTCGCATGCATACGCAACAAGCTGCTGAATACAAAGGGCACTTTTATTATCTGCTACAGCCATTGCGCACAAGCTCCCTGGTCAGAAATGGCATAGTGACGGCAAGCACCTTCGCCAAACCATTGATTCATCTGTGTAATGAAGGTTTCTACAAGGGCGAGAGGAACAAAGCACTGGATGGAGCCGCCAAAACCGCCGCCGTGAATACGAACGGCACCAGAGCCTTTTAAGATGCTCTCAGCTAAGCCAAGAGCAAGCATTGCTGGTTGATAAGAACCAGAAGTAGAAACATTCTGTAGGTACATGCCGGAGCTTGCACCCGAGGCATTGGTAAGTGCAATGAAGGACTCAATGTCAGAGTTCTGAAGATCTGCCCAGCGCTTATCGACTAAGTCATTTTCGTACCAGTAGTGAATAGCACGAAGAAGCGCGCGGTCTCCAAGATCTTCTCTCAGCTCATTTACGCGAGCTTGAAAGTCCTCAATGGGGACCTCAGAGAGGCGAGTTTTACCAAAGGATGCAGCAACTTTCTGCATCTCAACGGGAACGGCAGCATACTCATCAGTGAAAGCAACATGGTCGCAACCAACATCAACAAGGCAGAGTGCGTAGCCGTAATCTTCAAAGTTAAGATCGAGCTTTTCTGCTTGAGGTTCATCTGTATCTTCGAAGTTCATGAAGGCAAGGCCACCAAGGCAAACGGCAAGTTGATCCATAAGACCGCAGGGTTTGCCAAAGTAAACGTTTTCTGTATTTTGGCTCATCTGCGCAAGTTTAACCGCAGAAATCTCATTTCCGCCTTCCCAGAGGGCTTCCATAGCACGACCTGCTGCTGCTTCAAAAGCAGCAGAAGATGAAAGTCCGCCGCCACCAGGTACGTTGCTTACTACTGCCATGTCAAAGCCGGATGGCTTAAAGCCTAGCTTCACCAAGTTTGCTGCCATACCGCGGACAATAGCTTTTGTAGTGAGATACTCATCCTCGGAAGGCTCAAGGTTTGTGTAGTCAACTTCAAAAGGATCATAACCCACGCTGGCAACGCGAATAACACCTAGGTTATTTGGGGCGCAAACTGCATCAATAGCAACGTCTAGGGCACCAGCTATAACATGACCACCTTCGTGATCAGTATGGTTTCCTGCAATCTCGGAGCGACCAGGTGCATGTACTGCAAGATAGCGATTAACTTTTCCGAACATTTGCTCGAAGTGCTCTTTTGCGCGATTGAGCTGAGCTGTGGTTTTCTCGTCAAACGTGTGAGCCATGGTGTTCCTTTCCCTTTAGTG
>CABKMA010000025.1 GCA_902373375.1 uncultured Atopobium sp.
GAAGTTCCGTAATAACCCTTTGTGCGCTCGACGAGCGTCTGACGCTTCTTGCGGCCAGCAACTGCGCGCTTAACTCTTGCCATATCTAATCACTCCTTGTTATTTGATCTGGTGGGTGGCGCGCTTAGTTCTTAGCGCCCATACGCTGAGAAACTACTGCTGCATCGCCAGCGGAAAGAACAGCTTCTTTACGGAAGCCACGGATACGCTTCTGGGACTTCTTGGTAAGAATGTGGCTCTTAAAAGCCTTAGCACGCATAATCTTGCCAGTACCGGTGCGGCGGAAACGCTTAGCCGAACCCTTGTGCGTCTTCATCTTAGGCATACTACTTCTCCTCCTGTGTGGTGCTATCCTCAGCACCCTCGGGCTTCTCGTCAAACGCTCCCTTGATTGGAGCAACGAGCATGTGCATGTTACGGCCTTCAATGAGCGGTTTCTGCTCAATTGTGGCATAAGGCTTCAAATCTTCAGCAAGGCGATCAAGTACAATACGGCCCTGCTCTGGGTGAGCCATCTCGCGTCCACGGAACATGATGGTGATCTTGACGCGTGCTCCCTTCTTGAGGAAGCGCAGTACGTGACCCTTCTTGGTCTCGTAATCGCCCACATCAATCTTTGGGCGGAACTTCATCTCTTTGACTTCGATCTTGACCTGGTTCTTGCGAGCTGCCTTGGCCTTGCGAGCCTGCTCATACTTGAACTTACTGTAATCAAGAATCTTGCATACAGGAGGCTCGGCATTTGGAGCAATCTCTACGAGATCAAGACCGTGCTCACGAGCTCTCTTCATTGCATCATTGACGCCAAAAAGACCAAGCTGACTACCATCAGCGTCAATAAGACGGCACGTGCGAGCAGTGATTTCCTCATTAATGCGAGGACCATCGTTCTTGGCTATCTTGTACACCTTCCCTCTTGGACAATTGCTTGTCCGCCAATAAAAAACCCAGTGCACAAGCAACTGGGAGACAATACGCACAGGTAGCGTGCGAAGGTTAAATTGTCTGACCAGACAGCTGCTTTTGCGCTGTGTAGGTGGGGACTCACGTTCAATCCCGCTTCAAAAGTACCTTGTAAGGTTACCTCTAACAAGAAAACATTACAAGTACCAAGTTAGATATGACGAGAAATTCACATCTAGCTTAAACTTTTAGCTGGTGCCCGAGGTGGGACTTGAACCCACACGAGTTTCCTCAAAGGTTTTTGAGACCTCCGCGTCTGCCATTCCGCCACTCGGGCTAAAAAGTTTGCATAGGTACTATACCGCACCTATGCAAATCTGTCTTGCTAAATCATCAAAGTTATAGCTGATTTAATCCTGTAAGAAAGGGTTAGTTGCTATCTCTGCCTCAAGAGAAGTTTGATTTCCATGTCCTGACAAAATAATGGAGGTTGGATCAAGCTCTGTCTTGATGCGGTTCAAAGAAGCTTTAAGTGTTTCAAAGTTGCCGCCTGGAAGGTCTGTTCTTCCTGCAGAGCCCTGGAAAAGCGTATCGCCTACAAAAACGGCGCCAGTAGCAGTTCCCTCACCCACCAAAACAATGCCGCCAGGAGTGTGACCAGGAGTTTCCATAATCTTGAACTGTGCAGTTCCAACAGAGAGAACATCTCCCTCGTGGAGAAAACCGTCTGGCTCTGGAGCATCATCATAAATCTCGTTTGAGTTATGAGCCCTCTTTGCAAGCTCATTATCTGCTTCGTTGATTAGGTACTGAGCGCCAGGCACAGCAAGCTTCAGAGCCTTAACGCCGCCAACGTGATCAGCATGGCCGTGAGTAGCAACAATGTACTTAAGCTCAAGGTTCAAGAGCTGTGCAGCAATCTCTGCACCCGATGCACCGGCATCAATAATCATGCACTCATTACCAGAAACGTAAATGTAGCAGTTGGTCTCAAGGGGACCTACCTTAAAGACACCAATCTGGTCTTTTGCGTGATGGCAACCACCATGACCGTGATGACCGCAGCAACCGCCATGACCGTGCTCACCGTGGCCATGCTCGCCATGATGACCGCAGCAGCCACCGTGTCCGTGCTCTTCCTCGTGATTATGGCCGCAAGAGCAGCCCTCATTTTGATTAGCCATAAAGTCTCCTCCTCATCTGATTAGCGCCTTCACCTGGCATAATACGACGAGCGTCGTAGACAGAAGGCACGCGAGTTACAAATGCAAATAAGGTATCAAGTAAGCTGGTATCAGAGATAGAAACCAAGAAACGCATACGTACTACGCCCTGCTCGCCCACTTGTGTTGCAGCAGAAAGAATGTTTGCACCAGCGTCAGACAGCGCAACCGTGACGTCCTTAAGAAGGCCCATACGGTCCGTTGCCTCAACGACAATCTCTACCCTAAACTCAGTAGCGCCGCTGGCGTCCCAAGAAACAGGGATGATACGCTTTGGATCGTTGAGCAGGTCTTTAACGTTAGGGCAATTGGCGCGGTGAACAGACACGCCACGACCGCGTGTAATGAAGCCCACAATATCGTCACCTGCAACAGGATTGCAGCAATGCGCCAGATGAACAAGCAAATCTGGATCGCCGTTTACCACAACGCCACAGTTAGACTTCTTGGGGCGACTTCCCTTAGCGGTGCGAGAAATAACGTAGGAGCGAACCAAAGGCTGATCGTTTGCAATTGCCTTGTTCTTCTCCTGAAGGCGTGCCGCATTACGCTCTTGCTCAGTAACAACCTCGGGATTTTTCTCCTCTAAGATTTCACTCACGCGATTAACAACCTGCTTAGCAGACTGATTACCTGCACCAATTCCCGCAAACAGGTCATCTACGCTGCGATAGTCAAACTGCTCGGTAAGCTGATCAAGAGCCTTAACCGTACGCGTAGCGCTGATGCCATAGCCACGCTTGCGCAGCTCTTTTGCAAGCTCAGAACGACCGCGTTCGGCATCGTCAGACTTGTTCTCTTGCGAGAAATACTTGCGGATCTTTGCACGTGCAGACGGCGTTTTTACCAGCGTCATCCAGTCGCGAGAAGGACGAGCGTTCTTGTTAGTCAAAATCTCAATGCGGTCACCCATCTGAAGCGTATGCGTCAGTGGAACTACGGAGCCATTAACGCGCGCGCCAACACAGTGATTGCCCACCTCGGTGTGAACAGCGTAAGCAAAGTCCAGAGGTGTTGAATTGACGCGCAAGCTCATGACCTCACCCTTTGGCGTGAAAACAAAAATCTCATGCTCAAAGAGGTCTACACGCAGGTTATCCAAAAACTCATGAGGATCGTCAATATCGTCTTCAACGGCCCAGTCAAGACTGCGGCGAATCCAGTTGATAGTTGAGTCAATAAGCTTGTCTTCAGAGGACATCTTGCCCTTTGAATTGCCCTGCTCCTTATACAGCCAGTGAGCAGCAATACCGTACTCAGATGCCTCGTGCATCTCGGCGGTTCTAATCTGAATCTCAATAGGGCGACCATCAGGGCCAATGACCGTTGTGTGCAAAGACTGATAGAGATTTGCCTTTGGCGTTGCAATATAGTCCTTGAAACGACCAGGCATTGGATGCCATAGCGCATGGATAGCGCCAAGTGCAGAATAGCAATCGCCTACAGAGTTTGTAATTACGCGCAAGGCGATAAGATCGTAGATGTTGGAGAACTCCCTGCCCTTGCGGACCATCTTTTGATAAATGGACCACAGGTGCTTAGGACGTCCCGTAATCTGGAAGTCAGTAAGACCGGCAGCGTTAAGCTCATCAGTCAGAGTCTTTTTAGCGTTGTTGAGGTCATTCTCTCTTTGTGCACGAGAGTCAGAGACCATGCGCGCAACACGCTGGTACTCCTCTGGTTCAAGCCAGAAGAAGGACAAGTCCTCAAGCTCCCACTTAACCGAAGAGATACCCAGACGGTCAGCAAGTGGTGCATACACGTCCATGGTTTCTCGCGCCTTAAACAGACGACGATCCGGTGGAAGTGCCGCCAGCGTACGCATGTTATGAAGGCGGTCGGCAAGCTTGATGATAACAACGCGGATGTCCTTTGACATGGCAAGGAACATTTTGCGCAGGTTAAGCGCTTGTTTCTCGTCCATTGAGCTGACTTCGATGGACGTAAGCTTTGTGACGCCATCAACAAGCTCAGCGACTGACTTACCAAAGCGAGAAGAAATTTCATCAAGTGAAGCAGACGTATCTTCTACGGTATCGTGCATAAGGGCAGCGCAGATAGTGTCTTCATCCATATGAAGATCGTGCGCAAGAATAAGGGCCACTTCAACTGGGTGGTTGATATAAGGCTCGCCAGAACGACGACGTTGATCTTTGTGGTAGTCAGCAGCAAAGGCATATGCAGCAGCAATCTTTGCCTGAGCTTCCTCAGGCAAATATGTGCGCACGGCTCCCTCAAGCAGACGGTAATTATCCGCGCCTGGCGCCTTGGCCTCTTTTTTGGTCCTCTCGTCACTCATCAGAGGACTCCCTTCCCCCATCAAACGTTGAACCAATTTCTGGAACGATGGGTTTTGTTATAGCATCTGCCAGCTCATCTGGTGAAGCAGAAAGTACCCACTGAGCAAATGATTCAAACTCAGCGTGCGCTTTAAGCCCCTCAGCGTAGCGTGCAGACTCCAGCAAGTCCATGTGCGAAGCTTGACTATTGACGGAGATTGTTCGTGTTTGATCAAATCCTTCAATGCTAATAAACCCTAGCTCAGCAAAAACGTCAAGTGCAACACGAACGGTTTGCTCGTCAGCCTTAGATCGCGGGTCAATTTCTAGCGCCATCTGCGCAATATCTTCATCAGTGAGTGCTGAATCAGCTGTCTGAGCACCAAGCTTTGGCTGCAGTGCCGTAAGCGCGCGGTAGACAGCTACCAGGGCTTCTCGCTGTGGTGCATGAGAAGAAAGAATGCGCTCGTTAACACGCATATCATGCGCATCAAATAGCATCTGAATTACAGAAGGCTTACCGTCTCTACCTGCGCGTCCGCTCATCTGATTGAAGGCAACGCGACCAAACGGCAGGTGGTACAGAATAACCTGGCGAATATCAGAGATATTGACGCCTTCGCCAAATGCACTGGTAGCAATGATGCAACAAACGTCTCCACGCCTAAAAGCGCGCTCAACGTTCTTGCGTATCTGAGGTGTTAGGCCCGCATGATAGAACGCAATCTTATGACCAAGTTCTGGAATACGATGGCGTAGCATACGCGTCAGTGCCTGCGCTTGCTCCCTTGAATTGACGTAGACAACCGTTTTTGTGCCATCTGACACAAGAGAAAGCAGCGCACATTCCCTATCCTTAGCACCGCGAAGGTCTTTGAGCTCTAGGTTAGTACGAGCCGTTTTGTCTTTGTATACATGCTCTGCTTCAATGGAGAGAAGCTCACAGATGTTCTGAGCTGACTTCGTGGTAGCAGTAGCTGTTGTGGCAAGTATCTGCGGACTCCCAAGCATTTTTAGTACCTGTGGCATTTGTGCATATGCAAGTCTACCCTCAGAAGCATTCATGCCCACATGATGTGCCTCGTCAAACACTACAAATGAGATGTTTTGCGCCTTGGCAAATTGATCAGCGTGGAGCGAGAAGAACTCTGGAGTAGTCAGCACAATATCAAGCTCATTGTTTCTCATGCGAGCAAACAGGTCTTCTCGGCTGGAAAGGTCTGTTTCTCCGTTGAGTACCTCGACAGAAATTCCTAGGGGCTCAAAGGTGCTTTTTATGCTTTGAACCTGGTCGTTGATGAGGGCGCGCAGCGGATAGACAAACACGCTCATCTTGTGCTGTAGAAGTGCTACACGTGCAGCATGAACCTGGAAAATGAGTGATTTACCTCTACCTGTTGCCATAACAGAGAGACAAGACGTTCCTTGAGAGAGAACCTCTAGCGTTTTCTTTTGCAGTGGCAGAAGCTCTCTTGAACCAATCATGGACGTGACCAGGGTCTGGGTAAGCTCCTCAGAA
Organism: uncultured Atopobium sp.; assembly: GCA_902373375.1. Classification (GTDB taxonomy): domain Bacteria; phylum Actinomycetota; class Coriobacteriia; order Coriobacteriales; family Atopobiaceae; genus Lancefieldella. Next base: position 5,925 of record CABKMA010000025.1, read on the forward strand.
GAAAGACTCTCTAGCTCATGGCGCTTTTGCTGCGCTTGCTCTTGAGACGACTCTTCAGTGTCTGTTGTATCTTTGCTAACCACAAGGGGCAAGTCAGCAGCGCTGCCGAGAAGATCTGCTTCAATAGGGCCGTCATCTTCATCGGTAAAGTCTCTGTAGAGAATGTCTCTGACCATGAGTTTTGGCTTAGTTCTGCCCTGCCAAGTCTCGTTAACTGCTTCAAAAATTAAATCAACAGCACCGTCATACTCAGCTGCCGCCTCAACATGAGGCGTTCTAAACATGATGGATGAAATTGAAGAAATGCCATTTGAAGCCATAAAACAAAGATGAGCTCCGCCTGCGCCAACACGCGAGCGATTCTTCATCACTACACCCTTGACGCCAAAGAGCGGCTTTTTATTACCCTGACCAAAAGGTTGCAGTGCCTCAAGGGCGTCAATGGAGTTAATGGTAATTTCATCAAGGTTTACTAGTGCTGTAACTTCTCCTGAAGCCTCAAACTCTTCTTCTGGGAGCTCTGTCATAACCTTTGATAAACGCTTTCTAAATGCGTCAATCTTTGCTGTTTCTACCGTTACACCAACGGCTCCTTGGTGGCCACCAAAACGGACGGTAAGGTCTGCACACTGTTCAACGGCGTGGAATAAATCAACGGAGCCAACAGAGCGGCCAGAACCGCGAGCAACTCCATCTTGGATGGTAAACAGAATGCAAGGCACGTGATAGCGATTAACAATTCTTGAAGCAACAATGCCCTTTACACCCTCATGCCAACCCTCTTTGGCAAGCACAATTGCGTGGCCGCCGTCGTAAATTTCTTTTGCCTGCTCAAGCGCTTCATCGGTAAGCTTTGCCTCAATAGCACGACGCTCGGCATTAATCTCTTCTAGTTTTCCAGCAAGAATGGTTGCTTCTTCAGCGTCTTCTGTAAGAAGAAGGTCAAGCGCAATATCAGTAGTACCCATGCGCCCCGCTGCATTAAGGCGAGGAATAATAGAAAACGGCAGATTATCTGCAGAAATCTGGGCTATATCTTGACCAGCAACAGCAGCTAGAGCCACAAGACCTGGACGAAGACCTTTCTGGAGACGCTTAACACCTTCAGAAACCAGCGCACGATTCTCTTTGTTGAGCATCATCATGTCAGACAGTGTGCCCAACATAGCAACATCAATGTAATCAAGCCAAAGCTGAGGCTGATCTTGAAGCTGTCCTAAAACCTGCACCAGCTTAAGGGCAACGCCTGCACCAGCAAGTTCTCTAGAAGGACAATCTTCAACAAGCTTTGGATCAGTGACTGGAACACCCTGGGGCACCAGATCTGCGGGCTCATGATGATCGGTAACAACAACATCAATCCCCTGCTGCAAAAGCCAAGCAACCTCTTGAGCAGCAGCAATGCCATTGTCTACCGTAATAATTAAATCTGGCTTTCTATCTTGCAAAACTCTTGCAAGAGCCTCTTTAGAAAGTCCGTATCCCTCACCAAAACGATGCGGAATATACGGCAAAACATCTGCTCCCAATCGACGTAAAGCCAGGGTAAGTAAACACGTTGAGCTCATTCCATCAACATCAAAATCACCAAAAACGGCAATCTTTTTATGCTCAACAATTGCCTTATGAACGTGGGCGGCAACCTCAGCCATTCCAGGAATACACTGTGGATCAAGCCAATCCCTTTGCAAGGATGGCGAGAGAAACTCTTGAGCTGCGGCTACATCAGTAAATCCACGTGCTACTAATACACGAGCAACAAGTGGTGTAACGTGCAATTCTTTTTTAAACAGCGACTCTAGATATACGTCTTGTGTAAGAACACTCCAACGAGTGCTTTTCTCGATGCCGGGCATCATGTCCTCTTTTCTGTGGCGGCAGAGCCAGCCAGGGGCACCTCGGGCGCCCGCGAATGTTTATCTCTTTCATTCTACCCATGTCACCGGACAAAAAATGACTAGCCCACAAATTAGTGAGCTAGTCATAAAAAATTTAAATCAAAGTTGCTTGCGCAGGGCCATCAAGATTTCTTGCACAGCGCTATCAAGAAGACGGGTTTCTCGCCAGGCGAACTTAAAAATCAACCACGCCGTCAGAGTTTTCCCACTCCTCAACAAAATCGCTGTAGGTACCTGCGAGAATTGCCTCTCGTGCCTGACGCATAAGCTCAAGCAAGAAGTAAATGTTGTGCATGGAAAGCAACTGACCACCCAACATTTCGTGCTGTTTAACCAGGTGATTGACGTACGCGCGAGAATATCCGCCCGTACAGACAGGACAGGTGCACTTGGCATCAAGAGGGCCTGCATCTGCAAAGTACTTTGCGTTCTTAAGGTTCATGCGGCCCTCATGGGAAAACGCAGTGCCCATACGAGCGGTGCGCGTTGGAAGCACGCAGTCAAACATATCAATACCACAAGCAACACCGCGGATAAGCGTGGACGGATTGCCAACACCCATCAGGTAGCGGGGCTTATTGCGAGGCATGTAATCGGCGCAAAGTGGCGCCAGAGTCTCAAACATAACCTCGTGAGGCTCACCAACGGAATAGCCACCAATGCCATAACCAGGGAAATCGCCAATCGACTCAAGGTGCTCAATGGAGCGCTTGCGCAAATCAAGGTGCATGCCACCCTGAACAATGCCAAAGAGCGCCTGATCAGGACGGGTATGAGCCTTAAAGCACCTCTCGGCCCATGCGCTTGAAAGCTCAACACCTCGCTCAACTTTTCTGCGCTCGGCAGGATAGCCTACGCACTGATCAAGCTGCATAACAATGTCTGCACCAAGGTTCTGCGCAATCTGCATATTAGTTTCTGGCGTCCAGTACGACCATGCACCGTCGTAATCTACTGCACGGAATTTAACGCCCTCATCAGAGAGCTTCATGAACTCCTCGTGACTAAAGACCTGGAATCCGCCGGAATCCGTCAGAATTGGTCCATGCCACTGCATAAAATCATGCAAGCCACCCATCTTTGCTACCAGCTCATCTCCTGGGCGCTGAGACAGATGGTACGTATTTGCCAGAATAATTTTGGCGCCAAGGTCACGAACGGTATTGGTCATCAAACCTTTAACGGTTGCCTTAGTGCCAACCGGCATAAAAATAGGCGTTGGAATATCACCATGAGGCGTGTGGAAAATGCCGGCGCGTGCGTGCGTCTTAGGATCTTCGGAGAGAAGTTCGTAGGTAAACCAAGAATCTTCTTTTTTCTCTGCCCAATTTTCTGTATGTACGCAGGAAATTTTGGTGGTAAAACCCTGTGCTTTTTTGGAGCCGTCTGGCATGTAACCTCGATTACAACGTGCGGAGAGCATCAACCAAAGCTGTCTTGCCCTCTGTTTTCTGGTCCTTCATTTTTATCACACGTGCAGGACATCCCGCTACCACGGCGTTTGCTGGAACGTCCTCAACTACCACAGCACCTGCTGCAACAACAGCGCCTTCTCCAACGCGAATGCCCTCGATAACCACGGTATTTGCGCCAATAAGGACGTTATCCTCAACAATAACTGGCGTAGCAGATGCAGGCTCAACAACACCGGCAAGAACAGTACCAGCGCCAATGTGGCAGTTCTTACCAACGGTTGCGCGACCGCCCAGAACAGCGCCCATATCAATCATGGTGCCCTCACCAATAACAGCACCAATATTAATAACAGCACCCATCATAATGACGGCATTGTTACCAATCTCAACGCGCTCACGAATCAGTGCGCCTGGCTCAATGCGAGCGTTTACGTCCTTCATGTTAAGCAGAGGAACGCCGGAGTTACGACGGTCATTCTCGATGTCAAAATACTCAAATGCGTCTGCATTCTGCTCAACAATACTCTTGAGCTCGGACCAGTCACCAAAAACTACCTTTGAGGCTCCCTCACCGTACACGCGAGAAGATCCGTAAGACACAGAAGCACCCTCGCGCTCTTTGACATAGAGCTTAACGGGAGTCTTCTTCTCTGAAGTGGCAATGTAGTTAATAATTTCCTGGGCGTCCATGCGCGTCCTTTCTCAACCAAACAGGCACTGGCCCAGATGGACCAGCGCGTGCGTTTTATCCAAAAATCAAATCTTCAAAGGTATAAAAACCGGGAGCTTTTGTAAGCAATTTCTCAGCACACGCAACGGCACCGTTCACAAAAATCTGACGTGATGTTGCGCGATGAGTCAGGCACACTTCCTCATCCTGTCCAAAGAAATGAACCTCATGAGTGCCAGCTACCGTGCCGCCTCTCAGGGCAAACACGCCAATCTCGTCCTTGGTTCGAGCTCCACAGAAGCCCTCGCGACCAGAAACAACGGAGCGAGTTCCCTCAGGGTCAATAGCAGCGAGCAGCAGCTTTGCTGTACCGGACGGAGCGTCAACCTTCTGGTTGTGGTGCGTCTCCACAATCTCGGTGTCCCAGCCGTCAAGCGCCTCAGCAGCCATAGCCACCGCACGCCTCAACACGGCAACGCCCACCGAATAGTTTGCCGCGTGAATCACCGGCACGCTCTCCCCCAGCTGCTTGAGCTCAGAAAGCTGCTCTGGCGAGAAACCCGTGGTGCCAGAAACCAGCGCACACCTGCGCTCACGTACAAAACCGACAACAGCATCAAAGGCAGCAACGCCAGAGAAATCCACAACCACATCAGGAGTCTGCGCAACGGTAATCAACTGATTGATATTCTCGTGACCAAACGCACCAAGTACCTCAAAGCCATGAGCAATCAGAGTCTGCTCGATGAGCTTTCCCATCTTGCCGGTACCAATTACTACTGCACTAGGCATCAAGAAGACCAGCCTTTCTCATAGTGTTTTCAAGCACCTCGGCGTGCTCATCAGTCATCTTCCACAGAGGTAGACGATAATTTTCTTCCATAAATCCCATACGAGCCAGAGCGGCCTTGACAGGAATTGGATTAACCTCGCAGAAGAGGGCGTGAACCAGGTCAAGATACTGAAGTTGAAGCTCGCGAGCAAGGGAGACCTCGCCACGGTGCCACGCAGTAACCAGGTCATGAACCATCTTTGGATCAAGGTTAGACCAAACAGAAATAACACCAGAAGCACCAAGAGAAAGCAGTGGCACAATCATGTCGTCATTTCCGGACCACATAGTAAAATCATCGCTCAAATAACGAGCAACCTTTGTTGCATACGCAATATCTCCAGATGCCTCTTTAATGCCCCATGCATTTGGATGTGCCGCAAGTCTCTGAACGTTACGCTCAGAAATTGAGCAGCCCGTTCTACCAGGAATGTTATACAAAATACAAGGAACATCAACGCGGTCGAGTACATACGAGAAGTGCTGGTAGATTCCCTCTTCGTTACTCTTGTTGTAGTAAGGAGTAATGAGCAGTAGGCCATCAACACCCGCCTTCTCTAGTGCCTCTGCTTTGCGCAAAGACTCAGCAGAAGAGTTGGAGCCAGCACCACCAATAACAGGAACTTTGCCCTGAGCTCTGGCAAGGATTGCCTTAACTACCTCGATGTCCTCCTCATCTGTCATGGTTGAGGACTCGCCAGTAGTACCAAGAGCGAGAATACCGTCAATTCCCTGCTCAATCTGGAAGTCTACAAAGCGCTCAAGTGCCTCAAAGTCAACATTTCCCTGAGCGTCAAATGGGGTTACTAAAGCGGTGATTGCACCAGTCAAATTCTTCATGTCCATAGTTTTTCTCGCCCTCTAACGTGTGGTGTTTATAGTTGTTTGTTGCGCAAGATCAGAAAAATCGGAACCATCAAATGCAAGCGTTGCAAAGTAATCGGCCTCTGTCTCAGCGCGGCGAATAAGCTGCACGGATCCATCTTCTAGAAGCAGCAGCTCAGCGGAGCGCAGACGGCCATTGTAGTTATAGCCCATCGAGAAACCATGAGCGCCTGTATCATGGATGAACAAGAGGTCACCCACAGCAACCTCTGGGAGCTGGCGGTTCTTTGCAAACTGATCGTTATTCTCGCAAAGTCCGCCCACAACGTTGTACGTATGAGTTGCAGGAGCATCCTCTTTGCTCATAACAGTGATGTGATGGTAGGCATCGTAGATTGCAGGACGCATAAGGTTTGCCGCACACGCGTCTACGCCTAGGTAGTGGCGGTACGTCTCTTTTTGGTGCAAAACGCGGGTAACAAGCGCACCGGCGGGGCCCAAAAGCCAGCGTCCAAGCTCGGTGTAAATGGCAACGTCTCCCATACCTTCGGGAACTAGAACCTCTTCAAAGGCACGTCTTACGCCCTGACCAATGGCCAAGACGTCAGGCTCAACCTGGTCTGGCTTATATGCCACACCAATGCCACCAGAAAGATCAATAAATCCAATATGAATATCAAGCTCTGTGTGCAGCTTAACAGCCAGCTTAAAGAGGACGCGCGCAAGATTTGGATAGTAATCTTCCTCTTGAGCGTTACTAGCCAAAAATGCATGAAGGCCAAATTCAGTGACGCCTTTGGTCTTAAGATACGCAAACGTCTGGAAAAGCTGCTCTTCTGTCATGCCAAACTTAGCATCATCGGGATTTCCAATAATGCCGTTTTGCGACTCAAACACGCCACCAGGATTAAGGCGTGCGCACATGACCTGCGGCATGTTGCTTCCCACTGCTTCTTCAAGCGTTGTAAGCATGTCGCCGCCAGCGTCTAAGTTAATAATTGCTCCCAGCTCATGAGCGCGAGCAAAGTCAAGCACCGTAGTGTCGTTTGACGAGAGCATAATGTTTTGACCGGTGACTCCACAGGCTTTTGCAAGCGTGAGCTCGGTAGCATTTGCACAGTCACAGCCACAACCAAGCTCTGCCAGTAATCTCACAATGTAAGGATTTGGCGTAGCCTTAACCGCAAAGTACTCTTTAAAGCCAGCATTCCAGCTAAAAGCCTCTTGTAACAGCTTTGCGCGGCGAACAATCTCTGCCTTGTTATACAGGTGAAATGGCGTTGGATACGTCTTTGTGATTGCCTCTAGGGCATCTACAGAAACAAACGGTTTCTTACTCAAAGCTCCCCCTCAAATTGGGGGCGCAATACACCGTCAAAGTAGCACCCCCGAAATCTCGGACAGTCTTGCATGTATTTCATACAAGCCCACCTGACAACCACGCCTGATTGCCAAGTTCGGCGAACCTCGCCTCCTTCTGGGGTCACTGCCTGCCGACTAACCCAGAACCCATCGTGCTCGCTCCTCTATTGACAGTAAAACCCTACCACAGAAAGCTCTGTATTTGGGCTAGTTTTGTTCTTCTCGCAAAGTATTAACAAAAGTCTTAAGGCGAGAAAGGCCTTCTGTCAGATTCTTGTCAGAGGCAGCGTAACTAATACGAACATAGCCCTCAGCGCCGAAGAAAACGCCAGGCACCAGTGCAATACCAAACTCCTTGATTGCTCGCTCACAAAACGCCTCAGAATCAAGGGCAAATTCCTTGATTGATGGAAATGCGTAGAAGGCACCTTCTGGCTCTTCAACAGGAAGTTTCATGTCTTGAAGCGCAGAAAGTACAATCTGCCTGCGCTTTTGATAGTTTGTGCGCATAGGCGTGACATCGTAAGAAAGTGCATAGAGAGCAGCTGGCTGCAAAAATGAAGGAACAGAAGACACCAGCTGGGCGTGGACCTTTCCAATATCTGTCGCAAGCTCATCAGAGGTGGCAACCCAACCAAGTCTCCAGCCCGTCATTGCCCATGGTTTGGAGAAACTATTTGTCACAATGCAGCGATCAGACAAATCTGGGTAGAGCTCAACAAAACGTGGAACATCCTCAACATAGGCAAGCTCTCTATAAACGTCATCACACAAAACATAAAAGCCGTGCTTGCGGGCAAGTTCTGCCACCACATCAAGCGACTCTTTTGTATAAACACATCCCGTAGGATTGTTAGGAGAAGTCAGCACAATAAGCTTTGTCTTCTCTGAAATCTTTGACTTAAGCTGCTCAGCATCAATCTGGAAATGATTGTCACTGGTATCAAGTGGCACAACCACACCACGATTAAGCTGGCAGAGCGTTCTGTATACCAAATACGCTGGTTCAGGAATAATAACCTCGTCACCTGGATTCATAAGGGTCAGCATAGTTGCAGAAATGGCTTCCGCAGCTCCCACGGTAACGACAATACCGTCTGGACCGACCTTCATACCACGTGCAGACTCCCAAGCAGCAATAGCCTCCCTAAGCTCAAGAGTACCAACGTTGGGTGGATAATGCGTGTTTCCAGCTTCAAGTTCTCTGTCTACTAAGTTACAAATAGGGGCTGGAGTGTCTTCTCCCGGCTCTCCAATAGTTAAAGAAATACATCCTGGCGTTGCAGCAGCAAGTGCCGAGAAACGCCTGATACCAGAGGGTTTGAAAAGCTCTAGTGTTGTATTTCTTGTTAGTGGCATACAAACTCCTCAACATACTTTCAATCCATAATAGTTATCATTTAAATCATACGACACTTGATTGATACGAGGTTTGCATGAAAAGAGTTTTGTCTCTTGGCCTTAAGTTTATTATTGGCCTTCTAAAAAGGGTTCTTGCACCACTTTTCAAATTTGTAGGCGGGCTTTTTGTTCTAGCTTTACTGGTTATTGGTGGATATGCCCTCTACCTGCAGCTTAATTACTATCGCATTCCTGACAATACTCCCGTATCCAATCAAGGTGCTTCTCCTGAGGCTACAACTGTACAGGTAGGCCAAACCTATACTGCTTCGACCTACAACATTGGCTTTGGTGCTTACACCCCTGATTACACCTTCTTTATGGATGAAGGCATCATGCAGGATGGCACACGCACCGTAGGAACTCACGGCCGTGCTGTCAGCAGGAACTCCGTGCTTTACACCACAAACGGTGCCCTGAACACCGTTTCTTCTCTGAATGGTGGTGCAGCTCCTGACTTTATTCTTTTCCAAGAGATTGATACTTCATCTGACAGAAGTTGGCATGTGAATCAAGTTTCTGAAGCAGAGAGCCGCTTTGGATCCTATGCATCGTATTTTGCGCAGAACTTCCACACTGCGTTTCTCGCCTATCCACTCACTGAATTTCACGGTACTTCTAACTCGGGAATTCTTACGCTTTCAAACGTACTTGCTTCTAGCGCAACTCGTCGTACCTACCCCATTGATGAGTCATTCCCAACAAAATTCTTTGACCTAGACCGTTGCTTTATGATTACACGCTACCCTACCAGCGATGGTCATGAGCTGGTACTTATTAACAGCCACATGTCTGCCTACGACAAAGGTGGCACCAGTCGCGCGCAGCAGCTTGCACTTCTAACCAAAATAATGTCTGAGGAGCGCGCTAAGGGTAATTACGTTATTGCAGGTGGTGACTGGAACCATGCCATTTTGGGCTCGCTTACACTCTATCCTTCTGTTCAGCAGGTACCAGACTGGGTAGCAGAACTCAAAGATTCTGATTTGCCAGAAGGTTTTAGCGTTGTAGCTCCAGACAACCTTACCGATGTTCCTACCTGCCGCGGAGATGACATTCCATACGAGAAGGACAAGACATACACCACCACAGTTGATGGCTGGATTGTCTCGGATAACGTTGTTGCAACCGCCAAAAACATTGACACGCAATTTGCCTATTCTGATCACAACCCGGTTCTTCTGTCATTTACCCTAAAGAGCGCAGAATAGGGTTATCTTCCCTTCGATATATTCATATTATGTGCGTGTTGTACCTATAATACGCACATAATTATTGACTCCACAGTCTTTATCTTGTATAACAAAACTACAAGAAAGGCGGGTAATCATGGCAAAAGTAAGCACAAATATAAATTTG
>CABKMA010000026.1 GCA_902373375.1 uncultured Atopobium sp.
GAAAACAAGGGCTACGTCTATAAAGAATTTAGACCATAACCTCTACAAATACCGTATTTAATTCACACAACTTCCAAAAGAAAGAACGCGCCAACCATGAGTGAAACTTATTTTGCTCTTGGATGGGCGGCTTTTGCGGCTTCTTTGAGTCTATCAACCGACAAATGAGTATAAACCTGCGTAGTTGACAATGACTCATGTCCTAAAAGCTCCTGCACAATGCGTAGGTCTGCTCCACCACCAAGAAGTTCCGTAGCATACGTATGTCTCATAGCATGAGGTGAAAGTGAACTATCTAATCCTGCAACTATCAAATACGATGAGAAAACCTTGCGCAAAGAATCTGCGCTCATGTTTTTTCCTCTTACAGAAATAAACAGGGCCGAATGAGTACAGCCTTTTTTATCCTTTAACAAAAGTGCAGGACGAGAAGATCTTAAGTACTTCTTAAGCCACTCAATAGCAGACTCATAGAGAGGAACAATTCTCTCTTTAGAACCTTTACCAAAGAGACGCACTGTTCCATTATGCAAATCAATCTGATCAAGCTTAAGCGATGCTACCTCAGAAATACGAGCTCCTGTTGCATACAAAAACTCAAGAAACGCTCTATCTCTAAGCCCTATCGCAGTAGAAACATCGCATGATTTTAAAAGTTTATTAACATCAGAATCAGTCATAGTAGATGGAAGATTTCGTGGTGCTCGAGGATTACTCAGTGCAAGAGTGGGGTCTATAGCTATCAGCTTTTCTCGGTGCATCCATTTGTAAAACCCACGTAGCGCAGATAAGTGTCTATTTAATGTTTTAGCTGAATATTGAGCCTGTTTAAGATAGGCAAGATAGAGACGAAGGTTTCTGTGATCAACATGAATTGCCTCAATACCTTCCCTACTACACCACTGTTCAAATGCCAAAAGATCAGTCTGATATGACCTTAAGGTGTTCTCGGAAAGATTCCTAACCTTACGTAAATACTCAATAAATTGCTCAACGTTACTATTTTGCTCTTTAGAAATGACCACGTTAATCACACTTCACGCAATCAAATAGTTCCTGACGAGAAATAATATAGTCATCAAAATCTTTATGAGCACGCTCTGCCATCTTCTGACGACGCTCATCTTTTCTTTTGATATGCTCGTCCAGTGGCTCAAAAATTCCAAAATTAACATGCATAGGCTGGTAATCTTTGGTATTTGGGTTTGTTGCATAACCCACAAGTGAACCAAACGAAGTTGTTAAAGGAAGCTTAACTTCCTCCTTGCCCAATAGTCGTGCATACATGTTTAGCGCAGCAAGCAACCCAGAAGCAATTGCTTCAACATAGCCTTCTGTACCAGTAATTTGACCTGCGAGAATCGTAAAAGTTCCTGGAATACCAAACGAGCCGTCAAGGGCACGAGGAGAATCAACAAATGAATTTCTGTGCATGACACCGTAGCGAACAAACTCAGCGTTTTTTAACCCTGGGATTAGCGTAAATACACGCTTTTGCTCTCCCCAGGTAAGATTTGTTTGAAAACCTACCAGGTTAAATGCCGTTTTAGTTGTATTCTCTGCACGAAGCTGAACAGCTGCCCAAGGACGCTTGCCTGTGCGTGGATCAATTAGCCCTACAGGTTTTAGTGCTCCAAACCTTATGGAATCATGTCCTGTTCTAGCCACTTCCTCAATAGGCTGACAAGCTTGAAACAAATCAGACTGCTCAAAATCGTGACCAATAACACGTTTAGCAGCAAGTAGCTCATCTACAAATGTGTCGTATTCCTCTTTATTCATGGGGCAATTGAGGTAATCGCCAATTCCTAAATCTTCATAACGAGACTGAGAGAATGCAATTGAATGGTCAATTGATTCATTAGACACGATAGGCGCCGCTGCGTCAAAAAACGACATCTTATTAGTTCCAACACAATTTGAAATAGCCTCGTATAAGCTATCAGAACACAGAGGGCCTGCAGCGATAACCGTTGGCTTATCAGATAACTTTGTAACCTCTGCATGAGAAACAGAGATATTTGGATGATTTTTAATTTGCTCAGTAACTGCCTTTGAAAACTTTTCTCTATTTACCGCAAGAGCACCACCTGCGGGGACAGAGTTTTCTTCTGCAATACGAAGCAAAAAACTGCCCATCTTTTTAAGCTCAGTCTTTAAAATTCCAGCTGCAGAATCTTCCTTGGTAGATTTCAAAGAGTTGGAGCAGACTAGTTCAGCAAACATATCTGTGTGGTGTGCTGGAGAAGAAACAACAGGGCGCTGCTCAATGAGCTCTACAGAAATACCACGAGAAGCAAGCTGTAGCGCACATTCGCTTCCAGCTAAACCAGCACCTACTACAGTAACGTTTTGAGTCATTTTTCACCTATCACACACTATGAATTCAAATAAAACTCTTTAGAAGGAGTATACCTTCCATCTGGTAATCTTTTTACCATTCCACGAGCTTCGTAATCAGTTAGAGAATTAAGCACCGTAAGCACGTTTTCTGATAGTCTCCAAGCAAGCTCTTCAGGTCTTGAGGGAGAAGCCATAAGCGCAGATAAAAGTGGTGTTAACTTTTTCTCTTTCTTCATTTGTTCCTGAACCAAGCAATCAAAATCTAAAGAAATTGCAATGCCTAATGATGTCTCATCAGGAATAATTTGAGCTCCTTCACAAATAAGTCTATTAGTACCAGCAGAAGTTGGAGAAAAGATAGACCCAGGAATTGCATAAATAGTTTTACCAAGAGAGCTAGCAAATTCAGCAGTGCTCATAGTGCCTGAACAAAGTCCTGCTTCCGTAACCAATAGGACTTTACCCAACGCAGCGATTACCGCGTTTCTTCTAGGAAACGCATAACGTCGTGGCGGCGTTCCCCATTCATCCAAAGAAATGACTGCTCCTCTTCCCTCTCGTGCTGCTTCAAAAAGCTCCGAAGAGGTTGTTGGATATGTCACGTCAGCACCACAGCCTGCTACTACAATAGTCTTTCCACCAGCGTTAAGTGCAGCCATACCCGCCGTATAATCGCAGCCAAGAGCTCCTCCAGATACTACAACTATATTGTTATCAGCAGCACATCTGCCAGCCATTTCAGCAATTGCCATTCCGTATGGAGTTGCTTTACGAGCTCCAATCACAGACAAGCATGATGCCTGTAAAACGCTTCTATCTCCCATTCCATAAATTACTTTAGGTGGATGATTGAGCAGTAATAGCTCTTTTGGATACAACTCATCTTCTGATGAAATTTCCCATTTTTCCATTACTACTCCAAAGAACGAGACCTATAAGCAACCGCCTCAGATACATCGTCTTTTGTTACTTTTTTATGATGAGCAATATCTGCAATAGTTCTCGCAACTCTGCAGGTACGAGTTATAGCTCTACCGCCTAAATGAAGTCCACGGGCAAATTTATGCAACAGCTGTAGCGCTGACTCGTCAAAACTTTCCACATATTTTTGGCGAGAAGTACTGTCTACTTCATGATCTTCTCGCCAAGATGCAAAGTCTCTACCAGATATAACAAGAGAGCGCATGCCTGCTGAAGTGAGTCCTGACTTACCCTGAATAACTCGATCAGATGAAGGACGAGCTACGTCACACACAATATCTATTCGATCCATCAGCGGACCTCCAATTTTTGTCTGATATGTAGAAATTTTTCCTGGAGAACACTTACAGGTATGTGTTTTGTCTCCAAGGAATCCACAAGGACAGGGATTAGCAGCCGCAATAAGTTGGAATTGAGAAGGAAACTTATAAATACCATCAACACGTGCTAGACGAACATATCCATCTTCTATAGGCTGGCGTAAAACTTGCAACGTATTAGAAGCAAATTCAGGTAACTCATCTAAAAATAGCACACCCTTGTGGGCAAGAGAAATCTCACCTGGAATGACAGGTCTGCCGCCTCCAATCATTCCTGCAACAGACGCTGAGTGATGTGGAGACCTGAATGGTCTTACACCCGCTTGAATAGAATCTGTTTCACATCCAGCTACAGAATGAATAAGCAATACTTCATCTCGTTCTTCTTTAGAGAGCTCTGGAAGAATCGTTGGTATTCTTTTAGCAAGCATAGTTTTGCCAGCACCAGGTGGGCCAATCATAAGCATTCCTAGATTTCCTGTGGCTGCAATAATGATTGCACGTTTGACTAATTCCTGATCAATAACCTCTTCAAAATCCAAATTGTCACTGAACATGGTTGTTTCAACAGAATGCTGGCGCTGAGTTAACGGCCTACAGAAAGATTGATCTCTTAAGCTCAGGTTAAGCAGTGATTGAATTCCAATGACATGACTCCAATCAGAACCAAACAACTTGCAATCTGAAGATGAAATGAGCTTCATCCCAAGCTTCTTAGCAAGCATTGCATACGCTGCCATACCTCTTACAGAAGAGATTCTGCCGTTTAAAGAAAGTTCGCCGACAAAAAGCCTGTTATGAACAATCTCTTGAGGAATCTGACCAGTAGCAGCAAGAATAGCAACAGCTATAGGCAAATCAAATCCAGTACCTGTCTTTTTTATATCAGCAGGTGTCAAATTGATTGTTACCAATAATCGAGGAATGGTAAATCCAGCAGCTTTTAATGCGCAGCGCACGCGAGAGCGAGATTCCATGATAGAACTATCGGGCATACCCACAATGCTTATTCCAGGTATTCCGTTTGAAATACTCACCTCTACATCTACGGGTATTGCTTCAATTCCTCTAAGGGTTGCTGTATGAACACAAATTGCTACTTGACTCATTGTTCATCCCAACTAAAAGCCCCAATTAAATGTCTCAGACTTGCGGTACTTGGAGCCACCAAATTAATGGCAACAACATCAAATCTAATAGAGGTAAGCGCTGGATGAAGTGCTGTATACATAAGCGCAAGCGTTCTGTATTTTTCCTGCTTTGCTCTATTTACAGCCAGCTCAGGCATTATGCTATCGTCTTTATTTAAAATGCGTCTAGTTTTTACCTCAACAAGCACAACGTTATTGCCATCTTGAGCAACAATATCAACCTCACCAATCTGACACGTCCAGTTAGTTTGGATAATCTTGTAGCCTCTTTTGATAAGATATTTAGCTGCAATTTCCTCGCCTTTCTCGCCAATTTGACGAGAAGACATTTCTTCTAACGGGATTTTACTTTCTTGTGAGTCGTTCTCTGAAGAAGCCTTATCTTGAGTTTTTGGTTGTTTCTTTGATACAGACTGCTCCTCTTCCTTTTTGGACATTGAACCTAATTCCTTGCTTACATCTTTCTTGCTCATGACTCTCCTTTCGTTATGGGAGAGTTCAGTTTGAATAAGCAATTTGTCACTAACTTGACTTTTCTTTATCAAAAAGACGTAACTGTTCTGACGGTAATAAAAAGATTTATGGTGCATATTTACCTGCACAGAAAAAAGCCCGTTCAATCCTCTTGAAATGAACGGGCGTGTATCTGTATCTGAAAATTAAACTAATTGTTTAAATTGAGTGTATTAAAACAGTCTTTGCGTCTTAACAAAGTTTCCACAAAACGATGCACGATGTATAGGAGAAAGTCCCATCTCACCAATGGCTTCAATATGTTCAGCAGAGGCGTAACCTTTACATTCAGCCAGATGATAGCCGGGATACTCTTCATCATAGGCCACCATAAGAGAGTCTCTAGTTACCTTTGCCACAATTGAAGCGGCGGCAATGGAAGCAATGCGAGCATCACCTTTAACAAGAGTCTTCTCTTTAGGATGGATATGCATAGGATTACCATCTATCAACACACAGTCAGGCTCAATACCTGTGTTTTTGACAGCCTGAAGCATAGCGTCTCTCAGGCACTGTGCCATACCAACTTCATCAATTCTTTGAGGTGCAATATGAGCAATACCAATTGCTGTAGCAACTTCTTGAATTTGTTCAGCAAGAATCTCACGCTTTGTTGCAGTTAGTTTTTTGGAATCATTAAGTCCATAGATAATGGGAGCGTCTGGCAAACATACCGCACAAACCGTTAATGGGCCAGCGACAGAGCCTCTGCCAACCTCATCAACACCAACAACAAGCCCGCCACCAGAAAGTTCCTTCTGAAAGCGATACATTTCTTCTACACGAGTCTTCTCGGCATGTTCTTTTTCAATGCGTTTTTTAGCTGATTCTAAAGCCTTAATAACTTGTTTACGAGGATCTTCACTATAACGAGCTATAAGTTTGTATACCTCGGCCTCTGGAGCGTCACTTAAACGAGCAATTATGTCTTTAGCAGAATCAGTCATGTTTTCTCCAAACCACATGACTATGGTACTAAAAAAGCCGCCCAAAGGCGGCTTTAAAGAGCATATGAAGTTGATTAGCGCTTCTCGCGAAGACGAGCAGCCTTACCAACACGATCGCGCAGGAAGTAGAGCTTAGCGCGGTGAACAACACCGTGACGAAGAACCTCAAGCTTAGCAATCTTTGGTGAGTGAAGTGGGAATGTACGCTCAACACCAATACCAAAGCTAATCTTACGAACGGTAAAAGTCTCACGGGAACCCTCGCCAGAAAGGCGAATGATGTCACCCTGGAAGACCTGCTCACGAGTACGATCGCCCTCGACGATGCGATAGTGAACCTTTACGTTGTCACCAACGCGAACCTCAGGAATGTCCTCGCGGATCTGCTGACGCTCAATAGCGCGAATGTAGTCCATTGTTTCCTCATCTCTAGAGGTGCCGACGCTCCTGCGAACGACACATAGTTAACACACAGACGGAAAGTATACGTGAATACTTTCCAGTGTACAAGGGTTAGTTTGGATAAAACTTACTTTACATATCTCCTTTTACCCCAAGAACGCGGAAGACGTAGATCTTCAAACACTCTTGTTGCATATCTATCAGTCATACCGGAAACATAGTCTGCAACTTGAATCTCTGGGTAGTCACAATCATGACACTTATATTCTGCAGGAACCTCATCCAAATGATTTACAAAGTAATCAAACAGCTCAATGATGAGGTCATATGCCTTAGGCTCTTCATATTTTGCGTCTCCTGATGCATACAGATTAGCAAACAGAAATGCCCTCATAGTCATCATGGCACACCACATGGAGTCAGTCATCTTAATATCACCCACGCGTGAGCTTTCAGAGACAATATCGTGAACCATATTTTCAATACGTTCAGGAGAACTATTGCCCAAAACCTCACGAGCGTCAGTTGGAAGATACTCCTCTGAGAGCAGACCGGCCCTTTTTGCGTCATCAATATCGTGTGTTACATAAGCAATGCGATCAGAGATGGCAACAATTCTTCCTTCTGCTGTTTCTGCACGTAGATTACCTGAATGGCATCTAATTCCATCAATAACCTCATACGATAAATTGAGTCCTTGCCCATCTTTCTCTAGATACTCAACAATACGAGCACTTTGCTGGTTGTGAGCAAAAATATACGCATTTTCTGGGGCATCAGGGTCCAGTCCCCTATACAGGCTAATAGCATGCGAAAGCGCCTTTTCACCAATATGGCCAAAGGGTGTATGACCCAAATCATGTCCAAGAGCAATTGCCTCGGTAAGATCTTCGTTTAAGCCCAGAGGCCTTGCAATTGAGCGGGCAATCTGTGAAACCTCAAGCGTGTGGATAAGACGGGTTCTATAGTGATCTCCTTCTGGGGCGAGAAAAACCTGTGTCTTATGAGCAAGTCTTCTGAAACTCTTACTATGCAAGATGCGATCTCTATCACACTGATAACACGTACGGTACTGGTCAGGCTCCTCTGTAATCGCTCGACCTTTACTTTGATCAGAAAAAGCCGCTTCAGAAGATAAGATTTGATGCTCTCGAGCCTCAAGATCTTCTCGTTGAATGGATAACATAGATCCTCCTTGTACCTGCATCTTTATCACATAATAGCAGGTTATTGCTATCTAGCAAAAGAGGGCGACCGAAGCCGCCCTCTTGAGTCTGTTGCAGTGTGTCTAGAAGAAAACCTACTTAGTAGCAATCTTCTGTGGACCACCGTTAGCCTGAATCTTAGCCTGTGCTGCAGCAAGGCGTGCAATTGGTACGCGATATGGTGAACAGGAGACATAGTCAAGACCAAGGTTGTAGTACATATGAATGGACTCTGGATCGCCACCAGTCTCACCACAAACGCCGACGGTGAGATTAGGATTACCCTTACGACCGCCCTCAACACCCATGCGGACAAGCTCTGCTACACCCTTATCAAGGGTTGCAAATGGATTGGTCTTAACAATCTTGCGCTCAAGGTAGAGTGGCATGAATGCGGACTCAACGTCATCACGAGAGAAGCCAAGGCAGGTCTGAGTAAGGTCGTTAGTACCGAATGAGAAGAAGTCTGCATGCTTAGCAATCTCCTCAGACATGATAGCTGCACGAGGAAGCTCAATCATGGTACCAACTGGGATGTTGAGCTCAACGCCGTACTCATCAGCAACCAACTTAATAGTCTGCTCAACCTCTTCACGAACCTGGATGAGCTCCTCTTCAAAGCCAACCAGAGGAACCATAATCTCTGGGCGAGGATCAAGGCCAACGCGCTTAAGCTCTGCTGCTGCACTTGCAATAGCGCGGACCTGCATAACGTTAAGCTCTGGATAGACAAGACCAAGACGGCAGCCACGCAGGCCGAGCATTGGGTTTGCCTCCTGGAAAGCATCAAACTTAGCGAGAAGAGCACGCTTTGCAGCAGTGTCCTTACCCTGCTCCTCGTCATGAGCAATCTCAACGTCAAGCTCACGTGGGGAATCCAGGAACTCATGCAGTGGTGGATCAAGAAGACGAACAACAACGTCTTTGCCGTCCATTACCTTGAACATACCAAGGAAGTCACCCTTCTGAGCACGACCAAGCTGCTCAATAGCAAGCTGCTTAACGTCCTCAGAGTCAGCAAGAATGAAGTCTTGAATGAGGTGCTTACGCTCACCAAGGAACATGTGCTCAGTACGGTCAAGACCAATTGCCTCAGCGCCGTTATCAACGGAAGTCTGAGCATCTGCAGGGTTATCAGCGTTTGCACGTACGCCAATGACGCGTCCACGGGACTCGTCAAGACGGACCTCATCTGCCCATGCAAGGATGGTCTGAAGATCACCAGAGAGCTCTGGCTGAACAAGCTCAACAGCACCAAGGATGACGTCACCAGTGGTGCCGTCGATGGAGATAACATCGCCCTCGTTAACAACAAGGCCGGAATCTGCAACGGTAAAGCGCTTGTTAGCAGCGTCAATGCGAAGTGTATCAACACCGCAGACACAAGGAGCGCCCATACCACGAGCAATAACAGCAGCGTGGCTGGTCTTGCCACCGTGGGAAGTCAGGATGCCCTCTGCAGCAACCATACCGTGGAGGTCATCTGGAGTGGTCTCCCAGCGGACAAGAATACAAGGAGTGCCTGCTTGTGCATAAGCCTCAGCGTCTGCAGAAGAGAAGACTGCAGCACCAACAGCTGCACCAGGAGAAGCGTTAAGACCCTTAGCAATGGTCTCGTACTCAGCGTTAGGATCAAACTGTGGGTGCAGAAGCTGATCGAGCTGCTCAGGAGCGACACGAGAAACAGCCTGCTCCTTAGTAATACGACCCTCTTCGTACATCTGAATAGCAACCTTAAGTGCAGACAGAGCAGTGCGCTTACCAACACGAGTCTGAAGCATCCAGAGCTTACCATTTTCAATGGTGAACTCAATGTCCATCATGTCTGCGTAGTGATCCTCAAGGATCTCAAAGACGCGGAAGAGTTCCTCGCCTGCCTGCTTGAGCGCAGGAACCTTAACAAGGTCTGCAATAGGCTCAGTATTACGAATACCAGCAACAACGTCCTCACCCTGAGCGTTGATTAGGAAGTCACCGTAGCGCTCATTGGTACCATCTGCAGGGTTACGAGTAAATGCAACACCAGTTGCAGAAGTCTCACCCTTGTTACCAAAGACCATTACCTGAACGTTAACTGCAGTACCAAGCTCATCAGGAATCTTGTTCTGCTTACGATAAAGGATTGCGCGATCGTTCATCCATGAACCAAAGACAGCCTGCTCAGCAAGGCGGAGCTGGAGGTAAGGATCAGAGGGGAAGACAGCGTAGCCGTTCTTGGAGACCTCTGGGTGCTCCTTAACGTCAACGTTTGCAGCAAAGATACCCTTGAACCAAGTTACAAGATCACGAAGGTCATTTGCGTCCAGCTCTGTATCAAGCTTAACGCCCTTCTCGGCCTTCTTAGCAGCAATTGCATCCTCAAAAAGCTGTCCAGAAACACCCATAACAACGCCAGAGAACATCTGAACAAAACGACGGTAAGAGTCCCAAGCAAAACGCTCATTACCAGTCTGCTTAATAAGACCCTGAACGGACTCATCATTAAGACCAAGGTTAAGAACAGTGTCCATCATGCCAGGCATGGAGAATGGAGCACCAGAACGGACGGAGACAAGCAGTGGATCCTCTGCGTCGCCGAGCTTCTTGCCCATGCGCTCCTCAAGGGTAGCCATTGCAGTGTCAATCTCATCGGTAACACCCTCAGGCCAGACGTTGCCGTTATTGGAATAAGCAACACAAGTTTGGCAAGTAATTGAGAATCCTGGAGGTACAGGCAGACCAATCTTAGACATCTCAGCAAGGTTTGCACCCTTACCGCCAACAATCCACTTTGCCTCTTCTACGGATGCGCCAGCGACCTCAGTAACATCGTTACCGGCGTGGTCCTTTCCGAAGCTGTAAACGTGCTTCTCGGACATAACACTCCAAACTCTCAAACTGTCACACGCAAAGCGTGCACCAACACAATTAAAAGCAAAGACAGTAAATCAAAAGAGAAATAAATTCTGTCTTTACATTCATAGTATGTTACCAACCTACGCGATTCATCTGAACAAAATAACGGTGAGCGGTCAATATCAACCGTTCACAGAATATTTTACAAACTTATGATTGCAATATCCAAAAAGTCCAATAAAAAATGAGTACCCATAAATGGATACTCATTTAACTTTTTGATATATGGATATAAAAACCATTCCTTTAACGAGTAACACCCTCAAAGAAAGCACCAATAGCGTGACTTGGTTCTTCACCAGTAAGCGTTGAGATAACGTTTACAGCTGGTCCAAGAAGATCAATAGAAGGAATGAGGCGCTGATCCAGTTCACGACGAATCTCTCTTCTAAGAGAACCGTCCGCAAAGGTGTGGAAGACTGCGCGAGGGCGATTCTCATCTTCATGCTCGTTGAAGTATGCGCAAACATCTTCAACGCTTTGGATGTTTGGAACTCTCACAATCTCAACAGAATCATCACCAAACTGAGCAGCAGCAGCCTTAACTACTGCAGCGCCAGTCTCTCCGCGAGAGTCGGATAAAACGTAGACGATAGGCAAACCATCGCCAAGAGCGTTATTGTCAATATCAAGTGCACTCATGCTGTAGTCCTTTCAGTCAAGAATTCAGAAAGATACAAACATTTACCTAGACTAGCGTACCCTACTTCTTGCGAGAAAGCACACTAATATCAGCAACATTACTAAATACCTGCGCAAACTTATTTAAAAGACGCAAACGATTTCGGCGAACGGTATCATTTTCATCCATGACAAGAACTTTATCAAAGAAAATATCAATTGGCTCGCGTAGCTGAGACAACGCAGAGACAGCGGCTGCATAATCAGCACCTGCTAAAGCAGAAGCAACCTGTTTCTGGCCTTCTTCACAAGCAGCAAGCAAAGACATCTCTGGTTCAGTTAGAAGCTCAGTATCAACTTCTGCACCAAGAGAAACGTCACTAAGGTGAGCTGCACGTGCATAAGCAGTAGCAAGATCCTCAAAGAGCTCAGGCTCGTTCTGACGCGCCTCATCAAGTGCACGAGCACGCTGAAGGAACTCATCAGGATTAATAACGCCGATTGCGCTTACCGCCTCAATGGCGTCTGCAGAGATCTTCTCATCCTTCGCAATAGATGCAAGGCGGCCAATAAAGTACTGCTCAACCTGAGACTGAATAGACTCATCGACAGCAAGACCCTGCTGGCGATAGAGCTCCAGAGAGCTTGCAATGAGTTTCTTGAGGTCAAGGTTAGAAGTTGAACGAACAAGTGCGATAACACCGATGGCTGCACGACGAACAGCGTAAGGATCGGAAGAGCCAGTAGGTGGCTCATTAATAGCAAAGATGCCACAAATGGTATCAAGCTTGTCAGCAATAGCCACAAAGCGACCAATCTGGCCACTTGGGAGCTCGTCACCCGCAAAGCGAGGACGATAGTGCTCGCGAATAGCTGCAGCTACATCGCTCTTCTCGCCAGCTGCCTCTGCGTAGTAGCCACCCATGACACCCTGCTGGCTGGTGAACTCGACAACTGCCTGACTGACAAGGTCTGCCTTAGCAAGATGAGCAGCGCGAGCAGCAAGCTCCGCCTTTTCTTGGCTGGATGTCTCGTCAAGCGCAATCTCTGCAGCAAGAACCTCCATACGCTGAGTCTTCTGCAGAACTGTACCAAGCTTCTCCTGGAAGACAACGGTCTCTAGGCGCTGAGCAAACTCATCAAGCGTGTGCTTCAGATCCTCCTCAAAGAAGAACTTAGCATCGTCGAGGCGGGCACGAACAACGCGCTCGTTGCCGTCAATGACACGCTCGGCGCAAGATGGGTCTGCATTTGAAACCACAATAAACTCGCGAGTCAGCTTACCTTTTGCGTCATAGATTGGGAAATAGCGCTGGTTCGAAAGCATGGACTCAGTAATAATCTCTGAAGGAACGTTGAGGAATTCCTCGTCAAAGGTGCCCACAAGAACCTGAGGCCACTCAGTAAGGTTGATGACCTCCTCAAAGACCTTTTCCGGCATATCAACGTGAGAACCTGGACGGGCAGCCTCTACCTCTTTAATGCCGGCGAGAATAACGTCTTTTCTCTGCTCCTGGAGCAAAACACCAGCGTCTTTAAGAACCTGCTGATAGTCAGCTGGAGTTGAAACCTCATGGTAACCAGGACCAAGAACACGATGGCCCTGGGTAGTGTTTGAGCTAGTTACATCAGCGTAAGTAACAGGAACAATCTCTGAACCAAAGAGAGCACACAGCCAGCGAACAGGACGAACGTAGCGCTCATGGAAAGAACCCCAGCGCTGACTACGAGGCCAATCAAGTGCAGAAATCCAAGAAGTTGCCAGCTCAGAGAGAATCTTTGTAGCAGGAACCGAAGGAATATTGAGCTCAGCAAAAACATACTCATGACCGTCAGTATCTACGCGACGAGTCAGCGCATCAGCACTCACGCCGCACTTACGAGCAAATCCCTCGGCAGCCTTAGTTGGCCTGCCCTCTGCATCAAAAGCAATTTCTGCCTTAGGACCACGCTTAACTTCAGAAATCTCCTCTGTAGCCTCAGCAACGTCTTTTACATAGGCAGTTAAACGACGAGGTGTCGAGAGGATCTTAACCTCTCCAAATGACAAACCAGAGTCTTTAAGTCCGGAAACGACGAGCTTATTGAACTGAGTAATAGCTTTCTGCAATGGAGCAGAAGGCATCTCTTCAGAACCAATCTCAAAAAGGAAATCTCTAACCTCAGCCATTTAAGCCACCTCCTCCTGAGAAATTGATGCAGGTGCTTTCTTAGAAGCAACCTCCTCTAAATACGATTCGCAGCATGCCTTAGCAACGGTGCGAACACGAAGAATATAGTTAGCCCTTTCAACAGCAGAAAGAGCACCGCGAGAGTCAAGCAAGTTGAAAGCGTGGCTGCACTTCATGACGCAGTCATAAGCAGGCAGAGGAAGCTTGCACTCAAGGCAGCTATGGCACTCTGCCTCATACTCATCGAACTTCTCGCGCATAAGCTCAATATTGGCAACCTCAAAGTTATAAGTTGAGAACTCACGCTCGTTTTCAAGGAATACCTGACCGTACGTCATTGGAGTGCCATCTGGTAGGTAGCTCCATACCAGGTCATAAACAGAATCAACACCCTGAGCATACATAGCTATACGCTCAAGACCATAGGTAATCTCAACAGGAACAGGATCTACCTCAATACCACCTACCTGCTGGAAGTACGTGAACTGAGTAACCTCCATACCGTTGAGCCAGACCTCCCAGCCAAGACCCCAGGCACCTAGCGTTGGGCTCTCCCAGTCGTCCTCAACAAAACGGACGTCGTGGTCTTTTGGATCAAGGCCAATAGCGGCAAGTGAGCCAAGATAAAGATCTTGGGAGTCAGCAGGAGATGGCTTAAGCAATACCTGGAACTGGTAGTAGTGCTGCAAACGATTGGGGTTCTCGCCATAACGTCCATCAGCAGGACGACGACAAGGCTGTGGATAGCACGTACGCCAGGCATCGGGACCAAGTGAGCGCAGGATAGTTGCAGTATGGAAGGTACCAGCACCTACCTCAGAGTCGTATGGCTGCATGACCGTGCAACCTTTTTCTGCCCAATAGTGTTCAAGGGTCAAAATCATATCTTGAAACGTTAGTGGTGTTGCGCCCATGATGTTCTTTCTCTCAAATGTCCGACGTTAGTACTATAGCCCGCGAGCATGATTAAAGGGCCAGAAAATAAACATTGCCTTAGAGGTTACGGTAGAGACCGCAACAGCTCCAAAATATCTGGAATCCAGCGAGTTTGTTCTGTTATCTCCCATAACAAAAATATGACCTGCAGGAACAGTATACGGATAATTCTGAATTACGGCACCTGTACGATCTGCAAGAGAATAGGTAGGCTTTCCTTCGGTGTAAGGTTCGTTCAAAAGCTGGCCGTCAACATACACAGCGCCGTCACGCAAATCAACCGTTTGACCAGCTGTGGCGATGACGCGCTTAACTAAAAGGGTATCAGGATTTTGAGGACTAGTGAAGGTAACCACATCACCCGCTTGAGGAGTACCTCCAAAACGATAGGTAAGTTTCTCCCCTACTAAACGGTCTCCCAGCTGAATGGTATTGAGCATGGAGCCTGTTGGAACCTCATATACCTCAGCGACAAACGTTCTGATAAAAAATGCCAGAGCAACAGCAACTGCAACAATTACCAGATATTCAAAAATTTCAAGCACCTTTGAGTGTTCACTACTCATCTTTATCACCAAATCGCTGATCTAGCTCTACTAAAAACGCTCTGTCCTCATCGGAGAGCTGAGCGCTCTCTAAGAGGTCTGGACGCCACGCACGAGTGCGAGCAAGTGCAGATTGTCGTCTCCAGACTGCTACCGCTCCGTGGTCTCCTGAAAGAAGCACAGACGGAACTTCTCGCCCCTCAAAGTTTGCTGGACGCGTGTACTGAGCATACTCTAAAAGCCCATCGTCAGAGAACGACTCATCCTGTGAGCTCATCTCATCGCCAAGCGCACCAGGAAGCAGGCGCACGACCGAATCAATTACGGTAAGCGCGGGAAGCTCTCCGCCAGTTAGCACGTAATCTCCCATAGAAATAACGTCATCTGCCAGCTCATAGACGCGCTCATCCATACCCTCATAGCGACCACAAACA
>CABKMA010000027.1 GCA_902373375.1 uncultured Atopobium sp.
ATGGTGTCTGGCTCGGGGGAGAAGTCAAAGGAGCGCGCATACGTTTCAATAAGGCCGCGATCGTACATGCGCATGCCTGAGGTAGGGTCAGTAATAGTTTGACCAGTACTTCTTTTAATAAGCCAAGAAATAAGTTTGGAACCAATTTCTCGGGGAGAGTTTCCACGATCTTTGGTAACAAAACGAGAAGCAATGACGATATTTGCTCCCTCGTTTACCATTGCTTGAGCCATAGGGGCAATGTACTCGGGCCTGTGCTGGCCATCGGAGTCAAATTGCACCACAGCATCGTAGCCGTGTTCTTTGGCGTAACGCATACCAGCTCTAAAGCCAGCTGAAAGGCCACCATTAACAGGTAAATTAAGGTAGTTAAATCCGCGCTCTTTACAGATATCTAGCGTGCGGTCAGCAGAGCCGTCATTGATTATGATGTAATCAATCTGGGGAGCCACCTGACACAACTCTGTAATAGTTGAAGCAATGCAGGCTTCTTCGTTATAAGCGGGAACGACTGCAAGAATTCTCACGAGCATCCTTTGAATTGCAAATTACACGTTAACTGCATGAATATCATAGCTCAAAAGCTTTATTAATTGAGACTCGTATATAGTAGATTACCTAAAGAAATCGAAAGGTGAACGCTATGGAGTTTCCAAAAGAGCTAAAAAATCCTATTCAATCGGGCAATTTTACGTTTTATGACACCTCGATTGAAGGTGTAAAGGTTGTGGACGTAAAGCTGTACGGTGATGCTCGTGGTGGCTTTATGGAGACCTATCGTGAAGAAAACTTTGTTGCTGGCGGCATTGATGCTTCTTTTGTACAGGATAATCAGTCTTATTCCGTTCAGGGCGTGCTTCGCGGCCTTCACTTTCAGATTGAACATCCTCAGGCAAAGCTTGTCCGCGTTATCTCTGGCACTGTCTTTGACGTAGCTGTTGACCTGCGAGAGGAAAGTCCAACTTGGGGTCAGTGGGAAGGCGTTGTCCTTTCTGCTGAGAACCGCAGACAGTTCTTTATTCCTCGTGGTTTTGCTCACGGCTTTTTGGTGCTCTCTGATACCGCTGAGTTCTGCTACAAGTGTGACGACATCTATCATCCAGGTGATGAGGGCGGCATCATGTGGAACGATCCAGAGCTTGGTATTGAGTGGCCAGCATTTCTTGGCGAGAATACCTTAGATTCTTCAAAGGTTATTCTCTCCGACAAAGATAAGATTCATCCAGCGCTTTCTTCACTTAAGAAGTAACAAGCGACGCGGCAAGTTAGGTACTATGAACGAACGTAATCGTCGTGAGCGAGAATCCACAGCTCACGAGTTAAATCGCATGAACGAGGCGGAGTGGACAGAGGAAGCTTCTGATAAGGAGCTTTCAACTCAGCCACTCCCTCGTGCAACACAAATGGAACTTCTCGCCCCAGCGGGAGGTCCTGGGCCATTTACTGCAGCTCTTGCTGGTGGTGCTGACGCCATTTATTGCGGCCTAGGCAACAGCTTCAATGCTCGTCGCGGTGCGGACAACTTTGATGACGAGTCGTTTGCCCGTGCGTGCAGGCAGGCTCATCTAGCTGGCGCTCGCGTGTATGTCACCGTTAACGTTGTTGTTAAATGGGATGAGATGCAGCGTGTGCTGCGCCTGATTCGTCGCGCGTGGATTCTTGGCGCAGACGCGTTTATCATTCAGGACTGGGGTCTGATGGCTCAGGTAAGAAAGACCTGGCCAGAGATTGAATGTCACGTATCAACGCAGGCAAACATTCACGATACGCGCGGTGTTGCCGCTTGCAAAAAGCTTGGTGTGGGACGCGTCACGTTGTCCAGAGAGCTTACTAAAGAGGAGATTGCTACTATTTCCAAGCTTGGTGTTGAGCTGGAGTGTTTTGGTCACGGGGCTCTCTGCTTCTGTTATTCGGGCATCTGCCACATGTCATCTATGCGAGGAGACCGCTCTGCTAATCGCGGAGCCTGCGCTCAGCCGTGTCGTCTGCCCTATGAGCTGCTTAATTCTAAACACGAAGTGGTCTCTATGGGCGGCATTGATAGGCTACTGTGTCCTAAGGATTACTGCACCATTGATGACGTTCCCGACATGATTGAGGCGGGCGTGGGCTCGCTTAAAATTGAAGGCCGCATGAAGGCTCCTGAGTATGTGTACTCAGTGGTGTCTTCGTATCGTCAGGCAATTGATGCGGCTAAGAATGGCGTGGACAACCAGGCTGATGTAGCACGTCGTCATAGATTGCTTAAACGTTCGTTTAACCGCGGTCTAACCAACGCTTATCTGCATGGCACTGCTGGTAACGAGATGATGAGCTATGAGCGCTCCAACAACCGTGGAGAGATTGTTGGAGAGGTCACCGGAGGACGCCCACTTGAGGACGCTCTTGAGCGCAAGAGTGGTTTGAATGGTGGCCGCGTTAAACTGCGCCGCTACAAGCAGGCAGATGTTGACCTTGTTGCACATGCTCCTATTGGCAAGAACGACTTACTTGAAATTAGGCCGTTAGATGAGCCTGACAAGTTCCTGACCGCTCTTTGTCCTGTTGATGTTGAGCCTGGTCAGACAGTTACCGTTCGCACTTCTCGCGTTATGCAGACAGGATCTACGGTACGCATTATTCGCTCCGAAGCTGCGCGCGTAGCGGCCGAGCAAATTTCTTCACTGGAATATCCTCGTAAACGAGCTGTTGACGTGGCTATTATTGCCCGCATTGGCCAGCCCTTTACCGTGGTTCTTACTACCACAGACGGTGTTGCAAGCGCATCTGCTGAAGGCTTTGTGGTGGAGGAAGCCCGCACCAAGGCGGTAACTTCTGACGAGCTCATTGAGCACGTGGGCCGTATGGGAACCTCGCCGTTTGAGGCCGTAAGCTTTGACGTCCAGATGGATGATACGTGCGGCATGAGCTTTAGCGCTGTTCATAAGGTCCGCACCGCGGCGTGTGAGCAGCTTGAGGCAGCGCTTCTGGAGGAGTATCAGAATCGTGAGCAAAAGATTGCTCCGCTTTCACGTCTTGCCTATCAAAAGGAGCGAGAAGCCCAAGACAAAGAGAAGCTTTTTGCCTTTGATGAGGTAGCTGCAAAAACAAATGCGTCGCAGGCAGAGGTCTGTGTTCTGGTTGAGACTCCAGAGCAGGCACGTATTGCGCTCAAGGCGGGGGCGGATCGTCTGTATGCAACTACCGATGCACTCGCAGAGACTTCGTGGCCAGAGGATCTTCTCGCCAAGGTAACGCCGTGGCTTGACGAGGTATGTCGAGAGATTGATCACAATCGCTTGGATCCCTACGTTGCTGCAGGTAAGCCAGCTGCTGTAGGTAACATCTCTGAGCTGGCGCTGGCTGTTGAGCGCGGAGCTACCCCAGAGGTGCGCGAGTGCATTCCGGTTCACAATGACTATGCGCTCAAGGCGCTTGCCGACATGGGCGCAGAAGGCGTTTGGCTCAACTCCGAGTTGACCCTTCAAGAGATCTGCCATATGGCGAGAAATGCCTCGATTCCTGTGGGTTATATGGTCAGTGGCCGTATTCGTACCATGACAACCGAGCACTGCATTTTGATGTCTACGGGCAAGTGTATCCACGATTGCGACGCTTGTAAGCTGCGTCTTGAGGAGCACACGCTCAGGGGCATCGATAACGATTACATGCCCGTAAGGACTGACAGGCATGGTCGCTCAAAGATTTGGAGCCCCAAGCTCTTTGATGGTGTGCCAGAGATAGCCGAGATGCTTTCCGCTGGTGTGAGACGTTTTATGGTGGACGCAACACTTTTGAGCATGGAGCAGACAAGAGAGGCTACCTCTCGCGTTGCTGTGGCAATTGCGGCAACAGCGTCGGGTGCATCATTGCCTGCACGTCTCAAAGATGCTTCAGTTGGACATCTTTTCTCGCCAATTGGATAGGAAAGAAATTAGTTTGGAAATTTGGGTAGGATACTTTTGTTGTAAGTCATGAGCGCAATTGCGCTTTGAGTAGATTTGAGTAGGAGCAACTATGGCCATTAATCGTGACCTTTTGAATGCAACCCTTGATGTCATTCGTCAGAGCCTTCAGACCGATGGTGGTGACGTTGAGCTTATTGACGTAAGTGATGACGGCACCGTTACTCTTGAGATGGTTGGCTCTTGCGCTGGCTGCCCTATGTCTGCATATGATATGTCTGAGGGCATTGAGCGCATCCTGATTGAGCATGTTCCAGGTGTTAAGCGCGTTCAGCCAGCTATGCTGTAAGTTGCCATTCGATACCAAAAAGTGAACATTTGACGCTTTTCAGCTGTTGATTTTATACGCATAAACGTGTTTTTTATGCAGAGAAGTTGTGTTGAACCATAACTGACCTGTACATTTATAAATTTTTTCTATCACGCCCCGCACATTATGGTGTAGGGCGTGATATTTTATATAAATGGATAATTAGGTTTTCTGACCATACCTTTGTATGGCGTAAGAAAGGTGGGCGTTGTGGTTCTTTCTGATCGCGACATTAAAGCTGAGATTGCTGCCGGTCGTATCGTTATTGAGCCTTTGTGCGAGAAAAACGTGCAGCCTGCATCGGTTGACGTATGCCTTGGCTCAAATTTTAGAATTTTCCGCAATTCTACGCATACCTCCATTGATCCACTTGTAGCTCAAGAGGGTCTTACTGAGTCAATTGATGTTCCTGAAGGAGAGGTTTTTGTCCTTCATCCAGGTCAGTTTGCGCTTGGCACTACGCTTGAGCGTATTGCTATTCCTGACGATATTCTTGGCAAACTTGAAGGTAAGTCCACCTTAGGACGTCTGGGTCTGATGATTCACTCAACAGCGGGTTATGTTGATCCAGGTTGGGATGGAGAGCTTACGCTGGAGCTTTCCAACGTTGCAAATCTTCCAATTATTTTGCACCCGGGTATGAGAATAGGTCAGCTTTCCTTTGAGCGCATGAGTTCTCCTGTTGAGCGCCCTTATGGTTGTGAAAATCTTGGTAGCCATTATCAAGGTCAGCATGGGGCAACTCCTTCGCACGTTCTTTCTAAATAGAGTAAGTAGGTAGGATGTATTGTGTGGCTTGATGCTTTTTATCATTCATTAAACCCAGTAGCACTTTCTCTGGGACCACTGTCTATCAGATGGTATGGCTTGGCATACCTCGTAGGCTTTGTGCTTGCTGGCGTAGTCATGTATAAAACTGCTCAGCGCTGGAAGCTCAACATAACCCTTGATGACGTTCTTAATTTGATGGTTGGCATCTCATTTGGTGTCATTGTTGGTGCCCGACTGTTCTACGTTATTTTTTATGGTGCTGGCTATTACGTAGCTCATCCTCTTGATGTATTTGCACTAAGTCAGGGAGGCATGAGTTTTCACGGAGGTCTTGTAGGAGCTGTTGTTGGAGGCTCTATAGTTTGTAGGGCTTCTGGTCTCTCTATTCCTACTGTTTGTGACTTGGGAGTTATCGGTGCGCCTCTTGGTCTTTTCTTTGGTCGCTGTGCAAACTTTATTAACGGAGAGCTTTGGGGAAAGCCAACAGATTTGCCTTGGGGAGTAATGTTTGAGACTGGGGGAGCAATCTATCGCCACCCTTCTCAGCTTTACGAAGCATTTCTTGAGGGTCTTTTAATGTTTGTAATTTTGTATGTCCTTTCTAGAAAGAATCCTCCGCGTCCACAAGGTACGTTCATTGGAACGTTTTTGGTGCTCTATGGCATTTTTAGGTTTGTTGTGGAATTTGTCCGTGTTCCTGATGAGCAACTTGGTTATCTGTTTGGCAGTTTTATCACTATGGGTCAGCTGCTTAGCTTGCCTTTAGTAGTACTTGGAATTGTGGTGTTAGTTATGGCAAAAAGGCTAGATTCACCACAAGTTGGAAGGAATTAGAAGCATGATCAAAAAGGCACTTAATAGCCTTTTCTCCATACTTTTAGTGCTTGCACTTTTACCGGCACCTGCATTTGCAGAAGCAGCAGGGCAGCTAGCCTCTGCTTCTTCTACTGCGGAAGCCTCCTCAACAGAGACAGCTCCTACTACTAATAGCAGTTCTTCTGGTGCGGAAGCTAACACATCTGAATTAGCTACTACCTCTGAAGAAACAAATTCTCATGCAGCAGCAACCACTGACGCGTCTGACTATCCACACAAAACGCTGGATCAGGCCGTGGAAGCTCTCACCAACTCTTTCTATAAGCCAAAGCCTCGCTACGGGGTAGATACTAACCTCAACACCATGGTTTCAGAAGAGCTGCATCGTATTGGTGCTGGAGAGGTAAACGTGAGAGTAGCATCTGTTCAGATGTCCTCGACATCTTCATACGCTCACGCAGGTATTTCTACTGATTTTGCATCTAATGGTTCTATTGAATACTTTTGGATGGACGCTGCTGGCTTTACAAATCAGAGAAGCACTCTTATTCTACGTCAGGCAAAAGTTACCTTTGACCTTTCTAAAGATGGGAAGACCGTCCAATATACCTGCAACGTTTTAATTCCTTGGGATGAGGCAAAATCTCAGACTCAATTGAGTGAGGTGTCTCAAAATCTTTCTCCAACCTACGCAGCTGGACAAAATGAGTCTTCAGTAACTTCAGACTTCACCCTTCCACATAAGCTTGTTTCCACTGATGGTCGTAGCCTTTTGTGGTCTAAGGTAACTTGGACTAGCTCAGATACATCTACTGTCCGTATTGATGGTTATGGAACTGAACCTTACAAGGCAACAGTTACTCGCGGGATTCATGACAAGCAGGTAACACTGACTGCAAATGTTTCTTTAAGCGGCTCTGATGCTCCTGAGACAAGCTATCAGCAAACTTTCACCATAACGGTTTTAGGTGACTCTTCGGCTATCACTGATGCTCAGAACAATCTGTTACGACGTATCAACAGGCGTTTCTCGGCGTCAAGCATTAAAGATGTGTACACCAATCGCTCAATCGATGCTCAGAGTGTTACCAGTGATTTTCAGATGCCTACGCCAAAGAACTTTGGTTTGGATGGAAAACGTTACCAGTTTACGTATACTTCCTCTAATCCTGCTATCACGTTCAATGGTTATCGAGCCACGGTATATCAGCCTCTGCCTTCTGCTCCTGCACAGCAGGTAGATATTACTTTGACCGTTACTGATAAGGAAAATCCTGAGGTATCAGTCTCTAAGACCCTTACGGTTACGGTAAGTCCGCTCAATCAATCTGACATTGATGCAGAGCTTGCTTTGATGAATGAGTCAAAGGTTCATTTCTGGGATGCTCTTGCTACTCCCTCTGGCCAGCAAAATAAACAGGACAGTGTTACTGAGTCTTTAGCTACCCCAAACAAGTTTTATCGTGCCGCAGATGGATCTTTGACCTGGTCTTATGATGTTAACAATACCGATAAGACGGTAAGTGGTATTGTGCCTTCAGAGTTCTCAACGTATGACCCCATGGGTCCCGCTGATCAGGCGCGCACCTACAGTTCTTCTGAGCCAACAATCATCCAGAACGAGAATCTTGTTCTGCTACAGACTCCTGAGTACAGCACTCCTGTTACAGTTTCGGCTCTTCTTTCAAGTGCTCGTTATTCTCGCTATGCAAGATTGTATCCAGATAATAAGCAGTTCCAGGCTCTTACTAATCAGAAAGTCTCTGCAACTTTCACCGTGGCAGGCGAGAAGGGCTTGCGATCAGTTGATAGAGACTCAGATTCTAGCAAGCTTGTCTCTGTCACCCTTTCTGTTGTAGGCCTTGATAAAGACGGTAAGCCTCAGCATTGGGCTCCTACGCAGACTATTGAGGTCCGCAAAGGTTCAACTGTCGATAAGGCAACGTATGACTATCTGAAGAATAATGGACTGACATACGATGCAACGGGTGGCTATGTATCTTCAGTTACTTCTCCTGCGCAGGGCCTTACGCTTGCCACAACGCAGGTCGGTGGAACTTACAAGTGGTGGCAGTTATTTATAAATGGACAGCTTTCAGATAAGATGGCCAACAACGTCACTTTGGACGAAAATACCACCATTACTTGGATGTATGGCGGTCAGGATAGCTCTATTCCAACTCCTCCAAATGAGTTGGTTATTAATCCATTTGCTGAGCACCCTAATTACGAGGCGTCTTGGGAAGGTTTTGGTAGTGGAAACAGTTCTACTACCACACAAAGCACCCCAATTAACTCCGCGGTTTTGCGCTGGAGTGTTACTGAGGGCACTCAAAACGAACCTGGATTTATTTCTGACCAGGTCATTGTTAAAGATACCGTCTATTATGTAAGCGGTTCTACGCTCAAAGCAGTCGATGCTGCAACGGGAAGCCTCATAGCTAAGGCACAGATTGGCTCCAAGGTTTCATACTTTGCACGTCCTCTGTACGTTAATGGCATGATTGTTGTTGCTACTAACGATGGATGTCTTACTGCTTTTTCAGCAACAACTATGGAATGCATTTGGAAAACAGCACCGCTGGATACCACTAATACGCTGCAATCTGTTTCTAGTATGACCGTTAATAACGGAACTATTGTGGCTGAGTTTACCAAGATGAGCGGATTTGATGCAGCCGGTGGCTATATGGTTGCCGTTGATGCTACCTCCGGCGCACTTCGTTGGAAGAAGGAAGCCCAACCTGCAAGTATTTCTGGAGCAGTTTCTGGTCAACCTTCGGGTTATTACTGGTCTGGTGCAGCAGCTTCTGGTTCTGACTTTGTGATTGGAGACGAGTCCTCCTCAGTTAGACTCATCAATGGATCAACTGGCACTATTGAGGCTGAGCTTAATCTTGGTTCACCAATTCGTGCCGGTATTGTTCCTGTCTCCGTTGATCAAAGTGGCAACGGAACGTATCTTGCGGTAACTAGAAATGACGGCACGCTGCACCTTATTAGAAGAAACGGCTCATCTCTTGTTGAAGAGAAGAAGGTCAAATTTGCAGCAGAGTCAACTTCTACACCAACAATAAGCGGTTCTAATGTCTTTGTTAACGGCGTTGACGCAGAAGGGTATGGAACCATCTCGGTAATTTCTCTGAACACCTTTACCGTAGCTGATCAAGCTCGTGCTGGTAAAGGTAAATCTCAAAGTACGCCTCTTGTTTCTGTTCAGAAAAATGGCACGTATGCGTACTTTACTGTCAATGGATTGCCTGGCGGTGTATGGGTGTATAAGCTGGGAACTGGTAGAGCTGCTCAGATTTACACTCCAGATAAAAATCATCAGAACTACACTACATCCTCAGTCATTGCAGACTCTGAGGGCAACCTTTACTACGCTAACGACTCTGGTACGCTTTTCTCGTTAATTAATCAAAAACCATCTGGCGAGAATAACCATCCATCTGGGGATATCTTTAGTAGGACAGAGCCTACATCCACAAATGTACCAGCTCAAGATCCTTCATCTCCGGCTGCACATGAAATTTCTTCAACTGTCTCTACAAACACAGGTGAGGAGGTTACAAAGGCTCCATCTGAAAATATAACTACAGATACCAGCCCTGATGAGAAACAACTGCCACAGACTGAATATTCAAATAAACAAGCTTCAGCGCCGCAACAGATGCCCTCTGCGCCTACTATTCCACTTTTGAGCATTTTTGGTTTCTTTGCTTCTGCAGCGGTTCTTGCAGTATTTGTTGCATTGCTTAAGAAAGAAACCGCTGCAATTCACCAAGTTTCCAATAGCCGAGGCAAGGTGAACTAGTGATTAGGCTCACAAGAGAATCTAAGCGGATTCTCTATTTAGCAGCATCGATTATTTCTCTTTTGTGTATGCTTTTCTTTGCATGGACATTAGTCCAGTATTTTTATGGGCCAAACTCAAGTACATCTGCTCAAAAGCCACAAAATACTGTGCAGAACCAAACTACAGCAGGAGCGTCTAGTACTCAAACTAATTCCCAGACTACACAGTCGCAAGTAAATTCTGGTTTGAGTACTCAATCAACTTCTGATACGTCAAAAACCCAAGATTCATCTACTCAAAATACTTCAGAGCCTTCTAATTCTGGCAATTCAACAAATACTGTAGCGGATTCCCATAAAGAGAAAGGCGTCCTCTCTGTCAGTGTTACGGTTGATGGCTCCTCGGCAAGAGGTCCTTCATTTACTGTTACTTTTCAGGTGCAAGAAGGTACTTCTGCCTATCAGGCATTAGTAGCAACAGCGACTGGGGTAAATGCACGAGCTACATCGTTTGGTATGTATGTTGCGGCTATTAATGGTCTTGCAGAGCGAGACCATGGCCCACAAAGCGGTTGGGTATATTCGGTTAACGGAGTTCAGCCCAATTACACTTCAGACTCGTATATTCTGCACGATGGCGATTCTGTTGTTTGGACATACGTTAACGCGGTGAACTAATGAATCGTGCACGCACAAGTTTTTCTCGTTTACATCCACTTGTTGTGGTTATCCTGTTTGGATGCGAGGTTGTGTTTGCGGCTCTTTCTTTTCAGCCTCTTTGTGCATTGATTGTTTTTGCGGGTGCTGAACTGTCTACAGTCCAGCTATTTGACGGCAAACATGCAGGAAAACAACTTGTATTTTGTGTTCCAGTTATTGCACTTATGACCGTTATTAATCCGTTTTTCTCGGCATCTGGCTCAACTGTTTTGTATTCTTTTGGCACCACACAGTTGTATCTAGAAAGCCTGGTATATGGAGCTACCTCAGGCTTGGTGCTTGTAAGCACTTTGTGCTGGTTAGAGTGTTTGTTTGCGGTAGTGTCTCCACTTGAGCTGTTGCAGCGCTCAAGTGTTTGTTTTCCAGGATTGCATTTAATCTTAAGCCTTTCCGCACAGCTCATGCCAAAGTTACTTACAGACCTTACAACGGTTCAACAAACCCAAGCAGCAAATACTGCTGCCAAAACGTGTGATTCTATCTCTAAGACTTGTTGGCAAAGTCGTTTTCTAAACGTAAAAAATTCTATTGTGCAATCGGCTGCCGTAATCAATGCAGTGTGCATGAGCGCACTTGAGAAATCGATAATCACATTTCAATCTATTGTGTCTAGAGGCTGGGGTATGACAAAGCATAGAAGTACGTGGAATACTGAGGTGCTTGACGTCTACGACACTCTTGCTTTACTGATATTTGTTTTTACTAGTGTTATTGCTGCGGTATCTTTATATATGCTTATACAATCCTGGCAGTTTTATCCCTCCATGCCAGAATTTCAATTGAGCTTATGGTATGTAGGATTGGCGCTGTTTGCTGTTTTACCAGCAATTTTTGTTTGTGTTGATACTGTTTTATGGGAGCAGTCTGTATGAGTGAGTACTCTTCTTGCAAGCAGAATTCACTTACATCTTCAGGTAGTGAAGAAATAATTCTTGCCATTAAAAACCTTTCTTTTTCGTATGCGCTGACTCCAAATAATAAAGTCATAGAAGATTTCTCTTGTGAAGTTCATGCTGGTCAGATTGGTCTTATGCTGGGACCAACTGGTTCAGGTAAGTCCACAATTTTGAGTCTTATTAAGCCTGAGATTGCACCGCAAGGAAAGCTCAGCGGTTCAATTGTTGTTTGTGGACAAGATGTTTCAACCATGACGCAAACGCAGTCTGTTGATGCTATTGCTTTTGTACCGCAAGCATCTTTACATGCGCTTGTGTGTGAGACTCCTCTTAAAGAACTAGCTTTCGGCTTAGAAAATCAAGGGATTTCAGAAAAAGAAATGCGTCGCCGTATTTTTGAGACGGTCAGTTTTTTTGGTATGGAATCTCTTTTGCACAAACGAAGTCACGAGCTTTCTGGAGGAGAGCAGCAGCTTGTAGCCCTTGCTGCCGCACTTGTCATGCGCCCCAAGCTACTTCTACTCGATGAGCCAACCTCGCAGTTAGACCCTTTTGCGCAGAAAAGCTTTATCGCACTTCTAGAGCGAGTGGCTCGTGAGCTTAACGTTGCTGTACTTGTTGCAACTCACGATGTTGCTGCATTTGAGCATTTAACAGACGTGCGTGTTTACCTTGATGGTAAGAAGTCTGATGTGCCCCAAGTGGATAGTTTTTCTCGCCAGACAAGTTGTCCTAGCAGGTTGGTATCAAGTTCAGCAGGCATCCAGACAGAAAACGAGCCCGTAGTTGAGTTTAGCGCCGTTACGTTTTCATACCCTCAAAGTACTCAGTTGGTGCTCAACAAGTGCTCGTTAGAGGTTATGGGGCGAGAAATTCGTGCGTTTGTAGGCGGTAACGGATCTGGAAAGTCAACGCTTCTAAAGCTTGCGGCAGGTGCTCTTCGCCCTAGAAGAGGCCATGTCTACAACCAGCTTCAACAATTCCAAGGGTATATTCCGCAAAATCCTGAGCTGCTTTTTACCTGCCAGAGTGTGGCTGAAGAGCTTACCCAGTGGCAACATGCTGATGCTTATTCTGACCAAGATATCCATGAGCTCCTAGAAGCTTCAGGACTTCTTGCGAGCACAACTTTTCAGGAGCTTATGTCTTCTCATCCATATGATTTATCAGGTGGACAGCAGCAACTCTTAGCCCTTGTAAAAGTGATGCTTACAAAACCGCATCTGCTGATTCTTGATGAACCTACAAAAGGCTTGGATCTACCGACCAAAGAAGCTGTCATTAACCTCCTTTCTTGTGCGCAAGCAGAAGGAGCAACCATATTAGTGGCAACGCACGACATGCAGCTGATATCGCGCGTTGCTACTAGCGTTTCTTTAGTTTTTGATGGGCAGGTTTCTTTGACAGAACCAACTTCGGAGTTTTTTGAGAACTCGTGGGTGTGGTCGGCAGAGTAGACAAGCTAGAACCTTAAGAAAGGCTCCTCGTCCTGACCAAGTTCCTCAAGAAGTTCATCATCAAGGTCGTTGATGTCGCCAAAATCCTCATGCTCATGCTCTTCATTTTCTTCATGGTCATGGTCATGAGAATCTTCATTAAAGCTAAAAGCATTTGCCGTCTCATCCTCAAGGTCAAGCGTTGGAAGAGCGCTGGTAATGCTGCAAAGACCAACTCCAGCGGGCATAATTTTTTGCCACTGAGCAATGAGAGGAGTGGTAGGAACTTCCCCAAGCTCAACAATGGAATCAAGAAAAATCTCTTTTGCTCCATCAAGCAGCTCAGTTGTTTTTGCAACCTCAATGAGGTGCTCCGAAAAAAGCTCAAGTGCGTGATCTGTGGAATCTGCCTCGACAATGCAGGGCATAAGGCAGTAGTTATCCGTAGGGTCATGCTCGTCGTTATAGCTGAAGTTTCCCAGATAGATCATAAAAAACCTCCCTGTTGTAGTTTCAAATCATCTTATGCCAAAATAAGAGAGACCTTATCGATATTTTTATTTTGACGGCAAGCGTGAGGTTCTCGTGGATAATCAGCACACGTTATCAATAGTCTTAGAGGTTGTGGCGCTCTTTGCTACACCCCTTATTCTTGCTGTTGAAATGCTTTATTTTTCCGATTTTACCGCGGTATCTTCAATTGTTTTAGCAATCATTTCAGTTTCATTATTTATGTTAAGTTTTGAGACTCGAAAGCCTTCAGTTGCTCATTTGGTACCTACAGCAGTATTGAGTGCATTAGGAGCTGCAGGAAGAGCGGCTTTTGCGCCGCTTGCATACGTAAAACCTGTGTCTGCTGTTGCTATCTTTGCTGGGGCAACTCTCGGAAGGCATGCTGGCTTTTTAGTAGGTGCTTTATCGGCACTTCTGTCAAACGTTTTCTTTGGCCAGGGATCGTGGACGCCATGGCAGATGTATGCGTGGGGACTTGTTGGCTACTTGGGTGGTCTTTTTGCAACTTTTACCTCAATTCGTTCTACTTCCGCTGGTCAGCAAGCCCTTTCACAAGGCGAGAAACCCCACAAACTTCCACCTTTCTTACTTATAATCTGGGCATTTATCTCCGGGCCATTCTTTGGCTTTGTAATGAATGTGTACTTTGTTATTGGATTTGTTCATCCTTTAACGTTTGAGTCCGCCCTTCTCGCATTTTCAGCTTCTATTCCGCTTGATCTAACGCACGGTGTAGCTACGCTGGTTTTTTTGATTTTGCTCTGGCTTCCCTGGCAAGCATCCGTTGACCGAATCCTTACAAAATACAATCTTACTGGTAGAGTTTTTAGATAAGCTCACTTTTGCCGTCTACCTAAAATACCTTTCATTTCCTGGTCATTGATCTAGACTGTATTCACTGTCAGCCCCCTAAAATTGGGGGTTAAATGCCATTTACGTCTATTTTTACAACAGCTGCAAATTCAGCTCTTGAGTTGCTAGCTCCCACACGCTGTGCTGTGTGCGAGAAACCCGGACAACTTCTGTGTGATGAGTGCCGGGCAAAGTTGCCGTGGATTTCTCAACAGTGGGCATGTCCTAATTGCGGGGCACCCTTTGGGAAACTTGTTTGTTCAGAGTGCATGGATAAAAAGAAACGTCCAGTACAGTGGGAGAGTAGGGCAGTAATTTGTGCCATGGGATTCAAAGGTCCTCCTGCTCGGTTGATTTTGACGCTTAAAGATGGCCATGAACTTCGGCTAGCTCCTGTAATTGCAGCAGCTATTTTATGTGCATTGGAAGAAGCTTCTGCATGGAACGCTTGTGATGGCACTTCTCGCTTTGATAGTTCAAAAATTGATGGCGTTTCCTTTATTCCAGCAACTGTAGAGGCATATGCGCGCAGAGGCTTTGACCATATGGAGCTTGTAGCTCAATCGTTTTGTCAGCTTACGGGCTTGCCCTTGTATGACGTGCTCATAAGGCCTCACGCAAAAGACCAAAGAACGCTTTCATCTGTGCAAAGACAGATAAATTTGAAAGGAAGTATTGCTTGTACCGCACCAGTTAACCAATCAAATATTTTACTTTTAGATGATGTTGTAACAACAGGAGCATCAATTAGAGAAGCTACAAGAGTTCTTTGTGCCGCAGGCGTACAATCTGTAACCGTAGGCGCATTAGCTCGTGTATGGTGAGTTACCTAGGGTTACAAACGGCTATACTTGATACGTCTTTTCAGGTCTGTGGTTGCGAAGTTCTCTTGGAGCTTTTAGTCCATGACAGACGAGGTCAAAGGGATCCACGTAAGTTTGCATGTGCGCAGGTAAACGATCATGGCTCGTCCTAGAAGTAAGCCATACCGCCTGTTATATCAAAGAGACAAAGGGTCTCGCAGGCGAGAGAACTACTAGTGGAGTTATTGCGGTAGCAAAGCAAACGTTCCAGTATGCGAGTGTGGGGTCAAATACCAGGTCAGCTGAAAAGACACCTAAATAGAA
>CABKMA010000028.1 GCA_902373375.1 uncultured Atopobium sp.
ACGCTGGTGAAGGGTGATGAGACTGTCTAATACCTCAAAGATTGAGCCAATATGATTCATCTCATGTCTAGAAGGAATTTTAATTTTAAAATCCCTTACTTTCTCTGCATTTAGATTTCTTTGTGTACCGGTAGATATATAAGGTTCCCACTCATTGCAGATGTCTGCTTTTTCAAGACGAGTATATAAAAAATTTCTTACAAAAATATGTTGGATAACCATATTGTAAAAAGCTTGGCTTGTAGCAGTGTCGTTGCAGATAATTCCTACTTTTCCTACACTTGCATACATAGCTAAAGAAATTGAGCCAGCAGGAACAATCCAGGCAGCACTGTTACAAAGTCCAAGAGTGGTAATTTGTTTTTCTGTAAAACGAATATTCCTTTCTTTTAAATCAGAAATGTTTAGAAAGGGAATATTTCCATTGTAATAATCTCGATTTCCAGAAGAGGGGGTTCCGCCTGATCCGCCATATGCGAATAGGTTTTTAAGCTTACGCTGTTCCCAAGCAGGAGCAAAAATATTGTCTCTGGTGCTATAAATTCATTGTTAGCATTAACAGGAATGGTGCGACTACCTTAACTCTCCCTTGTGCCTGTAAACACAAAGTCTTGGTTAGCAATGTGGGCGATGCCTTGAATGGTGTCACCTTCAACGGAGCCACCAACAGCAAAGATAACGGGACCCACAAAAGACTCAAGCTTGCCACCAAAGGTAAACGAATTGTCGGTAACCTTGCCGTTCTCAATATCAATCTGAACACCCATGGCGATCAGAGAGCCAGTGAGTTTCTCGCCAGAAGTGATGAGGACAGCGGTTCCCTCTTTGGCCCCAACGGGAGAATCCATTTGAATTTTGTATGTTCCGTCAATCATGATGCCTCTATTCTGTCCAGGCGTTATACCTGGTATTTTGTTGGATTGCAACTGATGGAATGCATTAAATCCAGCTGCTGATTGTATGCCCCTATTTTACCCAAGAAGTGTGCGCGAGAGATATGGTTTCTCGCTAGCGGGAAGATTTGTAGATTTTAAATAAAAGTCATAAATTTTCTGAGCGAATGTTTGTCAGAAAGTTTCTGGGGTATAGGGACTTAAATTAATCGCGCGGCGTTTCTTGTCACGCTTGTAGAAAGGAACAACCTATGGATATTTCACAGGTTAAGAAAGTTGTAGTTGCTGGCGGCGGCGTTTTGGGCAGCCAGATTGCATTCCAGACCGCGTATCGCGGCTACCAGACCACTATTTGGCTGAGGTCAGAGGCTTCAATTGAGCGCGCTCGTCCAAAGATTGAGCACCTCAGAGAGGTCTATCTGAACACCCTGGAGGCTATGAAGAGCAATCCTAAGGCGTACGCTTACGGTCTCATTGCTCAGGACGAGATTACTCCAGAGAAGCTCGATCGGCTTAAAGAGCAGGTAGAGCACGCATACAACAACCTCACACTCACCACCGATTGGGATGAGGCTTTTGGTGACGCTGACCTTGTTATTGAGGCGGTCGCAGAGAATCCAGAGCAGAAGATTGAGTTCTACACTGAACTGGCCAAACACCTGCCCGAAAAGACTATTATTGCAACCAACAGCTCAACCATGATTCCAAGCATGTTTGCTGCGTCTACTGGTCGTCCTCAGAAGTACCTGGCTCTCCACTTTGCTAACGAGATTTGGCGCAATCCAATCGGCGAGGTCATGGGTCACGCAGACACCGCTCAAGAAAACTTTGACATGGTCGTCGCTTTTGCAGCAAGCATCCGCATGATTCCGGTTAAAGTCCTGAAAGAGCAACCTGGCTACCTGCTAAACTCCATGCTGGTACCTCTTCTGGTTTCTGCAGAGCAGCTTTGGGCTAACGGCGTTGGCGACGTCGAGGATATCGACAGAGCTTGGCGCATTGGCACTGGCTCACCAAAGGGTCCGTTCCAGATTCTGGACATCATTGGCCTAGTCACCGCATACAACGTTGCTCTGATGAATCCTGCAGCTAAGGATCCTGAGTCCGTACAGGGTCGCATTGTTGCCCAGCTCAAAGAGAAGATTGACAAGGGTGAGACCGGTATTGCTGCTGGTAAGGGCTTCTACGAGTACAAGTAAGGCTCGGAGCGCGGGTGCGGAGCCGGTTACAGTTCCACACAACGTCGCAGGTCAGTGGCGCGCATACAAGTAAAAAGCGATTTCAACCCGGCATCCATTTCGTGTGGATGCCGGGTTTCTTGTGCGAAAACGCTGCTAGTAGACGGGGTTTCTCGCCAGGTGGGCGGCGGGAGCTGGACGCGAGCTCGGCGGAAAACGAACGTGCACCTAGAGGGCGCCTGATTTCTGCAAAGAATCTGTAACTTTTGCCTAAAAGCATCAAAGAATCTGTGGATTTGCCTGATTTTGCAAAAGAATCGGTGGCTCAAATACAGATTCTTTGCACATTTCAGGCGGACTTTTTGAACTCAAAGTTGCTTTTCATGGGCGCTCATCGTGGAGCCTGATTTTCTCGCCGTATCTGAACGTTTTGCCGGAAAAGTGCACCACATCTGAGCTATTTGCCGGTTTTTCTCGCCATGTCTGAGTACTTTTACTCAAACATGATGTACTTTTCAGGCGGGATGAAAGTAAACGATCTGGTAACTCGACAAATTCTCTGCACGCAAAAAGCCCTTCTCGCCAGATGGAGAGAAGGGCTTTGTTTGTGCGACGATAACGTGCGCTGTTAAGACGCGTTGACACTCGGAGGACGCTCAGTGACGTACGCCAAGGACGCAAGCGCTTACTTCAAGAAAGACTTAACGGATGCGAGGACGCTTGGAGTGTCCAGGCCGTACTTAGCAAGAACCTGAAGAGCAGGTCCGGACTCGCCATAGGTGTCCTGGACGCCAATGACCTTGACAGGAACAGGAGTGCTCTCTGCAAGAGCCTGGCAGACCGCGCCGCCCAGACCACCAATGACGGAGTGCTCCTCAATGGTCACAACCTTGCCGGTCTTTGCCGCAGATGTAGCAATCAGCTCAGAGTCCAGCGGCTTGATGGTGTGGATGTTAATAACCTCAGCGTTGACACCCTCTGCCGCCAACTGCTCAGCAACCTCAAGGGCCACGGGAACCATAAGGCCACAAGCTACCAGCGTAACGTCAGTACCCTCCTTAAGGACAATACCCTTGCCCAGCTCAAAGTGATAGTCAGGGTTGGTATTGAACACAGGAACAGGAAGGCGGCCAAAACGCATGTAGACAGGGCCATCGTGATCATAGGCAGCCTTGACAGCAGCCTCAGCCTCAACAGCGTCCGATGGAATGATAACCGTCATACCAGGAATGGTGCGCATAACAGCAATATCCTCGTTACACTGATGCGTAGCGCCGTCCTCTCCTACCGAGAGTCCTCCGTGGGTAGCACCAATCTTGACGTTTAGGTGGGGATAACCAACAGAGTTTCTAATCTGCTCAAACGCACGACCAGAAGTAAACATTGCAAAAGAAGTTGCAAAAACCTTACGACCAGTTGCGGCAACACCTGCTGCCATACCAATCATGTTAGCTTCTGCAATACCGCAGTCTACAAAACGATTAGGATACTCCTCACCGTATTTACCAGAGCGAGTAGCCTCTGCCAGATCGGCATCAAAAACTAAAAGATCATCGTGCTTTTTACCAAGCTCAACCAGGGCTTTTCCATAAGCTTCTCTGGTGGCAATTTTCTGTACGTCTGCCATGTTATGCCACCTCTCCCTCAAGCTCTTTCATAGCCTGCTCATATTGCTCCTGGTTTGGAGCTTTGCCGTGCCAACCTACCTGGTTCTCCATAAAGGAGACGCCCTTACCCTTGACAGTATGAGCAACAATGACAGTAGGTTGACCCTTAACCGTACGAGCCTCAGCAAACGCAGCAGCAAGCTGGTCAAAGTCATGTCCATCAGCTACCTCAATGACGTGGAATTTGAAAGCCTTGAACTTCTCGCCAATTGGCTGTGGTGTATTAATCTGCTCAAGAGTG
This sequence comes from uncultured Atopobium sp., assembly GCA_902373375.1. GTDB lineage: Bacteria > Actinomycetota > Coriobacteriia > Coriobacteriales > Atopobiaceae > Lancefieldella. Next base: position 3,980 of record CABKMA010000028.1, read on the forward strand.
CCGTCAAGCTGCAGGTTATTGTTATCAACAATAAGCGTAAGGTTATCAAGCTGGTGGTTACCTGCAAACATAGCAGCCTCCCAGACCTGTCCCTCTTCAATCTCTCCATCGCCCAAAAGAGCATAGACGCGATAGTCGTTGTTAAACTTCTTGCCAGCAAGAGCCATGCCAACAGCAGTTGAAACGCCCTGTCCCAAAGAACCAGTGCTCATATCAACGCCAGGTGCATCGTTCATATTTGGATGACCCTGAAGGCGTGAATTAAGTGCGCGGAACGTCTTAAGCTCCTCTTTAGGGAAGAAACCACGCTCAGCCAAAACACCATAAAGAGCTGGGGTAACGTGACCCTTTGAAAGTACAAAACGATCTCTGCAAGGACACTTTGGCTTAGTTGGATCTACGTGCATCTCTTTAAAATACAGATATGTCAAAATTTCTGTTGCAGAAAGAGATCCGCCGGGATGGCCAGATTTGGCCGTGAAGACCTGCGTAAGAATGCTTTTGCGCACCTCACGCGCAACCTGTTTAAGGTCGACGTCCATGTAATTTCCTTTCACGTACTATACGTACTTTATTTACAACTTGATAAATTACAGACCAAACTTCTCGGTGAGCTTTTCTTTCATTTCATCCTTATCAAGAATGTTGGACAAAATAATTTTATGGTCCTCTGGAATATCAGTAATGAAATCCTCAAGGTCCCTAGCAACAATAAAGAGATCTGCTGCACCAGGAGTAACATCAGAAACAGTTGAGTGCTCAACCTCAACGCCACTCACACCAAGCTCACTCAGAACGTCCTGAATCTGCATCTCAACCATAAGGCTGGAGCCAAGACCACTGCCGCAACAACAAAGAATTTTCTGGATAGCCATACAAGCCCCTTTCAATTCACCATTACAAGTTAAAAGCCGGGCCTCATCCAAGGACGAGACCCGGCCGACCTAGACACCTAGATTCTACACGCATTTGTTGCAGTTATTCCTAATATTTAACTGCAAATCTGTAAACGGACTTCTACTCTGCCTTCTGCTCTTCAACCTTTTTAGGAGCAACAAAGTTGAAGATGATTGGCAGGAAGAAACTCAGTACGCAAATACCTGTAAGAATTGCACCCTGGGTATTCAAAGCAACGTTACCAAAGATCAGAGACATGATAGAGAAATCAGCATCAGAGAAGGTAGTAGAAGTGAAGCCCATAAGGGTAAAGACTGGCATGGCCAGTGCAGGCAAGAAGGTAATCAGAAGACCTTGGACAAAAGCGCCAGCAATGCAGCCCTTAACACCGCCCTCTGCATTACCAAAGACACCAGCAGTTGCGCCACAGAAGAAGTGAGGAACAACGCCCGGAAGAATCAGAGCAACAGCAGCAAGCTGTGCATTGATGACACCCAGGATGAGCAGGCCAAGAATACCGCCAACGAAAGAACTTAGGAAGCCAATGATAACGGCGTTTGGAGCATAGGTGAATGCGATTGGGCAGTCAATTGCTGGCTTTGCACCAGGAACAAGCTTCTGAGCAATACCCTTAAATGCAGGAACAATCTCACCAATGATCAGACGAACACCGGACAAGATGATGTAAACGCCACCAGCAAAGGAAAGACCGCGGGTAAATGCCCAAACAATCCAGTTAGTGGTGGTCTCGGTACCAATGTTCAGCAGGTCACCAAGGTGCTGAAAGCCAGCATACTGTGGGTTAGTAGCAAACTCTGCAGCGGTAGTTCCTGCAGGTACCAAGGCTAAAAGACCACGGCTGACAGCAACACCGGTAATGATGATGAACATGATAATCATGGTCAGACCAATGGAAACGGTGTTATCGCGCAGGAAGATAAGACGCTTGGAGAACTTGATATTCTCGGTACTATTCTCACGATCAGAAGCAAAGAGCTTACCAACCATTCCGGCAAGCCAGTAACCAGCGCCACCGAAGTGGCCAAGTGCAACGGAATCGCTGCCGGTAACCTTGCGCATGGTTGGCTGGCAGTATGCAGGAGACAGAACCATGATCAGAGCAAGCAGGCATGCGCCGGAGATGTAGAGCATCCAACCGGAAAGGCCGCCGACGTGCAGGATGATTGCAAGCATTGCTGCCATGTAGAGAGTGTGATGACCAGTGAGGAAGATGTAATTAAAACGAGAAAAACGTGCAAGAACAATGTTTAGAACCATACCAATACACATGATGATTGCGGTTGCTTGTCCAAACTCACCAAGTGCCAAGGATACAACAGCCTCATTGTTTGGAACAACTCCCTGCATGTTAAAGGCAAAGTTGAAGACCTCACCAAATGCAAGCAAAGAACCGCTTTGTAAAAAGCCTGCACCCGCAGAAAGAACCAAGAATCCAACAATGGTCTTTAGAGTTCCCTTAATAAGTTCTTCAACAGGCTTTCCTTGAAGTGCTAGGCCAAGCAGAGCAACAAGACCAACTAAGATAGCTGGTGTTGATAGCACGTTAACAATAAAGTCAACAACAGGCATATAAACCCCTTTCAACAAAACACAAAATGTACTTACGTACACATGTCCTCACATGCGCTTTCACTCATATATGACACGGTTATGTCGTATATGCGCTCCATTGCACTGGAGATTGTATTCTTTCTGGTTAGTTACTCTTGTTCGTATTGTTATGTTTTTCGGTAAGCGTAGATATATAGAACGCTCATAGGTTTTATATGCGTCTTTTGAAAAAATAAATGGTCGGGTTGACTGGATTTGAACCAGCGACCTCTCGGTCCCGAACCGAGCGCTCTACCAAACTGAGCCACAACCCGCTCTACAGCTACCTTGCAGGCACACTAGTGCCGCTACAAAACATATAGTCATATGCTGCACACGTCACTTTAGCAGAAATCAGTATTTCCTGCGAGAATGACACACTCTGCGCAAAACTCTTATTACCAAGCATAAACCTTACAGCTTGCAGGTAGTAGAGAATCCGCGCCATCCTTTTATCTGCGCAGCTGCAGCAATAGCATCAGCCACACCTTGCGAATTGCACAGCGCAAAAGAACTACTACCCGAGCCAGAAACCTGCGCTCCCAAAACACCTGGTTGCGCTTTTAGCCACTGCTCTACCTCAGCAACCTGTGGCTTTAATGCTTTTGCAGCAGGAGCAAGATTATTAAAGAGAAGCTCAGCTACCTGTTGGATAGTTTTCTTCTCTGATTGCAAAAGAGCAGAAAGTTTTGAAAAGGAAACTGGTTCAACTGGCGATACATCAAATTGATCGTAAGCTTCTTTAGTTACAACTCCTGTTTCTACTGGTAAAACAATGACCAAAGGCGCATCAAGGGTAGAAGTATAGGTCTTCTCCAACGTGTCTCCTGCACCAAGCATAAGCGATGGTCGTGGGTCCAAGAAAAACGCAACATCAGCGCCAACAGCCTTGGCTACCTCAACTACCAGCGGATCTAGTGGGTCAATTCCCCAACGTTGAGCCAGCAGATACAAAGTTGCAGCGGCATCAGCAGATGATCCGCCCAGACCGGCCTTCTCGGGAATATGCACTTGCACGTCAATAGAAACATCTGGGGAAACGCCCAATTTATTGGCGAGAAGAACCGCGGCTTTCCAAGTTGTTGTCCGCTCAGGCAATACACAGAGTTGAGGCTCATGCGTAACGGTAAGCTCTGGTGCATCGTCGACAACAACGGTGTCATACAGAGCAACAGGAACCATAAGTGAGTCTACTTTATGGTATCCTCGCTGGTCCTTCTGAGTATGAATGCCCAGGTGAAGATTGACCTTGCAAGGAATCTGAATGGTTTGACGCCCAAATTTGGACAAAGAAGAAGCCATGAGTGTGAGCCTAGTCGAGGTATTACGTACGCCGCTAAACTACTCTTCAAACTCAAAGTCAAACAAACGCTCGCCGGTCTCGTAGTCAAAAAGCTCAACAGTGCCGGTCAGAACGTCAACGTACTGGTAGGACTGACGAGCAATACGGCCACGGCGCTCTCCAACTTCAACAACAAAAAGAGATGGATGCGCCATAACTAGAGTGCCTGTGCGCTCAACAATACGAGAACGGCCCATATTGGCCTTAACCTTAAGCTTTTGGCCCTGAAGTGCACTGAGCTTCTCGTGAATCTCGTCTACACGATTAACTGGTGGAATCTCGTTTTCCATCAATCCTCCAAGTCAATCAGTACGTTTTACCATGCGATACGTTGAACGTATCAAAGCTATGTACCGGTCGACAAATACTAGTCAGAATTTCCGAAACTCCACTATACGTGGTAAAAAATGAAATCTCAAGTTTTTGCGACAAATGTCACGGGAACAACATCAGTCGTGCGTCAGATTCACTAAACGTACCCTTGCAAAGCGCTACTAAACGTGCACGTACAACGCTTACACACCATAAGCTGCAAAAAAACTCCCATTCACATGAATGGGAGTTTTGTTTTTCTCGACAGATGCTTTTTGATAGCTTTGGACCGGTTGGGTCTTACTCAGCTGGGCAAAGCGAAAGCGCAGCCTCGTCAGCGATAACGGTGCAGTTAGTGTGAAGCTGCAGGATAGAGGCAGGGCACTGAGGTGAAACGTTGCCGTAGCACATCTCATAAACAGCCTTAGCCTTGTCCTCACCGCTGGCCACAATCAAAATGCTGCGCGCAAACATGATGGTTTGCGTACCCATGGTGTATGCCTGGCGTGGAACATCCTCCATACGCTCAAACAGGCGGCTGTTTGCCTGAATAGTGCTCTCGGTAAGATCGACGCAATGCGTGCCCTTGGAGAAATGGTCATCAGGCTCGTTGAAGCCAATGTGGCCGTTGTGGCCAATACCAAGAAGTTGCAGGTCAGGATAGCCAGCTTTAGCAACAAGAGCATCGTATTCAGTACAAGCTGACTCAATGTCAGGATTAGATCCATCAGGCACGTGAGTATTCTCAAGATTAATATTTACCAGGTCAAAGAGGTTTTTGCGCATGAAATAGTGATAGCTCTGAGGATCATCGTGAGAAAGACCACGGTACTCGTCAAGGTTGTAGGTCGAAACCTGCGAGAAATCCAGGTCTCCCTTTTTGCACCACTCAGCAAGCTGAGCATACGTGCCAATTGGCGTTGAACCAGTTGCCAGGCCAAGAACGCTATTTGGCTTCAAAATAATTTGTGCAGAAATAACGTTTGCAGCTTTTCTGCTCATGTCCTCGTAATCGCGAGTACGAACAATCCTCATGTCTACCTCCAAGACAGAAGTCATAGTTGCTTTTAGTTTACCATTTGAATCTAGAAAAAAGTAATCGGTCGGCGAGAAGAACAGATATCCCGCTGACCAGTTTTGACCTGTAATCTAGCGTATTTCTATTGCTATTTTGTCCGGAATCTGACGCGAACCTGACGCGAACCTGACGCAAGTTTGACGCTGTGGCAGCTTTTTGTCCGGAATCTGACGCGAACCTGACGCAAGTTTGACGAGGTGGCGGCTTTTTGTCCGAAATCTGACACAAACCTGACGCGTTTACTAAATCTCTCTATCCTAGAATCTGCTTAGACAAATTTTGAAGAGCGTGAAAACGGTGAGAAATAGCGTTCTTCTCGTCTGGCTCAAGCTCTGCCATAGTTTTTCCTGGAGCATCCTCCGGCCAGAAGAGTGGGTCGTAACCAAAGCCATTGTGACCCTTTAGCTCGTGACCAATAACGCCCTCACAGTCTCCCTCTCCTACCAGCACAGATCCATCTCTATAGACCAAAGCAACGGTGGAATGGAAGCGAGCGGTACGGTCCTCATCAGCAACGTTGGCAAGCTCAGCCAACAGTTTCTGATTGTTTGCCGTATCATTGCCGTGCTCGCCAGCATAACGAGCTGAATAGATTCCAGGAGCTCCATCTAGAGCGTCAACGCAAATGCCAGAGTCGTCCGCAATTGCTGCCACGCAATCTACCTCGTCAAGTGCAGCCATTGCCTTGATTAGTGCGTTATCGCGGAATGTCTTGCCGTTCTCCTCTGGATCAGGAAAATCACCCAGCTGACCAAGTGCTACAAAGCTTATACCAGGCATTACCTTAGAAAGAATGGCCTCAATTTCAACAAGTTTGTGAGCGTTGCCCGTTGCAACTACCACAGTTGTATTTGGGTCGAAGGTCACAGCGTTGGAACACTGGTGTTCACTGTTTTGACTCATGGTTACTCCCTAAATCCGGTCACTTGATTTTGCAGGTCAACAAGGTGAGCGATGCCCGCCTGGCCAAGGTCAATCAACTGATTGAGTTGGTCGCGATCAAACGGACCACCCTCGCCTGTGCCCTGTACTTCAATTATCTGTCCAGTTTCTGTTCCCACAAGATTCATATCAATGTCCGCATGAGAATCCTCGGGATAGTCAAGGTCTAGCAGTGGCTTACCATTCACGTAACCCATTGAAATCGCAGCTACCTGACCTGTAAGAGGAAGCCTGGGTAAGAGGTCCTTCTCGACAAGTGAGTAGAGAGCGTCGTGGAGCGCCACCCAAGCACCGGTGATACTTGCGGTTCTGGTGCCGCCATCTGCCTGAAGGACGTCGCAGTCCAGCGTGATGGTGTACTCTCCCAGGCGATTGAGGTCAACAACGGAGCGCAGCGAGCGGCCAATGAGGCGCTCAATCTCCATGGAACGGCCCTTGCGGTTGGCGCGCTCTCGCTTGGTACGGCGATTGGTTGACGCAGGTAGCATGGCATATTCAGCCGTGACCCAGCCCGCGCGAGAACTACGGCGCCAGGCAGGAACGCCTTCCTCAACGGTAGCGGTGCAGAGAACGCGCGTATCGCCAAACGTGACCAGGCACGATCCGTCGGCGTTTTTCATAACGTTGCGCTCAAGGGTGACGGGGCGCATCTGGTCCCACGCGCGATCAAACGAGCGCGCAGCCTGCGTGTCGGCTCCGGCCTGTGCGGGCTTCTCGTCAGAAAAGGCACTTTCTACCTGGTTATCCATTACACTCCTAAGAAAAAACGCGACACCCGAGGGCGCCGCGTGAGGTTTCATGGTGGGCGATGAGAGATTTGAACTCCCGGCCTTGTGCGTGTAAAGCACCTGCGCTAGCCGCTGCGCCAATCGCCCGTGACTGTAGAAGTTTATCACAGCTTCTACAATTCTTAAACGGCAATTATGAATTCAACGGTTTCATTTGTTCAACTTCTGCACGCACTGCCACGCCGTCCAACTTGGCCAGCGGTGTTGACGTCTGTTTTGCTAGAGCACATGCGGTGCCCATAGCGTCACCCATATCAGTGACCGTTGGGATAATGCGAACACTAGCCTGCATCAAAAATGTTGTAGAGATACAGCGGCCAATAACCCCCAGGTTATTGATGTGTTTGGTGACCATTGAACGAAATGGAATCTCGTAATAATCACCCTGTTTGTAGGTGTTTTTGTGGAAGAGTCCGTCCTTGTTGGAATGGACATCAATGTACCAATCGCCACGAACAAGACCGTCATCAAATCGAGCCTGGTTGACGTAATCTTCTTCGGTTAGCATTGTCTGACCTTCAACACGCCAGCTCTCGCGAACACCCAAAAGTGAAGCCTGCTCCATAAGATAGCTTTGCTCAAATCCAGGCATCATGCGCTGCAAGAACGTAACAAGGCGACGAATGCGAGCATGTGCCTCAACTGTTGCGTTAGAACGTGCAGCTCCAGAAGTGTTTTTGCGCATGCTTGCAATGTGTGGACAATTCAGCGCCATGCAACCAGGCTTTCCAGGAAGCGAGAAAATCTGGTAATAGCGCAGGTCCTCCTCTTCAAGAATGCCCGCTTCAATTCCTTCACGGAACTTTGGCTCCAACTTAAAATTCTTCCCTGCAACCATTGCGGACTCAAAGAAATATCCCTCAACTAATGGCGAGAAGTGATCATCAAGAGAGAGTACATAGTCTCTATAGCGCTCAACATCAATACCGCCCATGGTAAAACGCAGACTGCAAACCTGATTAATGCCGTCTTCATCACCAGCTGCAACGGGTACACCAGCGGCTCTAGACAAAACAGCATCGCCTGAAGCATCAATCCACGTTTGAGCCGATACAGCAATCAAACCCTCAGTTGAGGCAAGAATTGCATACGTGATGGTTTTCTCGCCATCTGTGTCTGACAAAATGACAGCTACAAGCGATGTATCGTAGAGGATTTGACCACCCTTTGTAGTGAAGAGCTGCTCGTATACTACTCCCAAACGCTCAGGAGCAAACCAAATCATAGTAGTGTAGTCATCGCGCGTTGCGTCACCTGAAGCCAAAAGCTGCTGCTCGATGGTAGAAAGAACAGGTAGATGACGGACATACGAGGGCATCATGGGGCACACGAGAGCTCGTGTTGCAGAGCCTCCAAGCAAATTTGATTTATCCACAATAAGTGTAGAAAGACCCTCATTAACACAACGGATTCCGCAGGCAGAACCAGAAACGCCGCCACCAACAATAACTACATCATAGCTTCCAACAACAGGAATCTGCAGGTTGTTCCAGGTAATCTCTTTAGTGCTCATTGTCTCCTCCTGTGTCAGAGATGGTATGAAGTAAACCGTAGTAGGTGTTGGTAAACGCATGCGCTGCAATTTCAGAGAGCGCGTGAATGCCCGTTTTTCCTAGTTTAAAAGGGCCAATAGTAATAAGCGGAACAGTGTATTCTTTGCTCGTTAATCCAAGCCGGGTTGTCTCTAAAACATGAAAAAACTCATGCATCAAAATAAGATTTTGGGCTTCATGCTCCCCAAGTTGATTTTGCTTAGCCCACAGCGCACATGATTTCTCATAAAGAGTGATTTCTTTTGTACCAGAAACGTAATCACTGAAATAGCGCTGGTTTCCATAAACGCAATCAATATCTTTTTTGATAATAGTCATGCCTGCATCTTTGCAGATTTGAAAGAAGTCACTTTGACCGTTTGACTCATCAAACACCATATGTGCAGCACGCTCACCTTTTGACCAAGCCAAATCAACTATGCGCTCTTTATCCTTTTCAGGAATACGAGCAACAAAGCGATCCCACAAAAGCTCTTTACGTGCAAGCTCTTGAGTTGGAAACGGAAACCATGAAGCAGAGCCAGAAGTAGACTCCGCTTCAAGGTTCACCGATTTTCTCGCCAAAGTGTGATCTGCGTTTTGCATGTGAGTTTAGTCACCTAAACGAAGGGTAGCGGCAATAATAACGGGCTCGTCAGACGGATATCCGCCCAGTTCAACTGAGGCAAGACTCAAAATCTGTTCCAGAGAAGTCATTCCAGACAGATCGATGATGCGCTTGCCCACTACCACATAGACGTTTGGCAGATTAGCTCCACCGTCGTTGTATACCGTTAAGTCCTCTACCAGGGACGTTACACCCTTGCGCCATGAGCTAATAGACTCTTGCAGCACATCGGCGTTTGGACGTTGTAGCCTAATCACGCCCTCAGCATCAATAAGACGAAGAGCAGTGCGTTTCTTGGTGAGAAGACCAAAAAGCTTCTTCTCTGTAGTGGTTGCAGTATAGGCAAAGAGCTCGGAAGAGTGAGCAACCTCAGAAACGTTTTCTGCACCCTCGCCAAGATTCTCGACTACAAGCTTTTTGAGCTCATCTGCACTTAGGCGTTTAGCATTAACGTCTTTACTACGCAGCTCAGTAGCACCAACAGCAATTGCGCGGACAACGTGACGCTGCGTATCCACCTCAACGGTAACCTCAACGGTTCCAGGGGCTGCACCCATCTTGATAGCACGAGCTTCTGCCTCACGCCTCACACTCACAATATCATCGTCGGTTGGGTTGGTAACGCTGCGCTCAACCATGTCGCGAACCATAGCAAGGGCAACACCAATAGTTGAGATAACAGGGGCGTTCTTAGCAATATGGAACGTATGATCCATAGTCTTTGCCAAGTGTGGAACTACCGTAGAAGCTCCGCCGCCGCCACCGACATATACGGTAGTACGAGGATCCATGCCGTAGTCTTTCATAAGCTGTTCTGCTACAGCACCGTTTTTCTTTGCAGCAAATGCAAGAACCTGAGCTGCTGCTTCTTCAACACTTACGCCCATATTCTCTGCAAGAGGAGCCCAAGCCGCACGAGCAGCCTCAACAGAACCGTAAGCGTAATCGCCCTCAGGAACAAAGCCTGCAATGTTTGCCGCGCCAGCCATAGTCAAGCAAACGCGAAGACCTCCATCACACTCAATAGCTGCGTATTCAGGGTCTCCATCCATAGGACGAACTGCGACCAGACGCGGATTTACAATCTTTTCTGCATCGGTATAAACCTCATAGTCCAGGTTGGCAATGTGAGCAGAACGAGGTCCCACATCAACAGCCTTACCATCAGAGATCTGCACCATGGAACCACCACCAATACCAACGGTTCTTACGTCCAGTGACGAGAGGTACGTTTTATGACCGCCAACCTCTGCGTACTTGACCATAACCTTGCCGTCTTTAACACAAGAAATATCGGTGGAAGTACCGCCAACCTCAAAGAATAAGCCGTCGGTGAGCTTCTCGTACATCAAAGCTCCAGCTACACCGGCTGCAGGACCAGAAAGAATGGTTAGGATTGGACGATGGCGCACCTCATCAACAGTCATAACACCGCCATCGCAACGCATAACCATAAGTGGTGACTCAATGCCTGCCTCACGAATACTCTTATCAGTCATATTTGCAGCTTCAAGCATCTTTGGCATGATGGACGCGTTGACAACTGCTGTACGAGTACGGATAGCCAAGCCATAAAGCTTAGAGATGTCATTTGTGGCCGTAGCAGGAAGCTCTCTCTCAGAGCATTCTGCAATAACAGCGTTCTCGTTAGTTGGATCGTCTACGCTAAATGCCTCTGCTGCAACATAAGAAGTTGAACCATCCGAGAAAAGCTGTTCGATTGCGCTCTTAATGCCAGCTTCAACATCAGAAGAGGTATCTACAAAAGCATTTTTGGTACGCAGGAATTTACCGGCAGCAAGTTCAATAT
>CABKMA010000029.1 GCA_902373375.1 uncultured Atopobium sp.
GAGCTGTGGTTTTCTCGTCAAACGTGTGAGCCATGGTGTTCCTTTCCCTTTAGTGCTGTGATACTACAGGTTTTTAAAAGAATCGATAAACAATCTGTGAGCTATACGGATGCTCAGGTGTGCAAGTAGGCTGAGGCCACTTTTCATGATGAGCACAATCTGGATAAAACTCACTCTCAAATGCAAAACCAGCTTGAGGTTTGTAGACAGCTCCGTCTTTTGCGCGAGCCTCATCAAGCCAGTTGCCGGTATAGAGATGCGCGCCTGGAGCGCTAATTTGAATCTCAAGTGAGCGTCCGTTTTCTGAAGTGGCGAGAAGGGCGGGGCGTAGCTGCCCTTCCTTATAGTTATTAATCACAAAGCAGTGATCGTAGCCGCGTGCGATGTCGAGTTGTTTATTTTCTTGTCTAAGGTCTCTTCCAATAGTTTTAGGCGTGCGGAAATCAAAAGGAGTACCCACGACAGAATCTATGGTTCCCGCAGAAACTGAGTCTTCTCGTAAAGGAAGATATGAGTCTGCATTAATGGTGAGTTGATGGCCACAGATATCTCCAGAATCATGACCGTTAAGATTGAAGTACACATGGTTAGTCATGTTTACAAATGTTGCGACATCAGTTGTGCAGGTATACGTAAGATTTACCGTCGAATGTGTAGCGTCTTCAACTAACTCATATGTTGCAGTGATATGACGGTTGCCTGGAAGTCCATATTCTCCATCTACCAGGTCTATGCTGAATTTTACCGTATTATGCGCTTCATCAATTTCTGCTTGCCAGATGCGCTTATGAATACCAGTAACTAGATCAGTGTGTAGGTTATTTTGATTGTCTGGACCGTTGTTCTTAGAAAGATGATATATAACTCCATTTATAGGAATTTCTGCTTTATCTGTACGATTGGCAGAGGGTCCAATGGAAGCGCCAAAGCAGGCAGGGTTATCTAGATATAGGTCAAACAGGCTATATCCAAGAACTACATCTGCTTGTGATCCATAGACATCTGGTACTGAAATACCAAGGATAGTGGCACCAAAATTGCTTAATTTAATTGATGAATGTGCGCCGCGAATAGTGTAGGTAAGCGCAGCGGGAGAATTAACAAAGCTGTCAAAAGGTCGAACATCAATCATCGGATACCTCCGAGATATCACTCACGGTGCATTACATGTACTATGTTAACGTACTCATAACAAACTAACAGCAAATTATTAAGTTTTCAGTCAGTGGTATCTTTGTGGGGGCAAACGGTTAGGTTACAGGTCAAAAGTTCTTCTCGCGAACGGTTCTTTTTTTACCGTGAACGTTTAATTTGCTGATATATATGCAATTTTATCGCGTTATATCAATCTGCCTGTTAGTATGAGTACGTAAACAAGCAGATAATCGGAGGAATTCGTGACTCGCTCACATGGTTCTATCTTACATAAACGCTCTGTTTCAATGGCTGATGTTGCCAAAGTCGCTGGCGTTTCTCAGCAGACTGTTTCTCGTGTTGCTAATGGCGCTCAAAACGTTAGCAAGGCAACACGTGAAAAAGTGCAGGCTGCAATGGAATCTATGGGTTTTAGACCTAGTTTTGCGGGTAGATCTCTAAGATCTGGCTCGTATCAGTCTGTAGGACTATGTTTGTATGACATTCGTGAGTTTGGTAATTTGGCCACCCTTGATGGCATAGTTTCTGCTGCTCGTGATCACGAATATGCAATTACCATGATAGAGAAAGGTTCTGGAGATGGCTTATGTCTTCAGGATATTTCTCACCGCATGTCTAATCTTCCTGTTGACGGCATGATTATCAGCATGAGTCTTATGGCATCAGATTTTGAATCATTTGTGCCACAGTCAGGCCTTGGAACAGTACTTCTTACCATGCATGAGCACCCTCATTGCACTACGGTCGATTCAGACCAGTATGGATGCTCAAAACTTGTTATTAACCATCTCTTTGAACTCGGACATCGCAAAATACGTTTTGTAGCAGGTCCTTCATACTCCATTGACTCTCAATTTCGCGAGAAGGGCTGGCGGGACGCCATGTCTGAGTATGGACTGGAAATTGTTGAGCCACTAGCTGGAGACTGGACTGCAAATAGCGGCTATGAAATTGGTAAAAAACTTAGAGAAAATTGCGATTTTACGGCAGTGTATGCAGCTAATGACCAGATGGCTCTAGGTATTATTGCGGCGTTTGAAGAAGTGGGACTGAGCATTCCAGACGATGTCAGTATTGTTGGAGTAGATGACTCACTTGAAAACTATCTACCTAACTTTTCGCTGACTACCGTTCGCTTTAATCTACTAGAGCGTGGGCGTGTGGCACTTGAACATGCAATTCGTGCATCCAAGCCAGGATATAAGCCTGAAGCAATTAGGATTGCTCCAAAGCTTATTGTTCGTTCTACCACAGCAGCACCACAGAAGTAGAGAAGTCTCTTTAAAAGTCGGGTTTCTCGCCATAATCAGCTATACTGTTCAGGCAATAGTTGATTAGAGGAGTTGTATGTCTGAGTCACCAAATAAAGAATTAGGCTGGTCAGTTCAGGTTTCCTTGGATACGCATGAGATTCGTGCAGGAGAGACCGTAACTGCTACTCCTAAAATTATTGGTGCAGATCCTGAGGGCTTTAAATTTCACTATGTATGGAGTTTGAACGACCGTTGGGATGAGGGTTTTTGGGATACCACGGAGCACCAGTTTGGTGACTCAATTCCTAATACGTCATGGACATACACCTTCACAGAGCCAGGTCGTTACCACCTCTATATTGATGCTTTTGACACGAACAACACCCCTCAGACAGTTACCGCTTGGGTGGTAGTTGCAGGTGATGGCGATTTCATGCGTCCTTCGCTTCCTTCAGAAGACGCTGAGACGGTTGTTGCAGTAAATGGAGTTTCAGAGATTTTTAATATTGCTTCTGAGCAGTTCAACTCTTTAAAAGAGTATTTTATTGCTTTTGCTCGTGGCGAGGTTGCCTTCAAGGAATTTAAAGCTCTTGACGATATTTCGTTTGAGGTTAAGCGCGGAGAAGCTTTTGGTTTGGTGGGTACCAACGGTTCCGGTAAGTCTACCATGCTTAAAATCATCGCTGGCGTACTTGAGCCTTCTAAGGGAACCTGCGAGGTCAAGGGTACTATTGCACCTCTTATTGAGCTTGGTGCTGGCTTTGACATGGAGCTGACCGCTAAAGAGAATATCTACCTCAATGGCGCTCTCCTTGGTTACAAGAAAGAGTTTATTGACTCGCATTTTGACCAGATTGTTGAGTTTGCTGAGCTTGAGGGCTTTATGGACATGCCACTCAAGAACTACTCGTCTGGTATGGTGGCACGCATTGCCTTTGCAATTGCTACTGTTACAGAGCCTGATCTGCTCATTGTTGATGAGACGCTTTCGGTAGGAGATTTCCTCTTCCAGCAAAAGTGCGAGAACCGCATTAAAGAGCTGGTTGCTTCCAATAATGTTACGGTCCTTCTGGTTTCTCACTCCATTGACCTGGTCCAGCGTATTTGTGACCGTGCTATTTGGATTGAGAAGGGCAAACAACGCATGCTTGGTCCTGTAGACGAAGTATGTGAAGCTTACGAGCACCTTAAGAGATAATTTAAATTCCTAACCAAAACGTAGGTTTTGTACGGGTACAATATGTATGTCTTTAAATGTGGTACGAGATACCCGTAAGGCTCATAGTCATAGTTTTGCCTTTTGGATACCTTGTACCTTTTCAGGTAAGGTATCTTTTTATTGGAGGCGCTATGGCTCAAGAAGGCTCACACTCCCGTATTGTGGATGAGCAATCTCTAGACCGCATGCTTACGCGTATTGCTCATGAAATTGTCGAGAATAACGATTCAATTGAAAACGTTGCTTTGGTGGGCATTATTAGACGCGGAGAAGTTCTGGCGTCTCGTCTTGCGGAAAAGATTTTGACTTTTACTGGATTTAAGCCAAAAGTCGGCTCACTTGATATTAGCTTCTATCGTGATGATTTTAGAAGAAATACCGCGCCTGTACTTCATGCAACTAATATTGATTTTGATATTACAGGTACCAGTGTTGTGCTGGTAGATGACGTTCTTCAGACAGGAAGAACTATTCGAGCAGCACTTGATGCCTTAATTGATTACGGTCGTCCAGAGCGTGTCCAGCTGGCTGTTGTAGTTGATCGTGGCCACCGCGAGCTTCCTATTAGACCTGACTATGTAGGAAAAAATGTTCCTTCATCAAAGCGTCAGGTCGTCAGCTTGAATGTTAAAGAAATTGATGGTCAGGACTGTGTCTTGCTGTATGAAGCTGACTACTCTGATCCCTTTATTGAGGGAGGTAATTAATGCTTTCAGTTAAACATTTGATTAATACAAATAGCCTGACGCGTAATGACATCCAGCAGATTCTTGATACCGCTCAGTCATTTGAGGCTGTAAATAATAGAGACATCAAAAAAGTTCCAGCACTTCGAGGCCGTACTATCGTGAACTTGTTTTTGGAACCTTCTACTAGGACTCGCTCCTCATTTGAGCTTGCAGAAAAACGCCTTTCTGCTGACGCTTTAAACATGGGAGGTTCTACTTCATCTGTGGTTAAAGGTGAATCATTGGCCGATACCATCCAGACCATTGATGCCATGAACGTTGACATGTTTATTTGCCGAGCAAGACTTGCAGGTACACCTCAGAAGATTACTGAGCACACTGATGCCGTGGTTATAAACGCCGGTGACGGCAAGCATCAGCATCCAACTCAGGCCATGCTTGACCTCTATACCATTCGTAAGAACTTCGGTCATCTTAATGACCTTAAGGTAGCTATTGTTGGTGACCTTTCTCACAGCCGCGTTGTTGGTTCGCTGGTGCCAGCGCTCAAGACTATGGGAGCTGAGGTTGTTCTGGTTGGTCCACCAACATTTCACGTTGACGATCCAAGCTGGTTTGGCTGCTATCAAACTTCACACTTTGATGAAGTCATTGGCGATGTTGACGTCGTGTACATGCTTCGTGTGCAGCTTGAGCGTATGGAAGGAGCTCCTATTCCTTCTCGCCGTGAGTACAACAGGCTTTGGGGCCTTGACGAGCGCCGAAGTAAGCTGATGAAGCCGGAGGCAATTATCTGCCACCCGGGTCCTATGAATCGTGGTATGGAAATTAATAGCGAAGTGGCTGATTGCGCCCGCTCTCGTATTCTTGACCAGGTCAATGCAGGTGTTTTGACACGCATGGCCGCAATGTATTTGCTTTTGGGAGGAGACTCTGATGGCATTTCTGCTTAAGGGCGCACGTGTTGTAGACCCACAGCTTAACCTTGATGCTGTAATGGACGTTCGCATTGAGGGAGAAACTATTGCTGAAGTCGCAGCTACCGTTACACCTCAAAAGGGTGATACCGTCATTGATGCAACGGGCAAGGTGTTAACTCCTGGCCTTGTTGACATGCATGTTCACTTTAGAGATCCAGGTTTTGAGTATAAGGAGACCATTGAGACGGGCTCTAGAGCTGCGGTTCATGGGGGCTTTACCGATGTTGCCACTATGCCAAACACCAATCCTGTAACCGATAACGGACCTGCTGTTCGTTTCCAGATCGACCGCGGCAACGAGGTTGGCCTCATTCACGTCCGTCCTATGGGCGCCTTGACCAAAGGTTCTAAGGGACAGGAGCTTGCTGAGATTGGCAACATGGTTGACGAGGGAGCATCCGCGTTCTCTGACGACGGCCATGGTGTCCAAAGCGCTGGTATGATGCGCACCGTTATGGAGTATGTCTCCCAGTTTGACCGCGTTGTTGCTGCTCACTGTGAGATTGAGTCCATCAGCGCTGGCGGCGTTGTCAACGAGGGCCGCGCAAGCACGCGCCTTGGCATGTTTGGTTGGCCGGCTCTTGGCGAGGAGCTGGAGATTTCCAGAGACATTGATCTTTGTCGCCTTACTGGCTGCCCATTGCACATCTGCCACATTTCAACAGGAAGGGGAGCAGAGCTAGTACGCGCTGCTAAGAAGGAAGGTTTGCCTGTTACCGCAGAGGTTTGCCCCCACCATCTTTTCTTGTCTGAGGATGACATCACCGATACCTATAACACCAACTTTAAGATGAATCCACCACTTCGAACTGCTGAGGATACACTTGCGCTTCAGGCTGCAGTTGCAGATGGTACGGTTGACTGCATTGTTACCGACCACGCCCCTCATGCAGCTCACGAGAAGGACTGTGAGTGGGAAATTTCTTACTTTGGCTGCATTGGCCTTGAGACCTCGCTGCCTTTGATGGTCACTAATATGGTTCGCACCAACAAGCTTTCCTACACTGGTCTTGTTCGCGCAATGGCCGTTAATCCTCGTCGTATTCTTCGCCTTGAGCCTGTTAAGATTGCTGCAGGTTATAAGGCCGACCTGACCCTTTTTGACCCAGAAAGAAAGGTTCAGATCACCCCAGAGTATTTTGAAAGCAAGTCCAAGAACTCCGCCTTCATTGGTGCTGAGCTCTATGGTGTTGCAACTGATGTGTTTGTTGATGGCAAGCGAGTTCTTGCTGATGAAGTAGTTGTTCCTGGAGGGGAAAAGTAATGCCACTACGTGGAAATGTACAGGTATTTGACTTTACGGTTCTGAGCAATACCCAGGTTGCACAGAATCTGTATAGAGCCCAGCTCAAGGTACCAGGTCTTTGCAAGTCTTTGGAGCCTGGTCAGTTTGTAAACGTTAATGTTCCAGGTGATAAGCGACACATTCTTCGCATTCCACTGTCTTTTTCGCTTGCTGATAAAGCAACCGATACGCTTGAACTTATCTACGCAACAGTGGGCGAGGGTACACGTAGGCTTTCTCAGCTGAAGCCTGGTGACACCAGTGATATGACTGCTCCTTGCGGTCGTCCGTGGCGTCTCAACGTTACTAGTAAAAGGAGCGTTCTGGTAGCAGGTGGTGTGGGTATCACGCCAATCATCGCAGCATCGCGCAAGCTAACTGAGCTTGGTGTTGAGTTTGACGCGGTCATTGGTGCACAGACTGCCGAGAAACTCTTTGGAGAAGAAGATCTTCTCACACTAGGAGCGCAGAACGTATACGTAACAACCGATGATGGCTCTAAGGGAACCAAGGGTTTTGTAACGGCAGCTTTGGAGGAGCCTCTGAGCCAAGGTGTTTGGGACGCTGTGTATACCTGCGGTCCAGAGCCTATGATGAGAAGCGTGGCCAAGCTTGCAATTTCCAATAATGTTGCCTGCCAGGTTTCTATGGAGCGTATGATGAGCTGCGCCTTTGGTGCATGTAACACCTGCAATGTCCCACTTGCTAAGGGTGGCTATGCGTCTGCTTGTATGGTTGGACCTGTCTTTGAGGCAAAGGAGATCGCATGGTAGACCAGGTGAAAATGGCCGTCAATCTTGGTGGCATCCAGATGAAAAACCCTATCAATACTGCTGCAGGTACCTTTGGCTACGGCTGGCAGTTTGAGGGCTTTTACGATGTCTCTCTGCTTGGCGCAATTACTATGAAGGGTGTTGCTCGCATCCCTTGGGAAGGAAATCCAGCTCCTCGTATGTGCGAGCTCAACGGCGGCATGATGAATAGCGTTGGCCTTGCAAATCCTGGAGTGGACGATTTTATCGCCCATACCGATGACTACATGAAGGACCTTGAAGGCCGTGGTACGCGCGTTATCATGCAGATGGCAGCACACTCCGTTCAGGAGATGATTGACGTTGTCGAGCGCCTTGAAGAGCTTAATCCACACATCTCAGCCATTGAGCTTAACGTGAGTTGTCCAAATCTCGAGAAGGGCGGTAAGCCCCTCGGTGGTACTCCAGAGCAGGCTACAGAGATTATGAAGGCAGTCCGTCCTCTGACAAAGCTGCCTATTCTGGTTAAGATGGCCCCCGTCAACGTTGCCGAGATTGGTAAAGCTTTTGAGGCCGCAGGCGCTGATGGTCTTACGCTCATCAACTCTATTCCAGGCATGTCAATTAACGTCCACACAAGAAAGAGCAGGCTCTCTAAGCCAACTGGCGGTCTGAGTGGTCCTCTCTGCCATAACGCTGCAGTTCGCATGGTTTGGGAGTGCGCTCAGGCGGTATCTATTCCTATCTGCGGCGTTGGTGGTGTAGAAACAGGTGAGGACGCTGCGGAGTTTATCCTGGCAGGCGCTACGGCTGTCTCGGTGGGTTCTGCAAACCTTTACGACCCAATGTGCGCTCCACGTATTTTGAACGAGCTTACTGACTGGGCAAAGTCTCAGGGAGTATCCGACATCCACGAGCTGATTGGAGCCGTTGAATGCTAACAGATGAGCAGGCACGCGACGCCGTTATAGTGGCACTTGATTGCACAAGAGAAAGAGCTTTGGAGCTCACCGATCTTCTCGCCGGTCATGCACGTTGGGTTAAGGTTGGTATGACGCTCTTTTATCGCTACGGACCCTCAATGGTAGACGAGATGCACAAACGTGGATTCAAGGTGTTTCTTGACCTCAAGGTGCATGACATTCCATTTCAGGTTAAGGGCGCTGTTCACTCTGCGTCGCTTTCTGGTGCGGATATCCTTTCTATCCATGGGTTAGGTACGGCTCAGATGATCTTAGCTGGTCGCGAGGGCGCAGAAGAGGCTGCAGCAGAGCGCGGGCTTGATGAGCCTGGACGTACCAAATTGGTAGCTATTTCGGTACTTACCAGCATGGACGAGGACGCGCTTCATTCTATTGGCGTAGACAGTTCCATTAAGGACGAGGTAGCTCGTTTGGCTTCTCTTTCCTATAACGCTGGCGCCGACGGAATTGTCTGCTCGCCTCAGGAGGCACAAGAAATGCGAGAGCTTTTGGGTCCAAATGCACTCATTGTGACTCCAGGAGTACGTCCAGAAGGTGCCGAGAAGGGCGATCAAGTCAGAATTTCCACACCTTCAGCTGCAATTAAGGCTGGAGCAAGCAAATTGGTAGTTGGTAGGCCAATTACCTGCGCAAACGACCCAGTTGAAGCATTTGAAGCTATCATTTCTGAGCTTAAAAATTAACAAAAGTTATTGGAATTATGGTGAACAGGTGGTTTTTAATGCGGAAATATTAAAAACCCCCTTGTAAATCACGCCTTATGTGGCAAACTATTTTGCTGAAGTGCAAAAGGCACATTAAATTGAGTTTCGTATATGAAGTACGAAAACGATGTTTGGAGGAACAATGGCTCTACCTACACTTACCGATGAGCAGCGCAAGGCAGCACTTGAGAAGGCAGCTCAGGCTCGTCACGCTCGCGCAGAGCTTCGCGAGAAGGTTAAGACTGGTAAGGTCTCCCTTAAAGAGGTCCTTGATTCTACCGATCCTATTGCTGAGCGTATGAAGGTTTCCGCTCTTATCGAGTCTCTTCCTGGCTATGGCAAGGCAAAGGCAGCAAAGATTATGGACGAGCTCGGAATTTCTGCAACTCGTCGCGTTAAGGGCCTTGGTGCTCGTCAGCGTGAGCAGCTCCTCGAGGCACTGACCAAGTAGTGGCTCGTTTAGCCAAACTTTTTGTAGTATCTGGACCGTCAGGTGTAGGAAAAGGCACGCTTGTCTCTTTATTGAGAGAAAAGCGTCCAAACCTAGGCCTGACGGTTTCGGCTACTACACGCTTTCCTCGACCAGGAGAAGTCGATGGAGTTGCGTATCATTTTCTCTCTGATGAAGAATTTAAAAAGCGCGTTGATGCCGGTGAATTCCTTGAGTGGGCTCATGTTCATGGTCATTGCTATGGTACGCTCAAATCTGAGGTTGATCGCCTGATTTCTGCAGGTCAATCTGTTGTTCTTGAGATTGACGTTCAGGGTGGACTTATGGTCCACAAACAATATCCCAACGCCATTCTCGTCTTTATTAAACCGCCTTCATTTGAAGAGCTGGAACAGCGTCTTAGAGGACGTGGTACAGAGGACGAGAAGACCATTTCTACGAGACTTTCTAATGCGTCGCGTGAAATGGAGTATGCAAACGACTATACTGTTTGCATTGTGAACGACAACCTTGAGACTGCTTTGAGTAAGCTTGAGGATGTTTTTGATGAATATGAATCAGACGGAGGTCAGCTTTAATGTCTGTTATTAAGCCTGAGATTGACAGCCTGCTTCAGAAGACTGAGCAGAACCCTTTTTTGCTTTGCTCTCTTGCTTCTAAGCGTGCTTGTGATATTAACAACATGCTTCACGGTCAGCATCTGCGCGTAACTGCTGTTCAAGATTTTGATGACATTACTACTGTTGCAAGTGGTAAAGATTCAGTCTCTATTGCTATGAAAGAGATTAACGACGGCACCCTTGGCTTTGTTAAAGATTCCTTTGATGAAGCAATTAAGGGCGAAAACGCCATCGTTTATTAAGAGTTATGACTGAAAGAGTATGTCTGGTTCATTACCACGAAATTGGCTTAAAGGGTAAGAACCGATCCGCTTTTGAAAATCAGTTGGTAACAAATTTGCGACGAGCCCTCCGACACTTTCCAGTGGCGGGGGTTTCTCGCATTTCAGGCTACCTTCTTGTAGAAACCACTGATAAACAAGCAACTGAAGAGCTGCAACATGCCGTAGCTCAGGTTCCTGGTGTTGCGCGCGCTTCTTTGGCGTATCGCTGTGACTTAGATGAGCAGGAGTTTTGTAACGCTGCCGTTAAAGCACTGGGGGAGTCCGGTAACTTTGCTACCTTTAAAGTACATGCTCGCCGCTCCTCAACGGTTTATCCAAGGCACTCTATTGAGATTAACCAGCTTGTTGGCGCCGTACTTTGCGAGAATTTCCCTGATAAAAAAGTCCAGATGCACAATCCTGATATGACGGTCTATGTACATGTTGTTCAGGGCAACGCGTATGTTTACGCTGCATCTATTCACGGCGTCGGTGGTCTTCCTGTTGGTACTGCGGGAAAGGTTGTGTCGCTTCTATCTAGTGGCATAGATTCGCCTGTTGCCACATGGATGGTTGGCCGAAGGGGTGCTACGGTTATTCCCGTTCACTTCTCTGGTCGCCCCATGACTTCTGATACTAGTGAATATCTGTGTCAGGATATTATTGAGGCTCTTGAGCCTGCTGGTCTTATTGGCAGAATGTATGTTGTGCCATTTGGAGAACATCAGCGTGAGATTTCTCTTGCGGTTCCACAGGCCCTTCGTGTCATTATGTATCGTCGCGTGATGTACATTATTGCGCAGAAGATCGCAGAACTCGAGGGTGCTAAAGCTCTGGTAACTGGTGAGTCACTTGGTCAAGTTGCTTCTCAGACGCTTGATAACATTGCTGCTGTCAACGAGGCAGTCACCATACCTGTTTTGAGACCTCTGATTGGCTCTGACAAGCAAGAAATCATCCGCCGTGCCCAAGATATCAACACGTTTGATATCTCAACGCAGACGGCTCCTGACTGTTGCACATTATTTATGCCTCGCCGTCCTGAGACTCACGCAAGAATGCGAGAAGTTCTTGAGGCATGGAATTCCTTTGACCATGAATCCATGATTAATGATCTTATGCAGCATATTGAGTACATTGACTTTAGCCAGTGTCCTTCATATAAGCCGCCTAAAAAGCTTGCTGTTCGTCATAGAGAACTTGCTCCTGCAGAGTTTATTGCTGACTAGGATATTTCTGCATTTCAAAGATTTTGATTGCTTTGCTCAGATGCATTTTTAGAATCCGTCCTGTGAAGGGGCGGATTTTTCATTTGAGTGGTTTGATAATCTTATTTAGTTCAATTTTGCTCTTGTAAGTTAATACGGCGTACCTTGTATTTGTTAATAAGTGTGTCAGATTACCAGCAGTTTTAGAACAAGACTGAGTGATAAATTTGTAAAAATAGCATTTCTTAACAACCTAATAGTTGAATATAAATCTGAGGTGATTGTATGGCTCAGATTTCAAATAACCGCACACAAAGAATTAATACATTAATGAGAAGATTTAATTTATCTCAGCAGCAACTGATAGCGGTTGCAGTTGTTGCTTTCCTAGCTATTGTGTCAGTAGCTATATTTGTTTGGTTGATTGCTGCTGGAACGTCAGAGTCTTTTGACAGATCACATAATCAAGCAGACTCTACACAAGGAGCGCATGTTGTGGAAAATCCACAGCACTCGCAAGAGGATAAGTCTACAGATCAGCCAAAAGATGACCATAAGATCAAAGAAGCGTCTCCACAAATGATGGTTCATGTTGATGGAGCTGTTAAATCACCAGGACTGTATGCTTTACAGATGGCAAATCCACGTGTAAATGATGCAATCCAGATAGCAGGAGGATTAACTGAAGATGCTAATGGTCAAGGGATTAATCTAGCATCTCCTGTTGAAGATGGTCAAAAAATATATATTCCTCGAAAGGGAGAAGAAGCGCCACCAGAGATTCCACAGCCAGATCCAAACAAACCCTCGGGCAATAAGCAGACAAATTCAAAAAGAGATAAAAAGACAGTTGTGGATATTAATAAAGCAACTGTAGATGAATTTACCAAACTCAAAGGTGTCGGAGAAGGACTAGCTCAGAGAATTGTTGCAGACAGACAAAAGAATGGACCTTTTAAAACAACTGAAGATTTGATGCGTGTTTCTGGAATTGGCCAGAAAAAGTTTGACCAGTTCAAGGACAATATTCGTGTCTAAGGTGATAGAACAACCCACTAGGCCTTTTATTCCGTATAGCCTTTGTGTCTTGCTATTTGTTTGCTTATGGCTACAAGTTTTTATCGCAAGAAACCCAACGCTTGGTACTATCTTGCTTCATTTTTTAGGAATCTTGGTGGTAGCAGCTTTAGGGTTTTGGTATGTAAAGTATGCGCATACCAGCCTTATGACTGCTGGAGTAGTTTTACTCTTACTTGTAACTATCCTTTTTAGGTCTTCCTTTATATATGTGAGTCAAACGGCATCGGTGAATTTTTTAGAGTCAACTTCTGTACACAATTTCGAACTAGTTGTATCAAAAGATTTAGTCTATAAAAATCATACATGGACCGGTCAAGCAAACGTTATGTATCAGGGTAGATACATTGGATCTGTGGGACTATACGCTAGGGAACAGTTCTTGCGAGAAACACATCTTCGTTGTGAGGGTAGGTTTACACAGTATAAAGATAAGGAGTTTTCAGAAGAACAATTTAAGAGGGGAGTACTTGGTTCAATTCAGGTAACCAAGGTGAATTCAAAAACCTATGAAGAGGGAATTGTTGGGGAAGTTGCTCAATTTAGAGAAAATTGTATTTCTCAACTTCAACCAGAGGTGAGCTTTGGACGAGCGTTAGTTGCATGTGGTCTTTGTGCCTATAGGCCTAGCTTGTATAGCTTTAACATTCCTAGAATATTTATGCGCTGTGGTCTAATGCATCTTATTGCTATTTCTAGTTGTCACATTGTAATTCTCTCTACCTTTATTGATGCATTGCTTAAAAAGCTGACGTTAAAACCTCTTTTGAGAGGAGTGCTGAATTTAATTCTATTGAGTGTCTACACACTTTTTTGTGGATTACCCGCTTCAGCAATAAGGGCAATACTTCTTGTTGAACAAAAATACGTTATGCAGAGTGTTGGCAGAAAAAATCATACGCTGTCAGCTGTTTCTTTTATGGCATTATTCATGCTCTGCGTTGATCCCCTGCTGAGTTTAAATATAGCCTTTACCTTGTCTTTAGCTTGTATTTTTGGAATGAATATATACGGTGGTCTTGCTCAGTACTATGCCAAAATTGCTTTTCACTTATCTGGTTATGGAAAAGTACAAAAAGTGCTGAGAAAACCATTTTCCAAGGTAAGAAACACCATGTGTGCCACAACTGTTGCTCAACTTTCGTGCCTTCCAGTTTCATGTGTCTATTTTGGTCATTTCTCATTACTTGCTCCTCTTTCAAGTGCTCTCATTACAAGCTTGTTTTCTCTGCTCAGTTTATTTGGAATTGGAGCGATAGCTTTACGTAGTTTCAAACCAGCTCAAGACCTTGCTCTCTTACTAGTAGATTCCCTAGGACAACTCATAGAGATTCTTGCTTCCTTTTTATCTGAAAGATCTTTTGCAAGCGTGTCGTTAACTGACGTCAGTTGGATAGTATCTTTGGTTGTTTGTGTGGCAATGGTGGCGCTTTATGTGTTTTGGCCTAAGGCAAAAAAGGCAGTTTTAGTTGGCATTGTTCTAGTGGTTACTATGCTTATTTTTGGACTAAGCATCTGCTGGAGGTTTTTCTCGCCAACAAGAATTTGCGTGATGGACATTGGTCAGGGAGATGCCATATTGCTGAGCGACGGAGCACATTCTTTGCTTGTGGACACTAGTGTAGGTGATGTAGTAAATGACGCATTAGAGCGACAACATATCTCATATCTTGACGCCATTTTGCTTACACACCTTGATGAGGACCACGCTGGCGGCGTGAGGTATATGGTTGGTTCGGTGAAGGCAGGCCGGGTATTAGTTG
>CABKMA010000030.1 GCA_902373375.1 uncultured Atopobium sp.
CATACACGTGGAACTATTTCCATGGCACGCGCTCAAGATCCAAACTCGGCAAGTTCTCAGTTCTTTATTATGCAGGCAGACAACTCAACTCTAAATGGAAATTACGCTGCGTTTGGCACGGTAACAAGTGGAATGGACGTTGTCGATGCTATCTGTAAAGGTGTAAAGCCTACCGATTCAAACGGAACCATTCCTGCTTCAGAACAACCAGTTATTGAATCCATTACGATGATTGATTAGATTCTTTATATAAAGTATTGTTATGTTACTGAATGACCTGCAACACTCTATAAAGCTGCAGGTCATCAGTGTATAACAAGCCTCTCATGGTATACTATCGTTATCTGAGAGGAGTGGTGTTATGCGAGCTGTTGGAGAGTTTTGCGTTCACCCAGGTCAGGGCGTATGTCTTATTAAAGATGTGGTGTCGGAACCTACTCCTGCCTACATTTTGTCTCCTATTGGGCAAAAACACCCTGTTCAAATAGTATTTCCTCTTAGTCAGGAGTTTAGGCTCCGTGATCTTATGACGCATGAAGAGGCAGCAAATCTTGTTGATACGTATCCGCAAATTGAGCTGATTACCCTCCATATTCATAACGCATCATTAGAAGAGTCCCATTTTAGACACGTTATTAGAGAAGGCTCCTGTAAGGATTCTATTAGTATTGCTAAAACGTTTAGGAGTCGTATCAATACCGCACGCTCGCTTAGTAAGAAACCTCCCGTTTCTTACGAAAGAATATTCAAGATGGCTAGTAATCGTGGCTTGTACGAGCTTATTACGGCACTAAATTGTACCGTTGATGAGATTCAAAAGGTCTTCAGTTCACGATATGGCATAGAAATCGGAAAAGCATAGAGTACAATTAACCCATCCGTTTAAGAGATGGGGAATTATGGCTTCAGAAACATCTGCAAATCGTGCTGTTGTTACTGTTTTGGGTAGTGATACCCCAGGAATTGTTGCAGCTATTTCAACTACTTTGGCTGAGTCCAACGCAAATATCCTGGATATTGCTCAGACAATTTTATCTGGTATTTTTACCATGACCATGTTGGTTGAACTTGAGGATGCTGAGTCTTTCTTGAGCCTCAAAGAACGTCTTGATGCCGTCTCAGAAAAGCTTGGCGTACAGGTAAATATGCAACGTGAAGAGGTCTTCACGTTTATGTATCGACCATAAAGAGGTTTTGTTTTGTCAGAGCTTTCTAACAAAGAACTCATAGCTCAGAAGCAGTCTTGGCTTACTCAGGATGTATCAAATCTGAAAGTAGATATTGTCTTTTCCGACATGGATGAGACGTTTTTGCATACTGATAAATCTCTTGTTTCTGACAACATGGCAATGTTGGACCGCTTAGCTGAGCTGGGAATTCCTTTTGTTCCTTGTTCTGGTCGCGCTTTTAATGTGTTGCCAAAAGAGGTTGTGAACCACCCTGCTTCTAAGTACGTTATTTCCTGTGACGGCGCTATTATCAGAGATCTTTCAACCCAGACAGTGCTTCACGAGTCTACCGTTACCAAGGAACAAGCTCTTGAGCTGTATCAAAAGCTCAAGGATTATCCTGTGACTTTTGATGTTTTTGCTGATGGTGGAGTTTTTCTTGAGCGCTCAAGACATAATCTCATCTCACAGCTTGGTATTCCCGCAGATCATGCAGCGTTTATGCGGCGCTCACGCACACCTTTTGACCAAAGTGTTGAGGAGTTCATTGATAGCGTAACTACCATAGAGCGCCTTGGTTCCTATTGGTCCGTTTCAGAAGGCGAGAAGTACCAAGCACTTGTATCAGACGCCGTGGCCTCAGTAAAGGGGCTCAGTGGTACGGCTTCTATGAGTATGGGAATGGAGATTTTGGCCGACGGCACCTCAAAGGGCACTGCACTTCAGTGGCTCTGTAAGCATCTTGGTGTATCAACGAGAAATGCTGCTGCATTTGGCGATTCGCTCAATGATGTCACTATGCTTTCTGCTGCCGGAATGGGTACGGCAGTTGCCAACGCTCGCCGTGAAGATTTTGAGGCTGCAACCTATATCACACTCACTAACGATGAGGCGGGTTTCTCGCGATTCTTAACGTGGGCATTGGGAGAGTAGCGCTTGGTGCTTAAGAAGTAGCGCTTCAAATTTTGTTTGAGACAAATCGTTTAAAGAAAAAGCCGGCAGATGCAATCTGTCGGCTTTTATTGTTATAAGCAAAATTGTTACACGTTAAATCTAGTGATTGTCGTCTGTTTGCTCCTCAAAGACATCTTCATCAGCGTTTTCTTCATCAAGCTTAAGAGGAAGGAAGCTGGCTGTGTCACCGCCAACATAGTCTGCGACAGTAGCTGCATTTTCAATGCGCTCTTTGTGTAGGGCCTCTGCAAAGATATCTTCATCTTCTTCAATCTCTGCAATACGTTCTTTCATAGGAGCCCCAACAAGCGGCATAGAGCCCGTTTGAGATGCGCCGTCAAGCACAATACGGGTAAGCTTCTGCTCACGTTTAACCTTGGAGAACAAAGGAACATACTCAAAGACAATGTTGGAGTTTTCAAGACCATACCAACGAGCAGGTGATCCGCAAATGCGGCGAATAAAATATTTCAGCTCAAGACAACGAGCATCAAAACCGTTGATGTCAGTCTCTGGAGCTAAAACTTTACGCAGCAAGCAGAATCTAAAGTCGCCAATTTCAGAGTGCTCTTTGTAAATGGAGTACTTATGGTTTTGAGGGGAAAGCTGATTATTCTTTATCAAATCACCAACTATTTGGTAGAGATAGGTGTTGACACGTTGATTAACCTTAAAGCCAAGGCGCAAGGTAATCTTAAATAAAAAGTCTGTACCAAAATTATTAACAATGAATTCGCGTGTATTTGGGTCATCTGTCAGTGAGATGTTAATAAAGTAATAGGCTTTTGCTCGTTTAGGGCGCTTATCCAAAATGGAGTAAAGAATATCGCGATCCAACTTGTCAAAAGATGAATCGTTAGTAAGGAAGACTAAGTTATCCGCAAGGGTTGAATAGTCTTTGTCGTGGCTAAGATTACGGAGCTGGTCAATGTATTTATCAACTGGAAGATAAACGCTCTGTGTTCTCTCGACGGCAGTACCGCGGCGCCATACAAACATGACAACAAAAATTGCGGTAGCCATAAGAACGGTAAAATAGCCGCCGTGGAAGAACTTGGTAAGACTAGAGAAGAAGAACATGGCTTCAATAGCGCCAAAGAAAATGATAAATGGAATTGCTGCCCACATACGTTTTCTGATGACAGAGAGATAGGTGTAGAGCAGAACTGAAGTCATTAACATAGTAACGGTAATGGCAAGACCATACGCTGCTTCCATATGCTCAGAGCTTTGGAAAAGAAGGACAACACCAATGCAGCCAACCCACATGATGTTGTTGACTAAAGGAATATAAATTTGACCCTTGGTTGTGGATGGATAATTGATTTGGATGTGTGGCATCAGATCAAGTTTAATTGCCTCAGAAACAATAGAGTAAGAACCAGTAATGAGAGCCTGAGAGGCAATGATTGCTGCCAGTGCAGAAAGAACAACAGCAAATGGCCTGAGCTGGTCAGGAAGCATCTCAAAGAAGGGGTTAAGATCCTTAATGGCATTTAGATTGGCATCAGTATGGTTGCTAATGATCCAGGCACCTTGACCAAGGTAATTCAAAATGAGGCAGATTTTGACAAATGGCCAACTGGCGTAAATATTGCTTTTGCCAACGTGACCCATGTCAGAGTAAAGAGCTTCTGCGCCTGTTGTGCATAAGAAGACACTACCTAAAACCATTAGTCCTGCAGCATTAAGATTGCCATTAAAGAGAAATAAAATGCCACGGACTGGATTAAGGGCTCGAAGAACACTTATGTCAGCAAGTAAGTTCATGGCACCCATAGAACCCAGGAACAAAAACCAAAGGGTCATAACAGGACCAAAAGCTTTACCAATGGTAGAAGTACCGGCCTTCTGTAAGGCAAAAAGAGTGCAAAGAATAGCAATAGTGATGATGACAACAATATGCTGTTTATCGCCAATAACCGCATGAGCAACAGGAATGGTACGTAAGCCTTCAATAGCGGTGGTGACGGTTACGGCTGGGGTCAAAATACCGTCAGCAAGAAGAGCTGCGCCACCAATCATGGCTGGAATAATCAGCCATTTAGCACTTCTTTTGACTAAACTATAAAGCGCAAAAATACCACCCTCATTGTGGTTATCAGCCTTCATCGCAACTACGACATATTTAATGGTTGTGATGAGTGTTAGCGTCCAAATAATAAGGGATAGAGCTCCCAAAACAACATCGGTATTCATGGTAAGGAGCCCACCATTACCAGCGATAATTGCCTTCATGGTGTACATAGGAGAGGTTCCAATGTCACCATAGACAATGCCCAAGGTAACCAAAACCATGCCAGCACTTAACGGAATGCCAGCTGACTTTTTGGATTTGTTCTTAGAAAAAAGTGCATTAAATGCAGCTTTATTTGCGGTCATCTATTAATCCTCTCAACAGATGATAAGTACAGTCCATCTTCATATGTTAGTCCATATACATAGATATAACTAGGCGAATGTATAAACGTATCTTTTTTGTCCGCCAATACAATATTTAGAAGTTTTCTTGTGGCTTTCTGAATATTTTATAGGTGTGGTGAATTTTCTGATTTCTTGAAAAGTCCTCCGGAATAGTTTCACTTGTGATGTCTTCAATGACAACGCCAGCTCGCTGGATTTTCTCGACATCTGGCTTAAAGGTGCGTAGGTTGCACGAGAAAATAGCAACGCCACCACGAGTGAGTAGGCGAGAAATACCAATGATGAGCTCAGCGTGGTCTCGTTGAACGTCAAATGAGCTTTGCTTCATGCGAGACGAGTTGGAGAAGGTTGGAACGTCGCAGAAGATGACGTTCCAACGGTTTTTGGTGTGTCGTGTTTCGGTGACCCATGACAGAACGTCTGCCTGAACAAATTCATGCTCTTCGCCATCAAAACCGTTGCGCTTCATATTACGTTTGGCCCATTCAAGCGAAGGATTGGAGAGGTCAACAGTGGTGGAGTGAAGTGCGCCTCCGTCTGCTGCATAGCAGGTAGCGGTACCTGTGTAGGCAAAGAGGTTGAGGAAGCTCTTGGCAGCTCCAGCGCTCTTCATGAGCTCACGAATTTCAGCGCGCGTATCACGGTGATCCAGGAAAATGCCGCAATCTAATCTTGAGGCAAAGTTGACCTCAAAAAGCAGGCCACCCTCATCAATGAGCAGCATTTCTTTTCTTGAGTTGTCTGCAGCACTACCCTCATCAGAGTATTGAGAGCCGCCTTTTGCGCGTGTTCTTGTCCTTAGATTCACGTTTGAACTAGGCACGCCCAAAATGCGTGGAGCCAGAGCTAAGACGTCTAGAAGGCGACGTTTTGCAAGATCTGGGTCAATTTCTTTAGAAGCGGCATATTCAGAGATTTGCAGCCACGTAGTTGGCTTTGTAGCACCCTTGTAGATGTCTATACTGACGGCGTAATCTGGCAGGTCAGCATCGTACACACGGTAGCATGAGACATCGTTTTTTCGAGCCCACTTAGCACGCTGTTTGGCTACCTTTGTAAGACGGGCTGCAAACTGATCAGATGCAGCAACCAGCACATTTACTGGCTGGCCATTAACCATAACGGTGGGGCCTGCAGGAATGGGCGAGATCTCAGAGTTGTTTGATGTCCTGTCGGTGGCACTGCCATCGATTTTCTCTGCATCTGCAACAGGGTAGGAGCGTATGGTAGCAATAGAGTTGCCCACGTAGACAGAAAGCGTCTGCGATGGTGTGGCTCTCAGTACTGTATCGGTGTTTGTATCGCTGGTAAGCAGCGTACTTGCCTGACCAGCAAAAAGTCCAAGCGTAGCGTAAGCGGAGCCCTGCAGCGTGGGTTCTTCTTTGGTCCATGAGAGGTCCGCAACAACGCCAGTGAATTGCTCTGCATGTTTTAGCAGTTCAGGTGCCGGCAAAAACTGTACGTCTGCCTTGAGGCCACCTGCGCGAAGCGTATACAGCACGGCTTCCTTAGCCTTTGGGCGAGGATCTGCGGCATAGAGCGTTACCTGGCGCTCCTGGCCCTTCTCGGCACGTTCATCGGCTTCGGAAAGCAAATCCTGCCAGGCGTCGTCATCGTGGCCAGCCCAGCCTGTCATGCCCCAGCGAGCGCGCAAGATGCCCGGAGCCACGTCTAGCGCCATGCCCGCAGCCTCTTGTGCAAGCGCGCCTGCTCCCGGGAACAGCAGCGCCGGCAGCGGCGCATCTGGCGAGAAGAGCGGTGCACTCGCAGCAGTTTGCGCCTGCAGATACAGGAGGGCAGCAGCGTAGTCCAGCCTGAGCGGCGCAAACTTACGTGCCGGCCCTCTACCGCTAGTCAGGCTGCGCTTAAAGAGCGCCTCACCAGCAAGGTCAATGCCAACGGTGGCACGGTTACGCGATACGCGCACGACAATAGTTACGTCAGGTGCAAGCGTGTTGACCATAGGACGGCTTCCGCGTTTTGCTTGAAGTCGGTCTACAATGGCGTCTTTTGTTCTGACAGCAATAAAGTTGGTGTTTCTGAGCTGATCATTTGTGCCGTGAGCACTCACTGCAATAGTGGCATGCGGACCAATATGGTCTTCCCAAGCAATGTGGGAGAGGTCTTCGTAGAGAGCGTCTGAAGTTGCAGCGCCAACGCGATCAAGCACCAAAATGACGCGAGACGTGAGGCGAGACCATAAACAGACGCGGTAAGCATCGGCAAGTGAGCCGTAAAACGCAACTTGTCCGCCAAGAGGACGCACCTTTTTGATGCGCAGGCCGTCTAGCTCCTGCGCAAGAAGCTTCTCAAAGCCCTTTGGACAGGTTGCAAAGAACTCAAGTTCTTGAGACATCGGGACACCTTTCGCCCGTAGAAATGAATACGTATTATTTAACATTTTCCCATGTTTTTCTCGCCAAATCATCTGTTATTTTTAGCTTAAAATACGATTAGTATCTTTTACAAAGAAATACAGAGAGCTGTTTGAGGTTTGGGAGTCTTTATGGATGCAAAAGTTATGGAAACATTTGAGTCCTGGCGTGCAAACGTCACCGAAGAAGACCTGGTAGAAGAGCTTGATGAGCTTGTCAAACCAGAAGCAGAAGATAAGCTGTACGACGCATTTTATCGTTCGCTTGCTTTTGGCACCGCTGGTCTTCGTGGCACCATTGGCGTTGGCACCAACCGCATGAACGTCTACGTTGTTGCTCAGGCAACTCAGGGTCTTGCGGATTACCTTAACGCTCACTATCAAAATCCTACCGTGGCTCTTGCAAGGGATTCTCGCCTTAAGGGTGAGGACTTCCAGAAGGTTGCAGCCGGTGTTTTAGCGGCTAATGGTATTCGAGTGTATGTCTACCCACGTATTGAGCCTGTTCCAACGCTTTCGTTTGCTGTCCGCTACCTTAAGACTTCTGCAGGTATCGTACTGACCGCAAGTCACAATCCTGCGCCTTACAACGGCTACAAGGTGTATAACGATAACGGCGGACAGATTACGGGTGAAGCTGCGGCTGAGATTTCCGCAAATATCGCGCGCGTTAATCCTTTTGACGTTAAGCCTATGAATTTTGAAGAGGGCCTGGAGAAGGGTCTGATTGTTTGGACTCCAGAAGAGGTCTTGGACAACTTCATCGAGGCTATCAAGCGCGTTTCTATTCCAGGATTTAAGGCTGCCGACGGCTACAAGGTAGTGTATACGCCGCTTAATGGTACCGGTATGGAGTGTGTCACGCGCATTCTTAAAGAAATTGGCGTCAATGACGTTGACGTTGTTCCAGAGCAGGCAGAGCCAGACGGAAACTTCCCAACATGCTCCTATCCAAATCCAGAGTTCCGCGAGGCACTTGAGCTTGGCCTCAAGCTTGCTGACAAGGTTAAGCCAAACCTCCTGGTAGCAACTGATCCTGACGCAGATCGCATGGGTACCGCAATCCCACATAACGGCGATTATGTGCTGCTGTCCGGCAACGAGATGGGCGTCTTGCTGATGGACTGGCTCCTTACCATGGCAGAAGAGCGTGGCGAGAAACCCCAGGAGAAGGTGGCTGTTTCCACAATCGTATCTTCTGCTATGCCTGACGTTCTGGCACGTGCTCGCGGATTTGAGATGCGCCGAGTCCTCACGGGCTTTAAGTACATTGGCGATCAGATTGACCAGCTTAAGGCTGCTGGTGAGGAGGACCGCTTCCTCATGGGCTTTGAGGAGTCCTATGGTTATCTTGCTGGTACACATGCCCGCGATAAAGACGCTATTGTTGCCACCATGCTTTGCGTAGAGATGGCTTCCTGGTACGCAGCTCGTAACATGGATCTTTATGAGGCAATGGACGCTTTGTATCAGCGTTATGGTTACTACCTCAATGGCGTTGTTAACGCTGCATATCCAGGTGCTGAGGGAGCTGCAAAGATGTCCGAGATTATGAGCGGTTTACGCAGTAATCCGCTGGATATGGTTGGTAATTACAAAGTTGTTGGCGTCACAGACTATGCCGAGTGTGCAGAAATGCCTCGTGTTTCTGGTCTGCAGAAAGAGGCTCCTCAGACTTTGCCTGCGTCTAACGTTATCGAGTACAGGCTTGAGGGTGACAACAAAGTCATCTTCCGTCCATCGGGTACTGAGCCAAAGGTTAAGGCCTATCTCTTTGCCAACGGTAAAACTCGAGAAGAGGCTGAGGCACGTATCGCTGAGCTCAGTGAGGCTGCACAGAAGGTACTTTTATAGTCTGTCTCTTTTTTCTATAGCTATCTTTTCCGCTTTATCTTTTGTCCAGAAACTCATCCAACCCAGCATTCATCTTTTGTGGATGCTGGGTTTTATTCAGCGGCTTTTGCCGTCACGGTGTACAGAGTATTTGCGGCGCTTGCAATAGTTTCTGCAGCCCATGGGTGTGAGCTTACTTCAGGAGATAGAGGGTCGTGGACATTTACGGTGCCATCATCATTTTTGCTGGTTACCAGTATCCAATGAGCGCCGTCCGAGCTTAGTTTGTTGCCCTTAACCTCAACAAGCAGGAAGGTTTCTGCGTCTAGAAGTGTGGTTATGTTGTCAGCAGAAATGTTATAGCTTTCAGCGGAAAGACCAAGGTTAGCCAAGTTCTTCTCGAGAAATGATCTGTTCATTCCAGAGTCGGTGTCCGTTGCTTTGGCAGTTTCAACAGCGCCCGCAATATCTGCTGGAGTCCAGTTATTCTTTCCAGTAAGACCCATGTATGCCATAGAGAGGGCAGTTGGGCCTGAGCCCTTGGTGGCAATTACAGAGCCAGCATATGAGACGCCGCCCCATCTAGAGTCCCAGGTATAGAACTGTGGAGCTGTACCTTTGGTGAGCGAATCATCATAGGTCTTGGCCTTGCCATCAGAATCAGGGTAGTTTGCAACAAAATCAATTGCCTCGGGGTGGGCAAGCGCAAGTTCAATAAGGCTTTTATCGTTGTATCTATCGGCATGCTCTGCAATCCATGCAAGATTTTTGTTTTGATCAAGTTGAGCTGCAAGTGCTTTAGTAAGCTCTTCTGACGTTCCTACGGCAACGCGAGAATCAACAGAGTTGGTTTCTCCTGCTGAAGTTGCTTCATTTGTACAACCACGAACACAGCTAGAAACAATAAAGACCATTAAAAGAGCAGCTATAATAGCTAATCCAATAACAATATAGGTTCGTGTGCGAGAATTGATACGATAGATAAAAGACTGTCTTTTAAAAAGAGGAGCCTTTGAATTTAGAGTATTTCTTTTACGACGTTTAGCTTGTCTATCAGAGAAATCTTTATTGTGAGATTGGCGGCTGTTTTGTGGAAGGCGTCGACGTCCAGAAGAGTCTCCGTACGAGTCCTGATTTCTCTTAGGCAAATCATTGAGGGGCATGAGGGCCTCCAGGTTGTAAAAGATAACTTCGCTCATGATGAATCATACGGCGAAAAATACATAAATACTTTTAGAAAATTGTGAATGTACTATTACAACCGACAAGCGGGTTATTTGCACCGTTTAGCGGTTTTGTATGCTCACAAGAGTTAATTAAGTATATTCTTAAATCACTATCGTTTGTTTTCAAAGGTTAGTGAATCATATAAGGAAAGAAGGCGTCGTGAAGCATAGAAATGCTCGACAAGACGTAATTCGTGAACTTGTTCGTAGTAAGTCAATCCGAACGCAGCGTGATCTTGCATACTTGCTTAAAGAACGAGGTTTTGTCTGTACCCAGGCAACTGTTTCTCGTGATACTGCAGAAATGGATTTGCAAAAGCTACCTGAAGGTTCTTACGTACTTTCTGAAGATATGCACCTGCAAAAGATGCTTTCTGAATTTGTTGTTGGGGCCACTGCGGCTGAGAACCTCATAGTAATTCATTGTCATCCTGGCACTGCATCAGCAGTTGCTTTTGCTCTTGACGATGTTGAGCTTGATCATGTTGTAGGAACTATTGCCGGCGATGATACAGTTTTGATAATTGTAGATAAAACTGCTCACGCCGCAGATGTTGTTCAGATTATTGCCCAGCTTGGTAACGTAGATAGTATTCTTTAGCGTTCACAGGTTAAAGAGAAACAAAATAAAAAAGGAGTCCGCAGTAAGCGGACTCCTTTTTGTTGCAGATAAACAAGTAGATTATGGAGTTCCTGTACCAGTTCCTGTGCCTGTGCCTGTGCCTGTACCTGTACCCGTGCCTGTACCTGTGCCTGTACCCGTACCTGTTCCAGTTCCAGGAGTTGCAGGAGTAGTAGGGGTGGTAGGAGTAGAGGTAGAGTCAGTCTCTTCTTCCTCGTCGGTGGTCTCTTCCTCCTCCTCGCTGTTATCTTCTTCTTGCTGTCTGCTGTTGATGGAGCCACCAACAAATTTCCAGTAGCTATTAGGCTTATAGGAAATCTTTTCAGTAGTCTTAGGGAACTCTGCACGAGCAACACCAGATAGCGCTGCATTCATGTAGTAAGCCCAAACATACTGAGCAGTAACGAAGGTAGAGGACTCACCGCCACCG
This sequence comes from uncultured Atopobium sp., assembly GCA_902373375.1. Taxonomy (GTDB): domain Bacteria; phylum Actinomycetota; class Coriobacteriia; order Coriobacteriales; family Atopobiaceae; genus Lancefieldella. Next base: position 11,033 of record CABKMA010000030.1, read on the forward strand.
ATAATAACAGGGTCACGACTATCTGGATATCCGCACCAAGCAACTGTTGCAAGCTGTGGAGTGTAAGCGCAGAACCAAAGGTCCTCAGAGTTATCGGAAGTGCCTGTCTTACCTGCAACTGGCTGATTGAAGGTCTTCAGGTTGTTAGCGTAGCGACCAGTACCGGAGGTAAGAACGCCGCTCAGAACATCTGTAGCGGCTGCAGCAACAGCTGGACTAATAGCCTGAACTGGGTTGTCCTTGTGCTCATAGATGACATTTCCGTTACGGTCTTCAATACGGGTAATTGCAACAGCATCACGACGGACACCACCTGCAGCAAGGGTTGCAAATGCTGTGCACTGCTCAATAGGGGTTACGCCCTGAGAACCAAGAGTGGTAGATAGGTATGGCTGTAGCTGTGTGCGGATACCCATGGCATAACATGTCTGAAGGATCTTATCGATACCAATGGCTTCTGCAACCTGTGCATAAACAGTGTTGGAAGAGTAAACCGTACCTTGACGCAAAGTAATTGCACCATAGCTGTAGTTACCGGCGTTTTTAACCAACCAGGTTGGAGTAATTTGCATTGGGGAATTGCCGTTGAGAACAATCTCTGGATTCATACCTTCAGAGAGGGCTGCAACCAGTGTATACATCTTAAAACTGGAGCCCATCTGTCGGTTGTTACTGGTTGCAATGTTGTATTGACTCTTGGAGTAATCCTGTCCACCAACCATTGCTTTAATGTAGCCAGTCTGAGGGTCAATAGAGACCAAAGCAGCACCCAAGCGAGGGTTACCAAGCTCAGCAATACGCCTTTTAGCAGCATCGTCAGCGTCCTTCTGAAGGTCAGGATCAAGCGTGGTGTAAACACGCAATCCTCCTTGAAGAATTGTATCGCTATCAAAGTCTTTTTGGAGCAAGCTGCGAATATAGTCAGTCCAGTAAGGGAACTGGCCAATATTGTCAGTTAACGTACCCGGATTAAGTACTAGGTCTTCAGCAACAGCTTCATCGTACTGTTCTTGTGTAATGTCACCTGCACGAAGCATACGCTCAAGAACAGTATTACGTCTTTCTTTTGCTGCTCCTGGGTTAACAGTTGGGTCATAAGCAGAAGGTGCATTTGGAAGTCCAGCTAGTGTAGCAGCTTCTGCAAGGGTTAAATCACTTGCATGCTTGTTAAAGTAGATAATGCTTGCAGCCTCAATACCATAGGCACCATTACCGTAGTAGATAGTGTTGAGGTACATATTAAGAATTTGATCCTTAGTAAACTTTTTCTCCATTTGAATAGAGATGTAAGCCTCACGGACCTTACGTTTTAACGAGCGTTCAAACTGCTCGTTAGAAAGAACAGTATTACGAACAAGCTGCTGTGTAATTGTAGAAGCGCCTTCGCCACCACCAAAGAGCGAGCCAACTGAAGCACGGACAATACCCCAAGGGTCAATACCGCTGTGGGAATAGAAACGTTTATCCTCAGTATCAATGGTACCTTTAATGACATAAGGAGAAATTTGGTCCAAGGTAACAGAACGACGTTGTTGCAGGTAAAAGTCTGCAATATCGTTGCCCTTGGAGTCATAGATGCGTGTAGGCTCTGCTACGAGGTAGGCATTAGCAGAGTTGTAATCAGGTAGGTTTTCCAGCCACGATGAAACAGCTGCACCTAAAGAAAGAGCAAGTGCAAGCGCGAGAAGAGCCATAAAGCCAAAGAATCCGGCAATGCCAAAACCTACGGCATGTGTATTTGCGTGTTTACGTGCACGACGGGTTCTAATACCCATTGAGCCTCCTTGTCATAGCTTTCATTATTATAGTCTGATATTTAGGTTTCAGTGAATAAAGAGTTACAACTCTGTTGTATTCTGATAGATAACATTTTGAATAGATATTATTTGTAACAGCTACTATACGGTTTAACAGGTTAGCGTTGAGAGGATACAGAGTGCTTTCAGTAGAAGAACAGCTCCGTGTTATTACTTCAGGAACTATGCAGATTGTTCCTTTGGACGGTCTAAAAGAAAAACTCAAAAAAGGTACTCCTCTTAACATCAAGCTTGGCGTTGATCCAACAAGCCCTGATTTGCACCTGGGCCATGCGGTTCCTCTGCGTAAGATGCGTCAGTTCCAGGACCTTGGCCATAACGTTACGTTAATCATCGGTAGCGGTACTGCACTGATTGGTGACCCTTCTGGACGCGATTCTACGCGTCCTCCATTGACGGTAGAGCAAGTAGATGCTAACGCAGAGACCTATGTTAACCAGGCAATGAAGATTCTTGATCCAGAAAGAACTACCGTTGTTCATAATGGCGACTGGATTAAACCTATGAATCTTGAGACCATGCTTGGTCTTATGAGCAAATTCACCATTGCTCGTATTCTTGAGCGAGAAGACTTCTCTAATCGCTATCACAATCAGCAGCCAATTGCGCTCCATGAGTTCATCTATCCAGTTCTTCAGGCATACGATTCTGTTGTTATTAAGGCAGATGTAGAGATGGGCGGAAACGATCAGATCTTTAACTTGCTTGCTGGTCGCGATCTTATGCGTGATATGGATATGGAGCCTCAGATTGCGCTTACTATGCCTCTTCTGGTAGGTACTGATGGTACTAAGAAGATGAGTAAGTCTTATGGTAACTACATTGGACTGACTGATGAGCCAAATGATATGTTTGGTAAGGTCATGTCCATCTCTGATGAGATTATTCCAATGTATTATCGTCTCTGTTCTACACTCTCTATTGATGAGCTTGATGCAATTGATAAGAGCTTTGAAGACGGTACCGCTGATCCTTATCAGCTCAAGCGTGCTCTTGGTAGAAATATTGTTGATCTTTACCACGGTGAGGGAGAGGGTCTTAAGGCACAGGCGGCTTTTGATGCTCAGTTCAAGAACAATGAAGTTCCTGATGATGTCAAAGAGTTTGCAATTTCTCTTGAAGCAGATGAAGACGGTCTAATCTATTTGCCAAAGATTTTGGTTGAGGCAGAGATTGCTTCAAGTAATGGCGAGGCTCGTCGTCTTATTGACGGTGGCGGCATTAAGATTAATCAGCAACCTCTTCCCGCAAAGACCTATAAGGTTGAACCATCAGTTCTTGAGAAAGCCCTTCTTCAGGCAGGTAAGAAGCGCTGGGCTAAGCTCGTCTAGTTGGTAATGGCCACTAAATAAGGAAACTTGCATATGTGGAGACAGTTTGCTTTAGCCGTAGCAGTTGCACTCGTTCTTTGTTATGTGCCGGGATATCTTTTTTCTCGCGCTCTTGGCACTAAACGAGCCACATCTTTTGTGGTTGCTCCGCTTATCTCGGTCTGTCTCATTGGTTTTTCTGGAATTGCAATATATCCTC
>CABKMA010000031.1 GCA_902373375.1 uncultured Atopobium sp.
TCTTCTTCTATCCAGCTGACTTTACCTTTGTCTGCCCAACTGAGCTTGAGGATCTTGCTAACAACTATGACAAGTTCCAGGCTGCTGGTGCAGAGGTCTACTCCGTCTCTTGTGACACTGAGTTTGTTCACAAGGCATGGCATGAGGAGTCCGAGCGTATCTCTAAGGTAACCTATCCAATGCTCGCTGACCCAGCTCACGTTCTTGCAAAGAACTTTGAGGTCCTTATTGAGGATGATGGCCTTGCTGAGCGCGGTGCCTTCATTGTTGACCCAGAGGGCGTCATCCAGGTTGAGCTTGTTACTGCCGGTGGCATTGGCCGTAACGCTGAGGAGCTTCTCCGCCTTCTCCAGGCTGCACAGTTTGTTGCAGAGCACGGCGATCAGGTTTGCCCAGCTAAGTGGCAGCCAGGCGCTGAGACCCTGAAGCCAAGCCTTGACCTTGTTGGTCAGCTCTAAGATTTAGGAGTTAACAATGACCGACGTCAAAGACCTCTACGACGCGGTGATTATCGGCGGTGGCCCAGCAGGGCTCACCGCCGCCCTCTATCTGGCCCGCGCTCGCTACCGTGTTTTGGTTGTCGAGAAGGACCATTTTGGCGGACAGATCACTATCACTAATGAGGTCGTTAATTACCCGGGAGTATTCTCTACTAGCGGCGCTGAACTTTCAGAAACTATGCGTAAGCAGGCTGAAGCCTTTGGTGCAGAGTTTTTGTTGGCAGAAGTCACTGACCTGGACATGTCCGGAGATGTCAAGGTGGTTCACACCACTAAAGGCGAGCGTCCCTGCCTCTCTGTACTTCTCGCTACAGGAGCACATCCACGCCATATTGGCTTTGTGGGAGAAGAGGATTACCAGGGTCATGGAGTTGCTTACTGTGCTACTTGCGACGGCGAGTTCTTCACCGGCAAAGAAGTTTTTGTCATTGGTGGAGGCTTTGCAGCCGCTGAGGAAAGCGTATTTTTGACCAAGTACGCAAAGCACGTAACGGTTCTTGTGCGCGAGGAGGCATTTACCTGCGCTCCCGCATCGTCTGAGGGTGCTCGTACCAATCCAAACATTACGGTTCTCTACAATACGCAGGTTGAGTCTGTTGCCGGAGATTCTGCAGTCAGATCCATTACGTATAAGAACCTCAAGACCGGCGATAAGACCACCTTTGCTCCAGAAGATGGAGATTCCATTGGCGTCTTTGTCTTTGCGGGCTATGCACCAGAAACTGACTTGGTAAAAGAGTTGGCTCAAACTGATGATTATGGGTATCTGATTACTACTGAGCACCAGGAGACAACCTGTGACGGTCTTTTTGGTGCAGGCGATGTGTGCCAGAAGCCATTGCGTCAGGTTGCAACGGCTATCGGCCAGGCGGCAACCACCGCTACTGAGATGGAGCGCTATATCAAGCGCGCTCAGGAGAAAACTGGCCTTGTTCCGCATATGAACGTCACACGCATCTCGTCCAAGAAAGAAGCTCCTGAGGCTCCAGTGGCCAAGACTACCTCTGACGCTAAAGAGCTCTTCACTGATGATATGAAGGCGCAGCTTAATGCTGTCTTTGAGCGCATGGCACGTCCGCTTGTGCTCCAGTTAGAGCTGGATCAAAGACCTGTATCTGAAGAGCTCGTAGCTTACATGGAAGAGCTTTCTTCCATGACCGATAAGCTAAGCGTTCAAACAGTCTCAGACACGGGCGAGAAGAACCTTCCTGTAGTTCGTGTTTTCGCACAGGACGGCACTCCAACAGGCCTTGCGTTCCATGGTGTTCCTGGCGGTCACGAGTTCACTTCGTTTGTACTTGGACTCTACAACGCCGCAGGTCCTGGCCAGCCTATTAGTGACGAGGATAAAGCATCCATTGCCGCTATTGGGTCAAAGACACATCTGCAGGTCTTGGTAGGACTTTCTTGTACCATGTGCCCAGACGTTGTTGTAGCTGCTCAGCACATCGCTGCAGACAATCCTCAGGTCACCTGCGATGTCTATGACATTAATCACTTCAAGGAGCTCAAAGACACCTATGACGTCATGAGCGTTCCTTGCTTGGTTATCAACGACGGTCAAAAGGTCGACTTCGGAAAGAAGAACCTCTCTCAGATTTTGTCGCTGATTCCTTAAGATCCATTCGCGTCAAGGAGAGGGTGACGCTTATGAATATGCCGAGAAGATCAACGGTCTTCTCGGCATTTTTAGATTTGCAACTTTAAAAGCGATGCGTGAAGTTTATCTAGAGCTCCAGGGTTGCCTTTTTTACAGAGCTTTTTGCTGGTAGAGGCCTGCATCAGTAAAGCCTTGAGCGCGATAGTAAGCGCGCGTTCCAATTGAGCTGATGACGTTAAGGCTGGTATACCCCGCCTCCGCTGCGATAGAGGAGGCTTTGGCAAGAAGCTTTTGGCCCAAGCCCTGGTGTTGAGCAGACATTCCTTCCGAGCCCAGTGAGAGCGCCTGTCCGTACACGTGGAGCTCTCTGATCATGGCCTGACCTGGCTGTACCAGCAGCTCATCGGCAGAAACATCACATGAACCGGAGGTCAGCTTGTCCCACTCGGGAAGTGAAAGTCTGCAGAAACCTGCGATTTTGTTGTCGGTGGTTATCCATTGCAGAAAGTGCTCGTCACTGACTGCGGTGGTGTACGTGAAGTCTTGCAGGGTCAGTTCTGCGGCGCGTACCTGCTGCTGGTTAATCTCTCTAAAACGAATCTCCTGCACGCGGTTTGCAACGTCTTCAGCAGCAAGCTTTTGTTCCACCATCTGGCGCAGGTTGGTGTGTTTGTTTCCCACCAAAATATCAGTGGCACTAATGTCTCTGATCATGCGAGAAATGCGCACGTATGGAGGCGTGTTAAGTACATCCTGAACAAGTACGTCTACCAGCTCGTCTTTAGCGTATGGCTGCCATGATCCTTCATGGTATTTTTGGACCAACTGGGTTCCAGATACCAGGGCACAGGGGTAGAGCTTAATCTCGTCAGGGAGAAATCCTGGATCAGTGACAAATGTTTTGAAGTCCTGTTTGTCTGCCTCAGGGGTTGCGCCTAAGAGATTGACCATCAGGTGAGAGTGGATTTTAAATCCGTACAAGCGGATCAACGAGAAAGCTCGTTTAATCTGAGCAACAGACATTTGCCGCTTGTTTACATCAAGAATTTCTTGACGTGTACTCTGAATGCCAATTTGAATTTTGGTGCATCCAAGCTGCCTAAACATACGTAGGTTTTCTGGTGTGATGGTATCGGGCCTCGTTTCGATAACAAGACCAACCACACGGGCAGCAGCTGCTTCATTAACGTGTTGTTGTTCTACAAGCTCATCATAGGTGCTCTGCATTTGAGACCAGGCACTTTGATGAGGCTTGCTAGTATCGTAGAGCTTATGAAAAGCTTGGTTATACGTAGCAGTATCATCAAAGACTGCCGCCTGCTGCTTAGCAACAAAGGAAGAAAGAGTTTCCTCAGTGTTCTTAAGACCAAATGAGGTATACCAATCTAGGCGCTCCTGGATGTGGCTAGGAGAGTTGGGCCACTCGTTAAGTGCGCGGAAGAGCTCTTTGATAAACCAGTACTGGTAGCCCTCTGGATAATCGCTCCAGGTACCACCAAGCACAATGAGTTCCACTTTGTCAGTTGAGTGCCCCATTTGGTGGAGCGCCTGAAGACGGGCTGCAACCTGGACGTATGGATCAAAAAACGTGAGTTCAGCACGTTGGCAAGCGGGCTCGTTAGCAAGATAGCTCTTAGGCATACGTAGATCGCACGGGCAATAGATGCAATTACTAGAGCAGGTGTGAGGCCTGGTAATTACCGTAATGGTAGCCACGCCAGAAGCGGTGCGACGGGGCTTCATACGTACGGAGCGGATAAATCTTTCTTCCAGCTCAGGCGATACATTCCACGATTGCCACAGGCTATTATTTTCCTGTTTTACCTGCAAGAAATAGGGAAGAATCGCTCGCTTGGGAATGAGTTTCTCGCGCTCTGTACTGTGGGCGCTGGAGTCAATTCCGCTGTTATGCGAGTTAATGAGCATCTCAAGCTGATGTGTATCAAGAGCTCCTTGGGAGCCATCTCTAAGCTGCTGCAATATGTCAACAATGAGTTCATCCATACAAACAGTATAGGCAATAAGGCAAGCTTCTGACCTTTGAGAGCAAGACGGTGACGTAAAATCTCTGTATGGATACTTCTTCTTACATAACACATACACAATCTATCAGCGCGTCTACCGCTGAGCAGTTGAGCCGTATTACCTCTGAGTTTTATGCTCAGCAGGCTCAGAGTTTCTCGGCCACACGACAAATGCCTTGGCAGGGATGGCAAAAGTGCCTCAATGCCATGCCTCAGCTTTTATCTGGCGAGAAACCCTCTGTACTTGATGTGGGTTGCGGCAACCTACGTTTTGCTCGCTATTTATGTGATGAGGCAAAGGTTGTTCCTGCAGAGTACTTTGCCGTAGATAATTGCAGACCACTGGTAAAGAGTGGTGAGGCAGGCACTCATGTCTCTGAGCTGGCATTTATTGAGTTAGATGTGATAAAAAGTCTGCTTGATAACACGCTTTCTTCGCGTCTTACTGTTCCGGCCTGTGATTTAGTGGTTGCGTTTGGCTTTTTGCATCATGTACCAGGCGCACAGAAGAGAATCCAACTTTTACGCACTCTGTTAGAGAAAACAAAACCTGGCGGATTTGTGTGCGTTTCTTTCTGGCAGTTTATGAACAGCCAGAAACTTGCTGCTAAAGCTCAAGAAACCACTATTCAAGGACTGCGTGCGCTGGGTATAGATGCATCAGAACTTGAGGAGCATGACTATCTGATTGGCTGGCAAGATAAGGCCAATACCTGGCGCTATTGTCATCATTTCTCGCAAAAGGAACTTGATGAGCTTCTTGTAAACCTTGGTTCTGACGTGCGTGTTTGTGCGCAGTTCAGTGCTGATGGCAAAGATAATAATTTGAATTGGTATGTGATTTTGCAACGCCTATAGCTGCTCGCGAGAATATCTTGCTAAAATTTCCCGTACAAGAAAATCCCCCGCTCAGAATTTGCACGGGGGATTTGCATTCAGTGGGCAAAGTGAACGTATAAGCCGGGTTCTGTCGCGGACAACCATTTATCTACTACCAGCATTGCTACTGGTCTCTAGCGCGCAACCCGAGCGCAGTGCGGGCCACACCATAGCGCTCCTATTTGCGTTTGCTCCGGATGGGGTTTACCAAGCCACGCTGTTGCCAGTGTGCTGGTAGTCTCTTACACTACCGTTTCAGCTTTTCTCTTTACGCGAATGCGCAGGTGAGAGTCTTCTTTTCTGCGGCACTTTCCGTCGGGTCACCCCGCCTGGCCGTTAGCCAGCATCCAGCCCTGTGGAGCCCGGACTTTCCTCATAGCACCCCTCCAATTGGCTGGACGGGCACTCCGCGGTTGTCTGGTCCACTTTGCATGGGCGATTGTATCACGTTCATAAGGCAAGAAGCTCTGAAGTTAAACAATCTCCAAGTAAAAGAGATGTTGCGAGGGCACGGGTTTCTCGCCATACGCTGAGTGGCGAGAAGGGTGTGATTTTGGTACGTCGTGTTCATGAAAAGCAACAGTTGCCTCTTTGAATGCTGCTATGATGGACAGGCTTACATACGAAAGGACTAGCATGGGACTCTTTGATCTTTTCAAGAAATCTTCCAAGGAAGCTACACCAGAGGCTCTTGTTGTTTCTGATTACACTGCTAAAACAATTTATGCGCCAGCAAGTGGAAAAGTTGTTGCGCTAGAGAACGTTCCCGATCCTGTTTTTGCAGGTGGAATGCTTGGACAGGGTCTGGGTATTTGGCCTTCTGAGGGTGTTGTGTACGCGCCAGTTTCGGGCACTATTACCGCAACTACTCCAACTGTTCACGCCTTTGGAATTACTGCCGATTCTGGCGAAGAGGTTTTGATTCACGTGGGTGTTGATACGGTTGAGATGAAGGGTGACGGCTTCACCGCCCTTGTTGAGCAGGATCAGCACGTTGAGGTTGGTCAGCCACTGATGACCTTTGACCTGGATAAGGTTAAGGACGCGGGTCATCCTGAGGTGGTTATTCTTGCTATCACCAATTCTAGCGAGTACAGCAACGTAGAGGTTTTTGCCGCAGCAGACCAGCCAGTTTCTGCTGGTGAGAAGGTCTGTGTACTCGTATAACTGCGACTTTATAGCTGTTCCATGTCTAACACATCTTACAAGACACTCAAGCTGGACTTTGTTGCGGAAGGTCTCTTTGAAGACAGAAAGAGCCGCTTCATAGCTCAGCTTTGTCATGTAGAGACAGAGTCAGAAGCGCAAGAGTTTCTCGCCATGGTAAGAGCAAAGCACTACAATGCTCGCCACAACGTTCCTGCATGGATCTTGGAGGACGGTACAGAGCGTGCTTCCGATGACGGAGAGCCTTCCAGAACGGCGGGAATGCTTGTACTGGAGGTATTGCGCGGAGCGGGGCTCAAGAACGTCTGCTGCGTTGTTACGCGCTACTTTGGCGGAACGCTTTTGGGACCTGGCGGACTTGTTCGTGCGTATACGGCGGCAACTCAGGAGGCTTTGGCTGCTGCTGGGGAAGCATCTGCTGTTCAGGAAATGCTGCAGGTTGTGAGGGTAGAGTTGTCGGCCCCATATAACCTGTATGAGCAGATTCAACGCATGGTCTCAGATACCGGCGGCAAGGTTATAACGGCAGAGTTTGGAGCGGACGTTTTTCTCGCCATAGACTTTAGGTGCGGAGAAGAAGCGGCGTTTACAGCCGCGTTGACAGAGCTCAGCGCTGGAAAGATTACGGCTGAGGTCTCCGCGGCGCGCTTTGATCTGTTCTAGCAGGTTTAATAAATTTAGCCTCGATAAACCAAAAAATACCAAATAAAAGAATGGTTAGGATTGCGTAGCCATTTTCTGGAAGCATGCCTTTAGAATCGCAATACCAGATTAAGAGGAAAAGAAATATAACAATAATCCGTAAAATTATACGTTCCTTAGAAAAATATTTCATTAAAACCTCCTAAAATAAGATAAGGTTTTTCTTATACTCCAGTATACACTAATAAGGCCGGCACAGAAAATTCTGTACCGGCCATGGGTGCTTTTATGTGCGTGCTTAGTAGGCTGTGGTTGCGCGTACCTTACTTGCGGTTACGGCCACCAAGGGAGTAGCCAAGGTTCTCCCAGAAATCAATCTGGACATCTTCGCCCTCGTCCCAAACCTTGAGCAGGTCCTCTGGAACGTACTGACGACGAACATCAGCCTCGCCGCCGTAGAGGCGGAACCAGTCTGCGCTCATGATGAGGTAGCCGTCCTTACCGGAGTCCTTACCCCAGCTGTTCTCAATGCGCCACTGCTTAGCCTTGCCGTCCTTATCAAGCTCAACGCCCTGGAAGGTCATTGCGTGGGTAAGGGAAGTCTCATAGTTCTCAATCATTGAGGCGCGATCCATGTCAAAATCAACGCCAAAGAGGCCGTTGTAATCCATGGTGTCGGTTGAGAGGACGTAGTTGAAGTCCTCATTGTGGCGAGGGAACTCCTGCATAACGTCGCAGGCCATGCAGACAGGGTTGCCGTCCTTCAAAGAAGCAATGGTTGCTGCCTCAAGAACCTCTGGCTCAACGTTTAAGAAGCGAGTCTTAATGCCGCCTAAAACGGTATCGATGAAAGTTGGGTGATACACCTTGCCGTAAGGATACTTCTTGCTTGGAACAGAAATGAGCTGGACATAGCCACGAGGATCAACGCCACAATAGCGCTCAGCAAACTCAAGAGGAGTAATGCCAAAGTCGCGAAGAATCTGGGTGCCTTCCTCGTCCTTCTCGCCGTCCTTCTTGTCCTTGTTGTCAGAAGCCTTACTTGGCTCAACAGGAGAGAGCTTTGCCTTATCTACCTGTGCGTTTTTGCCAACCTTGCACTCAAAGTCAAAGGTCAGAGGTGGCTCGCCAAGGCAGACGGAAAGGATTTGGTGGAAGCCCTTGAGCTGCTCCTGCTTAAGCGCACGAAGCTCATCCAGAGACTTGCCAGCTGCGTATGCTGCGCGAAGCTCGCCAGCACTCTTTCTGAACAGGCGGTCAATGCGCTCATCCATCTGTGTAGAGTTCTTGGAGCAAGCAGTCTCTGGCATGGCATCCTTAGGAACCAGGCCATACTTCTCAACCAAGCTCATAGCAAATGAGTAGTAGCCACCATCGCCAATGCCCTCAGACAGAAGTGTCTGAACAACACGAGAATCAGCTGGCTGATCAGCGGTCTGAATGATGTACTCAAGTGCGGAGTTTACCTTCTCAAGCTTGTCGTAGAACATGCCGTATGCCTGGCTGAACTCAAACGTGTCAACATCAAGTGTTTTGATTGTTTCCTGACGAAGCACGTTGAAAGAGGAGAACATCCAGCAGCGACCGCTCTGACGCTGATTGGTGACGTCACCCGTTTTTTCAACGGCCACGCCGTAGGTATCGGCGTAAGTACGCATGGTGGTGATATCGCGAGCAGCTGCGGAAACGCCCATAGAGGTTACGGAGTTGCGAGCAACGCGGTTAGCACGGTCTGCGCTGAAAGCAGCAGTTTCCTCGTTTGCCCACTGTGGATTTACGGTCTGATCAGCCATTGAGGCTCCTTTTGTTAGTAGCGTTTAGAAAAACCTGGCGAGAAGATCGGTCTTCTCGCCAGATGGTTTGTGCCTTAGCGAAGTGTTGCAAGAGAGCCCATTGGGTCCCAAGGGTCGAGGACAGTTGCTTCCTCAGTCTCAAAGGTCTTGAGTTGCTCAGGAGTGAGGTATTTCTTGTCAACAACAATCTGGTAGACGTACTCGTCAAACCAAGGGTCAGAGATGGTATCAAAGCCATCGCGGCCGTGGTCTTTGCCCCAGCTGTTCTCAACCTTCCAGAGGGTGGTGTTGCCTTCTGCGTCAAAGTTAACGCCCTCAAGAACCATAGCGTGGGTCATCAGAGACTCACCGTAATCAAGGCGCTCAGCGCGGTTAAGGGCACCCTCAACAGGGAAGCCAAAGAGGCCATCAACATCAAGTGCGCGGGTGTCCATGATGCCCTCTTCACGAAGGTATGACTGGGCAACGTCACAACCAAACCAAACAGGCAAGTTATCCTTAAGCTGAGCAACAGCGAGGCGCTTGAGCTCAGGAATTTCAAGGTTAAGGTAACGAACGCCGCCGCCCTCAACAACGTTGCCTAAACGGGAAACGGTATAGGTGTGGTTGAAAGGTTTATCTGCGGTAGGGGCAGAGATGATTGAGATGTAGTCATCAAGGTTCATGTCAACGGTCTCAGCGAAGAACTCCTGAGGAGTAAAAGTACCGGAAAGAACGAGGTTATCGTCCTTATCGCGCAGGCGTGCCTCAAAAGATACAGGAGGCTGACCCAGGCAAGTTACCAGCAGGGTGTACACATCCTCCATCATTTCTTTTTTCATCTCGCGCAGAGACTCAAGGGACTCGCCAGCTTTTGCGGTCTCACGAAGACGCTTTGCAGCACTACGAAGATAGCGGGTAAGGTACGTGTCCATCTCATGTGTGTTACAAGAGTTAGCTGTCTCTGGCATAGCGCTCTTTGGCACAACGCCGTACTTCTTTACAAGGCTCTTGAACATATCCCACTGACCACCATCGCCAATTGGATCGGTGAGTAGGAAGGAAACAAGACGACCGTTTAGAGGCTCATCAAGAGTGTCCAGAATGTTCTCAAGGAACCAGTTGGACTTCTCCATCTTGTCCCAGAACAGAGGATATGCCTGAGAAAGCTCAAAGGTAGAGAGATTGTATTTTTTGATGATGCGGTATCTAAAGGTGTTGAGAGAGGCAAACATCCAGCAACGACCAGAGCGTTGTTGATTAGTACGCTCGCCCTGCTTTACCTCTACATCAAAGGTGAGAGGATTAAGGGCAACACCTTCTGGCACTCGAGCTGCTTTTCTAACGCCAGCGCTTGTTGCAGCATTTTTGGCTACTGTGTGCGCGCGATCGGACTCAAAGTTCTTCTGAGCCGCAGCAATGTCATCAAAGGAAATGCTTTTCATCTGATCCATACGTTCTCCTTAACTGGAATAAGTAATACAAAGACTATATTCCCAATTAAGAAGTCCCTAGTCTAAGAGTTACTAGTTAGAAACTTTTATTTTTAGAAATAGTTAATAAGACAAGTTCTGCTTTAGCTACAAGAGATTTTATGACGTCTTTGCATTGACGAGAAAATATTTTCATCCAATTTACCAGCGTCAATAAAAGTATCAGCACATAGAACATATGTTTGTATTAGTAGTTATTGTCTGACGAATCGGCTACACTATACAAAGAAATTAAGAACCCTTGGTAAAAGAACAAATTTTGAATTACAAAGAGAAGAGCGTAGAAAAAGATGGCATTTGTTCACCTACACAACCACTCAGATTTTTCCATTCTTGATGGAGCTAGCCGTGTTCCAGACATGGTTAGTAAAGCTGTAGAGTTTGGCATGCCTGCGCTTGCTCTTACTGATCATGGCTATCTTTTTGGTGTTCCAGATTTTGACCTTGCATGCCGCAAATACAATGAGGCGCTCAAAGATTTTGGCCAGTGGTGTCATGATGTGGAATGTTTTGAAAAAGGCTGGGATCTAGAAGAGCCTCCAGTAGATGACCCCAACGCTGGTGAGCATGACAAAGTCCATGCTCAGTGGGCTTCTGACGTTCAAATTTGGAATCAAACACATGATATTGAGGCAGTAAAAGCTAACAAACCTTCTCCGCTTATCAAACCAATTTTTGGTTGCGAAGCCTATTTCATTCTTGATGATTGTATTGAGAAGGGTACTAAGCAGGTACGTTATCACCTTATCTTACTTGCTAAAAATGAGACAGGCTATGTCAATTTGATGAAGATGATGTCAGAGGCTGGCTCAAAAGAGATGTTTTATTATAAGCCTCGTACCACGCTTGAGATGCTCAAACGTTATCACGAGGGTATTATCTGCACCTCGGCTTGTGTTTCTGGCATTATTCCTCGTATGTTGTTTGAGGGCCGCCCAGAAGAAGCAGAGCGTTGGGCAAAAATTTATCAAGACATCTTTGGTGATGACTTTTATTTAGAGATTCAAGACCACGGGTTATCTGACCCAAGCTGGGGTGGATATACCGATAGGACTCTTGCCGAGCGCATTGTAAAGATGGGTCATGACCTTGGTATTAAGGTTGTTGCTACCAACGATAATCACTATCTCACTAAAGAAGATGCAAGCGTGCAAGATATCGCTTCTTGCATTGGTTCTGGCGCACGAGTTGATGATGAGAATCGTAAGCGCATGACAGGTAGTGAGTTCTATCTTAAAAGTGAGCAAGAAATGCGCCAGATCTTCTCGTGGTGTCCTGAAGCTATTGAGAACACCATTGAGGTTGCAAATAAGTGCAACTATGAGCTGGACTGGACTCATATGTACCTGCCAAAGTTTCCAGATCTGGCAGAAGGGGAGACCTCAGAGGAACGCTTCAGAAAAGAATGTGAGCTTGGTCTTGCAAGGCGTTATGGAGATGATTGGCAAAACGTTGTCATCAACGAGATTAACGTTAAAGATCGTTTTGAATATGAATATGACATTATCTGCAAAAAAGGTTTTGCTGATTACTTCTTAATTGTTCAAGAATATGTTCGCTGGGCAAAAGAGAATGGCATTGGTGTAGGCCCTGGTCGTGGATCTGCGGCCGGCGCTATTGTTGCATATGCGATGGATATTACCTCGTTTGATCCTCTGGAGAACGGCCTTATGTTTGAGAGGTTCTTGTCTCCACAGCGTTCAGAGATGCCAGATATTGATATGGACTTCGACGATGAGCGTCGTCTTGAGGTTGTTGAGCACGTCCGTCAGATTTATGGATCTGAGCGTGTTTCTCACGTTATTACGTACTCGACCATCAAGGCAAAACAGGCAATAAATGACGCGTGCCGCGTTCTGGGTTACCCCGTTTATATGGGTCAGCGCCTCTCTAAGATGATTCCAGGAGATCCTAACGCTCACCTTAAGTTTGTTCTTCATAAGGCTCAAGAAGGCCAAAAAGGCGCTGATCAGTATTCTGCTGATTTTGAAGATGCGTACGAGAATGACCCTGATGCTAGAAGAATCATTGATGCAGCTCTGTCTATTGAGGGCTTGCATCGTGGTGAGGGTGTGCATGCTTGTGCGGTCTTGATTGCTCCTACGCCTGTAAATGACCACGTTCCCACCAAGGTAGATACCAAGGGCGGCGTAGAAATTACGCAGTACGAGGGCCACTCTGTCGCAGACATGGGCCTTCTTAAGATGGACTTCTTGGGACTGAGAACCCTAACGGTTATTTCTCGTGCAATCAAAAACGTGAAGGATAACTACGGTATTGATATCGATGTAGATAACATTCCGTTTACTGATCCAGAAATTTATAGACTTCTTAGAGAAGGCAGAACTGCTGGTGTTTTCCAGGTTGAGTCTGCAGGTATGACTGCAACCATTAAGGGCATGAGACCAACAGAATATAAGCACATCGTCGCACTTATCGCTCTTTATCGTCCTGGTCCTCTTAACGCAGGTATGGTTACCAGCTATATCAACCGTATGAACGGTAGAGAAGAAGTCAAAGATTACGATCCACGTCTTCACGATATCTTGGAAGAAACCTACGGAACCATGGTCTACCAAGAGCAGGTTATGCAGATTTCTATGAAGATGTCTGGTTTTACCGCAGGCGAGTCTGACAAGATCAGAAAAGCAGTAGCAAAAAAGAAGATCAAACTCATGCAGGAAGTTGTCCAGCACTGGGATGACGGTACTGATGAGACCATGGAGGCTCACTGGAAAAACGGCGCAGTTCGTAATGGATTTGATCGTTCGGTTGCAGAAAGCATTTGGGACGATGTTCTTGAGTTCGCATCTTATGCATTCAACAAGTCTCACTCTGCTGGCTATGCAATTCTTGTTATGCAGACCGCATGGATTAAAGCGCATTATCCACATGAGTTTATGGCAGCAGTTCTTACCTCGTACATGGGCAAGACGGATAAGATTGTTCACTACGTAAGCGCTTGCCGTCATGAGGGCATCAAGATTCTTCCACCAGATATCAACGAGTCCGGTAAAGACTTTACGGCTACTAAAGAGGGTATTCGTTTTGGCTTTGCGGGAATCCGCGGCGTAGGAGCTGGTGTTGGTGAAGCCATTATGCTTGAGCGCCAAAAAGGTGGTCCTTTTGCCAACATTCATGATTTTGTCGATCGTGTTGATGCAAGTCAGGCAAAGCGCAATGTTGTTGAAGCTCTTATCAAAGCAGGAGCTTTTGACTCAACAGGCTATACCCGTATGCAGATGATGAGTTTTGTGGATAAGAACAACCCACAAAACATTATTGATGCTGCTACTAAGCGTCAAAAAGATAAGGCTGTTGGCCAGTTCTCTATGTTTGATATGTTTGCAGAAGTAGAGGGTTCCGGTTTTAGTGATAGTGTCCCAGAGCCAGATGGTGTTGAGTGGGATAGGCGATTCAAGCTTACTAAAGAGTACGAAGTCTTAGGTATTTATGTCTCTGATCATCCGCTTCGTCCATACGAGTATGCCCTCGCTAAGAGCAGAGATTATGCCCTTGCAGAAATTGAAGAGAATATAGAGGTTCAGCTTCCTAACGGTGCTATGTCTCAGCAGTTTAAAGTTCCAGAAGGCAAACCTATTCGCTTTGCGGGCATGGTTACTAATGTTATGAAGCGCACTACTAAAAACGGCGACCCAATGGCAATTGTTACGCTTGAAGACATGGAGGGTAGCATCACTATTGTCATGTTCCCTAAGCTCTACAAGAAGGCTGCAAGACTTCTTGCTGGAG
>CABKMA010000032.1 GCA_902373375.1 uncultured Atopobium sp.
ATGGAATTAGGAGATCTGGTAAAGGTTGGAAGAGGATATCAATCATATGGGGCTGACAGGCTTTCTCAGCCTTTACCAGAAGCTTCCAATTATGTTGCTAGCATTCAGGAATTAAACTCCTATCTACAATCTCTTATCCCTCTTGAGAAGACTTTAAAAGCTCCAATTCTCACGTTTACTTCAGGGCGAGGGGGAGTGGGAAAGACCACAATTATTTCTTCAATGGCTTTTCTTGCCTCATCATGGGGTTTGAAGGTTGCATTGGTTGATCTTGACTTGTCTTATGGAAACGCATTTGAAAAACTTGGGATTAGACAGCCAAAAGATTTTTCTGATCTTGTGAGCGATACGCCTTTAGAAAAAGAAAACCTACTTGAAAAGGCTACTTGTATCAATAAAAATTTGTATCTTTTTGGTCCTTGTGTAAAACCGGAAATGGCGGAGCTGTTATTTCCTTGTGTAAGTTACTTTCTTCAAGCTGTTTCTGGTTTGGTTGATTTGGTACTTGTAGATACCACTACAGCATCAACAGACAGCTATGCCCAGGCAGCACAATGTGCAGATAGGTTAGTCATAGTTTCAGAGAACCCTCTTACATGCATTAACTCATTGGCAAAAGTAAGTGGACTAGCGGTGCGTCTTGGGGTAGCAAGAACTCGTATTATTCGACTAGAGAGCAAGGCTAATCCAAGAATCAAGCAGGACTTTTCTATTGGAAAAGCTGAGGTTGGTCTTGAAGCAGCAAAGATGTTCAGGATTTTTGAAGGTGGACCAGGATTTCAAGAGCTTATCCAGCAAGGAAAGCTGCCTGCGTTGTTGCAAGAAGAAACTTTATTTGCACAGTCGATTTCTTTTGTTCTTGCGAATTTCCTCAATGAGTTGGGCATTCTTCCACAGTTGCATGAAGCTCAAAATGCACTACAAGAAATCCCAGAAAGAAAGTCATTTAGTTTGTTTGGTAGAAAGAAGGAGGTGAGTTAATGCTTGTATTTGAACGTGTAGCCAAACAAATTGAGACACAAGAAGAAAATGACTCACGATTTCAAAAAGAACTGTTTCAGAAGGCTAGAAAGAAGTTAAAAGAAAAACTTGTTTCTCGGTTAGGACTTTCTACTGTTTCTTCTCTTATTACAGGTAGTGATATCGATCGTGTAAGAGATGAATTAAGAGTTACCTGTGAAGCAATTGTTAATGAAGAAAAGGACGAGCTTTTTAGCTCAGTTGACTATGAGGAAATAATCGAGCAGGTAATTAATGAGGTGTGTGGGCTTGGTCCAATTCAGCCGCTGCTTAATGATAAAGATGTTACTGAAATCATGATTAATGGTTGTAACAATCTGTTTTACGAGAAAAACGGCGAATTATTTGAATCAAAAACAGTCTTTGACTCTGAAGAGCAGATTTTGATTGTTATGGATCGTATTTTGTCTCCTTTAGGAAGAAGACTGGACAGAGTAAGCCCTATTGTTGACGCCAGACTTGAGAATGGAGACCGTGTTAATGCGGTTGCAAGCCCAGTTGCGGTAAATGGCACTTCAGTAACCATTCGAAGATTTACTGGAAAAATTACTTCTTTGGATCGGCTGGTGGAAATGGAATCGTTGCCCCAATGGCTTGCAAGATTTTTGTCTTGGGCTGTGAAATGTAGACAGGGCATAGCAGTTGTTGGTGGAACAGGATCTGGTAAGACTACGCTTTTAAATGCACTTTCATGTGAAATTCCAAAGTCGGAAAGAATTGTCACTATAGAGGATTCTGCGGAGCTTAAGTTTGAGTCTCATCCAAATGTTGTTAGGTTGGAGGCTCGTCCTGCTTCAATAGAAGGAACAGGAGAAATAACCATTAGGTCTTTGGTAAGAAATGCACTACGCATGAGACCAGACCGTATTGTTGTAGGAGAGGTAAGAGGCGAAGAGTGCATTGATATGCTGCAGGCTATGAATACCGGTCATGATGGCTCTTTGACCACATTGCATGCCGGAACAGCTCAAGAAGCAATTTTGCGATTAGTGTTAATGGCTCGTTTTGGAATGGATTTACCTGCAGAAATCATAGAACAGCAGATAGCAACTGCACTCGATTTAATTGTCATGTCTCAAAGATTTCCTGATGGAAAACGATATGTGACTAGTATTTCAGAAATCACCTTATCCTCGGCTGGGTCAATTGAAGTTCAAGAGATTGTGTCGTTTGATGTGCAGAAAAGAAGTTGGCTCTTTGTAAAAATTCCTTCTTTTATCAATCGCGCAATACAAGAAGGATTACTCAATAAAAAGGAGGTTACTTCATGGATATCTTTACTTCCACAATCACAGGAGGTGCTTTTGGAGTAATTGTTTATTTTCTTGTATGCAACGGTGAAGAAAAGACTATCTCTCAAATAAATGCACGAATAGCAGGTTATGTAGTTCAGTTTTTTCAATTTACACGCAATAGCAATTTTGTCCAGTGCTTGCTCAAATGGGAACCTTTTTCTTATGCATCAATGCAGCTACGTAATCGTTTTCTTTACAAATATGGAGTCACCCTTGTCAGCGATGCTTTTGTACTGTTTTTTATTAGTGGTATAGCTGGGTCTATTCTGCTTGGCGTTTTATTTGAGTCTGCAATAGGTACGCTTTGCGGTGTTTTCTCGTTATTTCTAGTTCCTTATTTTTTATATGAACATGCTAAACATCAGTCTGTGTTAGAGATTGCTCATATGATGCCTTCAATTTTTAGAACTATTGCTGTAGCACTTGGATCGGGACTTACGCTTTCACAATCTATTGAATATGTCAGCAAACATACGGAAGGTGTTGTATCAGAAAATTTTTGTATTGCTGACATGCAAATTAAGTGTGGTTTTCCTATTGAAGAGGCTATTGAAGATTTGGCAGAGAGATTGGATGCTCCAGGTGTTAATTTGCTGGCTAGTGCTTTAGTAATTTCACACAGAACAGGCTCCCCGCTTAAAAGTCTTTTACAAAAAACCGCTGAGTTAGTTGAATTGCAAGAAAAGAATCAAAGACTTATAGCAACAAAGACTGCTCAAGTTAGATTATCTGCTCGAATTGTTTGCCTTCTTCCAATTGTATTGTTGATTGTCTTATCACTTTTATCACCAGATTTCCAAAAGGGATTATTTACGCCATCGGGAGTTATATGCACGGCAATTGCAATGGTTATGGACTGCATTGCTCTTTTGATTATTAGGAGCATTATGAAAGGAGTAATGAAGTAATGGATTTAATTTTCTCTTTAGCGTTTGCATTATGCATAGCTAGTCTCGTTCTAGTTATGCCCGTAAATTTTGATCATGATGATACTCATCTTTTTTATCAGCATATTGTTAGGGGTGTAAAGAATTTCAAAAGAGTAAACCTTCGAGCAAAGTCAGACTTCACGAGAAAATCGTGCCTACGTGAGATGCCCGAAATGATTGACATCTTAATTCTTGGGCTGTCGTCAGGATTATCTTTTGATTCGGCATTAGACCTGTATTGTTCGCGAGAATCTGGCGAATTATCAAAAGAGCTTTCAAATGCGCATATGACTTGGAAACTTGGCGCTAACACTCGTGAAGAAGCCCTAAATCAGATGGCGGCTAGAGTAGGGGTTCCATCGCTTAAAAGCTTTGCGACCGTTGTAAACGAAGCGCTAACTTTTGGAACTCCTCTTGCAGAAATCTTAGATAGACAAGCTTCAGTTCTTCGCGATGAGCAACGCTCATTGTTGGAAACGGAGATTGAAAAGATTCCTATTAAAATGCTCATCCCTCTAGGAACACTCATTGTTCCAGCAATGTTACTTGCAATTTTAGGTCCCTTGCTTGGACCTGCATTTTCTTCTTAGGAGAAAGGAAATCCAATTATGTTTATATATCAGTTTTTCGATTATCTTCGAGAATTAAAACAAGATGAGTCCGGTCAAGGAACTACAGAGTATGCAATCTTAGTTGGTGTTCTTGTAGTCATTGCAATTGTTGCAATCATTGCTTTTAAAGGTAAAGTTTCTGAACTTTGGGAAGCAATAACATCTGGAAT
The DNA here is from genome assembly GCA_902373375.1 of uncultured Atopobium sp. Lineage (GTDB taxonomy): Bacteria > Actinomycetota > Coriobacteriia > Coriobacteriales > Atopobiaceae > Lancefieldella. The sequence goes on from CABKMA010000032.1 coordinate 4,026, forward strand.
TAATTCTCTATGAGTAGAAAAAGAACTGCTGCGTATTCTGTATTTATTGTTGTCACTATTTGTTTGTTGTTTGCAGCGCTTCTTTTTTTACCAAGAAAACAGGCCGATTCATCAAAAATAGAATTAAGCCGTGAACAATCTCAGGAAAATAGAGAAGAAGGAACTGTTGAACAGCCAATCTTACGCGCAGCAGCAGAAGATTTATTCAAACAGAATTCCGTGCAAAGAGATAGTAAAGAAACCATTCAAGATGAAGCACAAAGTGTTTTAGAGAGTTATCAACAAAGATCTGATTGCGTGCTTGTTTATTCCGGATATATAGATCTATCTGGAAATGTATGGAGTTGTCTAGTTAATGGTGGGAATTGGTCAGAACTTGTGATTATTTCTGATCAAGGAGAGATAAGGAGGGTTTCAACATGTCACATAGATACTCAAGATGTAAAAAATTTATTAGAGCAGTCAAAATAGGCGTAAAGAATACACAAGGACAAGCTACGCTCGAATATGCTTTAGTGCTATTTTCATGTTTGATTATCATTATCTCTCTTGGTGCAATATATCATTTTGTGCAAAATGGAGTGATTGTTCAATTAGCCACTCAAGCTGCTTCTCATACAATGAACGGCTCTTTTTTAGATTTAGCTAAAGATGTTCTCTCGGTTTAAACAGAATACCGGTCAAGCTTCAGTGGAAGCGGCTCTGTTATTCCCAGTTCTTTTGATGGTTATTGCCTTGCTCGTAGAACCTGTGTGTCTTCTCTATACAAAGACGGTTATGGATGGCGCCTGCGCAGAAGGATTAAGAGTAGCAACAACGTCTTCTGATACTGAGTTAATTGAGTCTTATATCAAACGTAGGCTTAAGGCTATACCGGAGGTACCTCTATTTCATAGGGGTGGAGACGAGGATTGGAATATCTCCATTCATAAAAATGAAAACGATGTCTTGATTGAAATTACGGGTCATGTGGCAGCGATGCCACCAATAGGCTGGTGTTTATTTCTTGTAGGACAGACGGACGACCAAGGGATTGTTTTGAAATCCAGCTTGTCTGCTGGCACATATCCAGATTGGATTGAAGGTTCTTATGCGGATTGGATCGGTTTTTGGAAAGCGTGAGCAAAAGAGGATAAGGCTTGGACTTTCCATGTTTATAGATGATACGGGAGGAATTACTTCAATTGCTTTTGCAAGTGCCCTTCTGGTGTGTCTAGCGCTTATATTTGCATTGGTGTCGTTTGCCTGGATCTCATCGAGGGCATACAAAACCCAGTCAATAGCAGATGCCGCCTCCATGGCAGGAGAAAATGTCGTAGCTAAATATACGGCCATTGCTCAAGTAGTTGACGCCAGCATTTTGAGTCTTGGTTTATCAGGGTTGTTATGTGTCGGTGCTGGATTGGTGGCTTCATGTGTGCCGAGCTTAGCCTCGGTAGGTTCTAAATTATGCGATGCTGGTTTTAAGACACTTGAAGTGCGTAAAAATTTTGCCGCATCAGCCAGCGAAGGGTTAGAAACAACCGAAAAAATGCTTCCAGTTTTTGCAGCGATGGCGGCAAGCTCTTGTATTCAAAGAAACTCTAGTGAGGCTGGAAACTTTATGGGATCTGCACTTTTATTTCCCGCTCAGTCACAGTCTAATTTTGGTCATTTAAAAAGCGATGTTCCATCAGATGAATTAAAAGCACAAAGCGAGCAATTACAACAGATAGCAAAAGACATTGAAGAATTACAGAGTAAATCAGAATCGTCTAAGAAAAGGGCATGGGAGGCGGATTGTGGCGGAAGCCCTTACTCTATGCGTGAAAGAGCAGAGCATCTTGCTGGTCTTTCTGAAGACATCAACCCATTTATTTCGTCGCCAACTTCTTGGACGTTTGGTATCGCTTTAAAGCGCGCAAGGGCATATTACAGAGCTCGATATGATCAAGAAGTTGTTAAAGGAAACACAGCAGAAGAATTACGTGATTCAGCCATACGAAAAGCTTTTTACAACTTTGCATATCAAGAACTTTCTAAAGGGTTTTATAAAGAAACAGTTGATGGTGGGGTTGAAATGGATTTACCTCGATTGCCACATAATTTAGAAGAGACAAAGAAAACAGATTTATACCTAAAGCCTATCTGGCCTTGTACCTATGAAAACGGCGAGAAAACCATTCATGCTCACAGCTCTTGTCCAGGTGCAATCGGAGAAAGCGCGGGATTTGCATCGTTACAAGATTTAGATTCTGGAGTAGTTCATGAATGTCAATTTTGTCATTTTACAAGTGGCGATGTAGGAAGGGTAGCCTCTGCTTCAACAAATATTGATAACGGATTTGAGTATTACTGGAAAATTGTGGTTGAAGAGTCTGAAGTTTATGAATCGTCGCGTCAGCAAATAAAAGATTTGCAAAAGAAGCTGTCTGAAGCTGCAGACAAATCAACAGGTTTATTCCAAAAAGCACTTGATGCTCTGAAGGTTGCTAGACCTAAATTATGTCCACCAGGAGCTTGGGGTTGTATTTCATTTGTGAGAAGAGGCAGCTCATCTCCAGAATTTCAAGGAAGTCTGGGAACACTTGAGCAAACAACTTTTCTTTCTGAAGGATATGCAATATCTGGAGCAGTGCTTGCGCCAGACAGCTCATCTACGAACAACGTTCTTTCGAGTTTCTTTAATCAGATTGAAAGGAGGGGAGGACTTATTGGACAGGTTTTAGATAAAGCAATGAGTTTGTGGGGAACTCTTTTAATTTCATATGGAGACAATGCAACCTCTTGGTCTTCTAAACTAACAGAATTTCTTGATAATGTTGATGGAGTAACAGGTGGAAGCGTTGGCGCTAAATTACAGAGTGTCTTAAAACAAATAATTGTTGATGCAGGATTAGAGCCAAGTGATTTAAGGCAAATGAAACCTGTTCTTGTTAATACAGAAAGTATTTTGAAACAAGCTGGTTTCGAAAAGGAATCAACAGTCCGTGAGCTAGTTCAGAAAATACCTAATACATCAGATCCAGTTGCTTTAGCACGTGCACTCGGGGCGTTTTCTCTGCAGTATCTCCCTGACAAAATAACGATTGCAAAATTGAGCGCTCCCGTTCTTGATATTGAGATTCCTTTAGAAATTGATGTTAAAAGAGTTTTTGGTGCCGCATGAGAAAAATGAAGTTTCTTTGTTGCCAAAAAGGGCAAATGTTTGTTGAGACAGCTTTGGTGCTTCCGGTTGTACTAGTGGTTGCTTTAATTGCAATCAATTTATTTAAGTTTGCGGATATGTGCTCAAAGTTTGATCGTGTTGCGGCAGATCAAATTATTGCTCATGGAATTTCTCCCAGTCATTCTGCAAATGAAGTTGCACTAGAAGACTTGGCCCAAAAAATAAAAACTGTCCTTAAATGTGATGGCAATTGCGACATTGTTGTCTCATTGGAAGGAGAAAGGGAGGGAATTGGGAATATGGTCTCTGTTTTTCCCAAATATCAAGTAACTCTAAAGTACAAACCTTGGCCGCATGTTCTACGTCTTCCTTTAGTCTCACTAGAGTCTCCTTTAAGTCTTACTCATACAACTTCAATTGTTGTTAGCCCCTATAAGTCAGGAGTTGTGATTTAAAAATGAACGTACAGGTTTCGATAGAAGAAGTTCCTAATTCGGAGCAAATTTTTGAATTGTTACAAGGGGGCTTCGAAAAGTTTGTCGGTCTTTTGGGAACTGAGATAACAGCTCCTCCAGTTTTACTTCTAAAGTGCTCTTCAGTCCATACTTTTGGAATGACATATCCGATTGACATTGCATTTGCAGACGATCACGGAGAAATTCTAAAAATTCGTAGACGAGTACAGCCTAAACAAATTCATAGCTGTGCAGGTGCTTATTGCACATTTGAAAGACCATCAGTTGATGATTTTCCATGGTTTGAGGTTGGTCAGACAGTATTAATTCAAGAAATAAATGTCAAGGAAAGCAATGTTGAGAGAAGGAGTCGCTATGGCTACAGAAAACTATTCCGTAAAAATTTGCCCCAGATGCGGAGAAAGGTTGTTTCAGGACATGAGAATTTGTTACGGATGCCTTCTAGACTTCAGCGGACCAAGCTCGCTTGTATGCAATCTCGAGACATCAAGAAATAAGAGGATCGCCAATCTTCCTTTTATAGAAACTGATGAATATTTACTTTCTGAGGAAATAGGAGAGGAATGGGATAAAGGCCTGCCACCCGCTTTGTTTGAATTGGATAACTCATATTCACCAGCAGATTAAACTGTACGTGGTATCCTTTTGAGAAGAGTTGCGAAAGTAACATAAAGGAGTTTCCATGTATAAAGTCTCGCTTCGCTCTTCTAAAAAGAGCCAGTTTGTGAGGATTGCGCTTTGCATAATGCTCTTGGCCGTTGCGTTTTTAATTGCTCCGACCAAGACGTTTGCTCGTGATCTTTCAATTAATAAAGTAGATATTGATGCAACAGTTCAAAAAGACGGAACGATGCATGTTGTAGAAACTCGTACATTCTACTTCAAAGGAAGTTTTCACGGTGTCTATTGGAATCTTCCCGTTGGAAAGAATAAATACAATGGACAGGACGTTAAAGTAAATATCACTTCAGTTACTGTTCAAGATAGTCAAGGAACACGTCAGCTTTACAGTAAAGACTCAAGTGGAAGTAGTGCCAACTCAGATGAGTATTATGTTTCCTCTCAGTCAAGCGATATGTTGAATTTGAAGATTTATTCAGCACATGATGATGAATCCGCGCGTATAACTATTGAATATGACATTACTAATGTTGTAACGAGCTGGTCTGATACTGCGGAATTATATTGGAAGTTTGTATCTGATGGCTGGGATTCAGAGTCTAAAGATGTAACAGCTACTATTCATCTTCCTGTTCCTGCAGGTCAGTCTATAGTTGCTGGAGATACTGTTCGTGCCTGGGGACATGGTCCGCTGGACGCAAACGTAGAAATTACTAACAGTGCAGTTGTTTATAAAGTTCCTGGTGTAGGAACTAATGAGTTCGCGGAAGCTCGTATAACGTTTCCAACTGATTGGGTTTCTGGATTAGCTCCTATTCAGCAAAATAAAATGACCAGCATCTTATCTGAGGAACAAGCATGGGCCGATGAGGCAAATCACAAACGTGAGGTTGCTAAAATTCAGGTAGCTTTCATACTTTATGCGCCACTAGTATTTGCAGCCATCACCGTTGTTGCAGTTATCATGCTACGCATTAAATACAAAAAGGTTATGACTCCTCAGTTTAATGACCCGTACTATAGAGATGTTCCATCTGATGATCATCCAGCAGTTCTCTCTATGCTTTATAACGGTGAGCTAATTAAGGGAGATGCTTTAACAGCAACCCTTATGCATCTTTCTGACGCAAAGTACATTAGCTTAAACAAGACGGTTAATACAAACTTCCTTGGTATGGAGAAGTCTGATTATTGTCTTACAAAGGTTCAAGACCTTGCAGAAGGTCAGCCATCCTTCTATCCAGGTAGCTCTTTGTCAAATAAGATTGATAGCATGGCAATGAAGTTAATCTTTGATAAAGCTGGGGAATCTGGTGCGGTAAATACTACTGTTACCATGAAACAAATTGGTAAATACGCCTCATCGCACCCAGAAGATTTTAATAAGGCATATGAGTCTTGGGAGAGCCCCATCAAGCTTAGCTATGCTGCTAAGTATGGAACAAATAAGATTCCATTCCACGGTAAAGGAATTCTTGGTGCTCTGATTGCTGTTGATGTTCTTGTTTTTGTTGCTGCATTTTACATGGGTGTTATGGCAGACGTTTCATTTGGCAGTCTATTACTACATTTATTCATTCTTTTCGTTTCCGGCCTTATTGCGCTTATAGGCATTGGCTCTTTTGATTTAATGAATAGAGAGGGTGTTGAGACTCTTGCTAAGACCCGGGCACTAAGAAAGTGGCTTACTGAGTTTACCAACTTGCATGAAGCTATTCCTACTGATGTCATTCTTTGGAATAGGCTTTTGGTTATGGCAGTCGCGCTGGGTGTTGCAGATAAGGTTATTGATCAGCTGAAGGTTGCAATGCCAGAACTGTTCAACGATCCTATGTTCATGCCTGTTTATAGCTGGTATTACTATGGAAATGGTATGCATACTAATGCAATTGACAGCGTAACTAAGAGTGTTACAGCTGCTCATTCTGTCTCTACTGCAGCACTCGCTTCTTCCAGCGCAAGTTCTGGTGGTGGATTTGGCGGCGGCTTCTCTGGCGGCGGTGGCGGCGGCTTCGGCGGAGGCGGTGGAGGCGGCGGTTTCTAACGCTACAAACGTTTCAATAAACACCACAAGAAGTAACTTTTAAAGAACTTAATTCTCCCCGCAAATAAGTCGGGGAGAATTTCTTTTTTAGAAAATATGCGATTTTGGCATATTTGAGTTGATAGTTTTAACCTGCACTCATGGAGCAGATATCTAACAGATTAGTGGGCCAGTGCCTTCGCGATTTGCGAAAGAAGCAACGTCTTACTCAAGAGGCAGTTGCTGAGCACCTTGCTGGAGATCAAGCATTTGTATCAAAGGTTGAATCAGGTGAGCGTGGCGTTAAGCTCGGAGAAGTTTTTTCTTTCGCCGAAGCCTTAGGCATTGATGCTTTTGAACTCATCGAAGCGTTGCGTACGTATCGATAGTTTTGTTCAACTTTTTAATGAAAGAACTTTATGAAAGATATGCTTCTTAAGTGGGAGCACATCTGTTGTTATTGCAAAGTTGATATCAAAAGATAAAAGAAAACGGCTCAGAGATTTTTCTCTGAGCCGATTCAAGTCGTGGTGGCGGGGAAGGGAATCGAACCCCTGACACGGGGATTTTCAGTCCCCTGCTCTACCAACTGAGCTACCCAGCCATTGGTGCTTCGAAAAGCCTATTTACTATAACAGACTCAAGCGCTGCGTCAAGCGGGCAATTTACACAATCCAGAAATTTTTTCCACCAGTAAGATCAAATTCAACGGACATACCCTTTATTGCAAAAAATGCTTCAATTTGCTCCTTTGTTTTTTCAAGCGCTTGATCGTCGTTTTTCTTGCCCTCGTCGATTTTCTCGCGCTCATCGGGTTTCTCGCCAGAGGGGAGTTCTATCCAAAGAGATTGCTTGCCACATGCGTCGCGCAGATGAACTTTGCTTAGAAGACCCTGCTGAGCAAGTCTTTGATTAAGATGAATGAGATCAAAAAAGTTGACAACTTTTGGCATACTAACTCGTTTCTCTAAACGCTCGCTCTTAAGCATACACGTTTGCAAATTGGTACAATGGGTTATTAGCTTGAACTAGGTCAGCGGTCGTTGCTGCCTCCACTGAATAAACTATTCGAGGGGAAATTATGGCCTTTACGAGAAAAGAATTCTTGTCCCTTTCTGCTTTGGGAGCTGCCGGTGCCTTGGCTGCATGTACTCCACAGGCAAGGACATCTGAGAATACGAATCAGCCTGCATCTAACGTGGACCTTGAAGAGTTTAAGCCGCTTAAGCTGGATATGACCCAGTGGAGCTATGACGAGGATAATGACTGCTACTATCAGCTGGGTGTTCAGTACTGCATTAAGCCTGCAAGTAAGTCAGTAAATACTTTGTCAGTCTTTGTGCCTGGAAAGTATTTTTCGGGTAAGAAAAATGGCTCTACCTACGAGTGTGAAGTGAGCGAGAAGGCCGTTGTAGGCAGCTTCACCGCTCGTACTGCGCCAATCGTTATGCCTATTAACACAGCAACGCTCGCCCCTCAGAGTGCCCCTACAAGTTACGCATACGAAGGCCTTGCACCGTACCTTGAGGCTGGTTGTGTGTACGTATACGCAGGTTTCCGTGGCAGAAGTGCAGGCTACGATTCAACCTCAGGTTCGGATGAGCTTTACGCAGGTGGATCGCCTTGGCCAGCAGTGGATTTTAAGGCTGCTATTAGATACTTGCGCTACAACAATGAGCTGCTCCCTTGTAATACATCAAAGATTTTTGTGTTTGGCTTTGCAGCCGGCGGCGGTCTCAGCGCGGTGCTGGGAACCTCGGGAGACTCTCCACTCTATGCACCATACCTTAAAGCTGTTGGCGCTGCTACACATAACGATAAGGGCGAGCAGCTTTCAGACTCTATTTACGGTAGTGCGTCATGGTGTCCTACAACCTCATATGACCTTGCTGATGCAGCGTATGAGTGGTCAGCTGGTCAGTACGCAGATACAACAGATTCTCGTGCTGAAGGCGCATGGACCCAATCTCTCTCGCAAGATCTTTCCGGTGCATATGCTGCATTTGTCAACAGCATGGATTTTCTCGATAGCAATGACAGTAAGGTCAGTCTTGATGAGACTAACTCTGGCGTCTATACCGCCGGCTCATATGCAGATCTTCTTATCAATGAGCTTAAGTCTTCAGCAAGTAACTTTATTAAAGACAACTCATTCCCGTATACTTTCACGCCTCAGCGCCTAGAGGAGCCTACGTTTCCAGGTGATCCAAATCTTGCAACGGTTCGTGGCACGGACAATGCAACTCCTGCTACTCAGCAGGTTCAATCTACTATTTACGATACCGCAGAGCATTATTTTACTTCTCTGAACTCTGAGTCTATTTGGGTTGTATATAACCTTCGTCGTCAGAGCGTTGAGCTTGAGAACCTGAGGGGTTTCTCGCGCGCTTTGAGAGGCGCATCGCTTTCTGTTGGAGCTTTTGACGCTCCTGATAGAAGCACTCGTGCAAATCAGCTTTTTGGCGTGGGCGAGCAAAGCACGTTGCATTTTGATGAGCAAGCAGCCAGCCTCATCAAAAAGAACCTTGATACGTATATGAAGCTGACTGGTTGGAAGTCCAGTTACGCTAATGATTGGTCTTCTGATCTAAACAAGGCAGATACGCTTGAGAATGACATTCCAACTCGTGTTGACATGTTCAATCCACTGTACTTTACCAGCGCATCTTATAAGGGTTATCAGACAGCATCGGTTGCTCCTTATTGGCGCATTAATGAGGGAGCTCAAAACGCTGATACCTCAATTTGCACCTCATTTAACCTGGGATTATCTTTAAAGCACTTCTCGGGTGTAAGTAGTGTTGATTACACGCTTGTTTGGGACAAAGGTCACGTTCTTGCCGAGAGAACAGGTAATGCAACCGCTAATCTGGTGTCTTGGATTGTCTCGTGCGCTTCTGCTTAAAGGGGAGGGTTTAGCGTGTTTGAAACAAAGAATCGCCGACTTTACGGGGCTATCGTCATCGTTTTGCTTGCGGCAGGAGCAATACTTTTCACTCTTTTAAGAGGTACCGATAAGTCTCAGTCTCAAGCAAATTCGCAATCGCAGCAATCACAGCAAACGCAACAGACACAGTCTCAGAGCTCACAAAATAAGGGCTACATTGACTCCGTGGCAGCGGATGACCCCTATGCAAAGGGCGTTCACCATGTCCGTATTGTTGTGAAGGATTACGGCACTATCGAGGCCACTCTTAACGCAAACGTTGCGCCTATTACGGTCTCCAATTTTGCCCATCTTGCCGAGTCAGGCTTCTATAACGGACTTACGTTTCATCGCATTATTGATGGCTTTATGATTCAAGGCGGAGATCCTAAGGGTAATGGCACGGGAGGATCCGAGAACAAAATCAAGGGTGAGTTCACAAAAAATGGTGTCGAGAATAACATCTCGCATACACGTGGAACTATTTCCATGGCACGCGCTCAAGATCCAAACTCGGCAAGTT
>CABKMA010000033.1 GCA_902373375.1 uncultured Atopobium sp.
GAGGGATTCTCTAGAAAATCTGGAAACATGTCATCTCCTTTATTGGTTATGCGTTACAATACTACCAACCTTTAAGGACGGTGCGAGACACCGGCAAGGCCCCATAGCGTTGAGTGCGCATGTTCGCTGTTGAGCCTCCATAAGGAGTGCTCTTTTTTTATGGCTCGGCATGCTCTCACGCAGATCGGAGAGTATATGAATCCACTGGCAAGTGCCACCTCGCAGCCTCGTGCGCTGCTTGTTCTCGAAGATGGAACAACTTTCGAGGGGAGGTGCTGTGGTGCGAGCGGAGAGACCTTCGGCGAGATTGTTTTTAACACGTCTATGACCGGTTACCAGGAGATTATCTCCGATCCAAGTTACGCAGGCCAGATTGTCACGTTGACCTATCCGCAGGTGGGCAATTACGGCATCGATCCTGCAGTTATGCAGCGAGACACCCTGCACCTGCGTGGTTTTGTTGTTTACGACATGTGCTACGAGCCAAGCAACTGGACGTCCAAGCAGAGCCTGCCAGAGTTTCTGCAGGAAAACGGCGTCGTTGCTATCGAGGGCATCGATACCCGCGCGCTGACTATGCACCTGCGCGACTTTGGCGCGCAAAAGGCGGCCATCTCCACCGAGGACCTAGATCCTGCACATCTTCTTGCGCGCGTTCAGGCGTCGCCCAACATCTCCGAGCACAACTTTGTCCCCGACGTGTCTGTTGACGCACCTTACGTGGTTCCCGCTACGTCCAAGAAGCGCTTCAACGTTGTCGCGTACGATTGTGGCGAGAAGAACGGCATTCTCCAGGGTCTTGCGGCAAACGGCTGTGAAGTCACGGTTGTACCGTGGAACACACCTGCCAAGGACGCCTTGGCCTATAACCCAGACGGCATCTTCTTCTCCAACGGCCCTGGTGACCCAGAGCAGGTTGACGCTACGCAGGAGGCCGCTCGTGGCGTTTTGGGCAAGGTTCCCATCTTTGGTATCTGCCTGGGCAACCAGATGCTCTCCATTGTTGCAGGCGCAGATATCGAGAAACTCAAATTTGGACACCATGGCGGCAACGAACCAGTTATGAATCTTTTGACCGGCAAGGTGGAGATTACTGCCCAAAACCACAACTACGGTCTAGTGTTTCCGAGCTTGGGCAAGCTTATTGCCGAGGAGTCTGGCGGAATCTCCGAGCACTTTGACAATCTCTGCGAGTGGTCTGCAAGGCGCATTGCTCCTGTTGTACAGACAAAGGAGTTTGGCCGTGTTAGACTCACCCACGTCAACCTTAACGACGGCACTCCAGAGGGCATTCAGTTCCTGGATATTCCAGCGTTTTCCGTTCAGTATCACCCTGAGGCAAGCCCAGGACCTCACGATTCATCCTACTTGTTCAAGGCATTTGCTCGTTTGATGGAGGGACAGTCTGACTATCTTGCCATCGACGTTCGTGAGGGGAGGCGCTTCTAATGCCAAAGCGTACTGATATTAAGAAGATCCTGGTCATTGGCTCTGGCCCAATTGTTATTGGCCAGGCCTGCGAGTTTGACTATTCCGGCACGCAGGCATGCCGCGCCCTTCGCAAAGAGGGCTTTGAGGTTGTTCTGGTTAACTCAAATCCAGCAACCATCATGACTGACCCAGAAACTGCAGACAGAACCTACGTTGAGCCAATCACCGTTGAGTCGGTGACCCGCGTCATTGAGCGCGAGCGTCCTGACGCGCTTCTGCCAAACATGGGCGGACAAACCGCTCTGAACTGCACCATCGGCCTTGGCGAGGCAGGCGTTCTTGACAAGTACAACATCGAGGTCATTGGCTGCAACCTGGAGTCTATTCGTACCGGTGAGGACCGTGAGCTTTTCAGCGAGGCAGTTCAGGACATTGGCCTGGAGGTTGCCCGCGCAGACATCGCTCACTCTATGGAAGACGCTCAGCGCATTGTTGCTGACCTGGGATATCCCGTGGTCATTCGCCCAAGCTTTACCCTTGGTGGCGCGGGTGGCGGCATTGCACATACCCCAGAAGAGCTCGTAGAAATTGTTGAGCAGGGTCTCCTGCTTTCTCCAGAGCATGAGGTGCTGGTAGAGGAGTCCATTGAGGGCTGGAAAGAGATTGAGATGGAGGTCATGCGCGATACCGCAGGTAACGGCATTGTTGTCTGCTCTATCGAGAACCTCGATCCAATGGGCGTTCACACCGGAGACTCCATTACCGTTGCTCCAGCTCAGACGCTTACTGATGAAGAGCTCCAAAACCTCCGCGACTACTCCATCGCCATTCTCGAGCGTGTAGGCGTTGCCTGCGGTGGCTCTAACGTTCAGTTTGCAGTCAACCCAACTAACGGCCGCGTTATCGTCATTGAGATGAACCCTCGCGTTAGCCGCTCTTCCGCGTTGGCTTCCAAGGCAACCGGCTTCCCCATTGCAAAGATGGCTGCGCTGCTCTCTGTTGGCTACACGCTTGATGAGATTACTAATGACATCACCAAGGCAACTCCCGCTGCCTTTGAACCTTCCATCGACTATTGCGTGGTCAAGGTTCCTCGCTTTGCCTTTGTCAAGTTTAAGGGTACCAGCCGCGTTCTGACCACCCGCATGAAGTCGGTTGGCGAGGCTATGGCTATGGGCAGAACCTTTGAGGAGGCTCTGCAGAAGGCGCTTCGTTCTCTGGAGCAAGATCGCGCTGGTCTGGGAGCTGACGGCCATGATGTCTTTGACGAGAAGAACTTCGATGAGCTGGTTAGCAAGCCAACACCAGAGCGTATTTTCTACGTTGCTGAGGCTTTGCGCAGAAACTGGAGCGTTGAGCGTATTCACGATATGACCGGCATTGACCCATGGTACCTGCACCGTATGGCAGGCATCATCAACGCCGAGAAACGCATCAAAGAGCTGGGACTTTCTGGTCTCACCACTGATAACATGCTTGCCGCCAAGCAGTTGGGCTTCTCGGACGAGCAGCTTGCACACCTTACCGGTACCAAGACAGATGTTGTCCGCGCTGTGAGGGAAGTGCTGGGCGTCCGTCCGCAGGTCAAGACCGTAGATACCTGCGCTGGCGAGTTTGGCGCAACCACGCAGTACCACTACGTTACCTACGAGAAGGGCAACGCTACAGAGTACGTTAAGGCAGAAAAACCACGCGTTATGATTCTCTCCGCTGGTCCTAACCGCATTGGTCAGGGCATTGAGTTTGACTATTGCTGCGTACATGCTGCCTATGCTCTTCGCGAGCAAGGCTATGAGACCGTCATGGTCAACTGCAACCCAGAGACCGTCTCCACAGACTACGACACCTCCGACCGTCTGTATTTCCAGCCTCTGACCTTTGAAGACGTCATGGATGTCATTGAGGTTGAGAAGCCAGAAGGCGTCATTGTTACCCTTGGCGGCCAGACTCCAATCAAGCTGGCTCGCGCCCTCAAGGACGCTGGCGTTCCTATCATGGGCACTCAGCCAGAGGCAATTGACCTGGCAGAGGACCGTGACCGCTTCGCAGCGCTGCTGGACCGCTTGAACATCGCCTGTCCACCATCGGCAGTTGCCTCCACCATGGACGAGGCACGTGACGCCGCTCGTCGCATTGGTTACCCGCTGATTGTCCGCCCAAGCTACGTTCTTGGCGGTCGCGGCATGGCCATTGTCTACGACGATTCCGACCTGGTCACCTACATGGAGTCAGCTACACACGTCACACCAGACCGTCCTGTCTACCTGGATGCTTTCCTTGAGGACGCCATTGAGCTGGATGTTGACGCGCTCTGTGACACCGAGGAGTGCTACGTGGGTTCTGTTCTGGAGCACATCGAGGAGTGCGGTATTCACTCGGGCGACTCCGCCTGCTGCTGGCCGCCCTTCTCGCTCTCTGAAAAGATTGTTGACCAGATTAGAACCATCACCAAAAAGCTGGCGCTTGCCTGCGGCATCCGAGGCCTCCTGAACATCCAGTACGCTGTCCGCGACGAGCACGTCTTTGTTATTGAGCTCAACCCTCGCGCTTCTAGAACCGTGCCATTCTCGTCAAAGGCAACGGGCGTTTCTCTGGCCAAGTACGCATCTCGCATCATGGCTGGCGAGAAGATCAGCGAGCTTAGAGCACAAGGTCTGCTTCCAGACGAGAACCGCACCGTCGACTATTACGCGGTCAAAGAGGCGGTTATGCCTTGGTCTAGATTCCCTGGTGCTGACTCAATCCTTGGACCTGAGATGAAATCTACCGGCGAGGTCATGGGTATTGCTCGCACCTTCCCAGCAGCGTACGCAAAGACTCGCGAGGCAGTTGAGAACAAGCTTCCTGAGCAGGGATCTGTCTTCATCAGCGTGTGCGACCGCGATAAGCGCGCTATTGCCCCTGTTGCAATGGCTCTGGAGAACCTTGGTTACGGCATCTACACTACAGGCGGTACGGCTAAGACGCTGCGTGCAGCTGGAATTGACTGCACCACCGTCAACCGCATTTCCGATGGTCATCCAAACGTTGTTGACCTCATGCGCGATAAGACCGTCAGCTTCATCATCAATACGCCTCACGGTCACGAGGCCCACAGTGACGGAACTAAGATGCGCGCAGAGGCTGTCAGCCAGGGCATTACCTGCGTTACCGCAATGTCTGCAGCAACTGCTCTTATCCAGGCACTTGCGGCTGCAAGAAAGAGCGAGCCAGAGACGTTTGCATTACAAGATCTCTAAAACGTGCTTGGAAGATGAGCTTTTTACTTGAAGTTGGACCGGTCTTGAAAAAGACCGGTCTTTTTTCGTGAGGGAAGTGTTTAGAATGCGAAGTTCTCCTAGTGAAGAGCGCAAAAGTTTGTTATTATTGCAAGGCTGCATAAATATGCGGGCGTGGCGGAACTGGCAGACGCGCTAGATTTAGGTTCTAGTGGACTAAGTCCGTGGGGGTTCGATTCCCTCCGCCCGCACCATGCAGAAATTTGGTTAAGAGCTGGTACGCCAGCATTTTTTACGAGACACTGGAGGAACGTTGAACATCACCGTTACCGCAGATAAGCCAGTTGACGAGAAACTCACCGTCAAGGTTACAGTTCCTGCTGCAGAGGTAGACGCTGCCATTAAGCAGGCTTACAAGGACATTGCAAACAAGTATTCCTTCCAGGGTTTCCGCAAGGGTCGTGCACCTCGTCCTGTTATTGATAGCATTGTTGGCCGCGAGGCAGTTCTTGCTCAGGCAACCAACGATCTTCTCGGCGCAGCAGAGCCACAGCTTCTTGAGGAGCTTGACCTTGTTCCTGTTGGCCGTGGTGATTACAACCAGGATGCAGACCTTCCTGTTGAGGGTCAGGATTACTCCTACGAGGTAGTCTTCAACGTTCGTCCTGAGGCTAAGCTTGACTCTTACGATGCTCCTGCAATCAACATGCCTCCAAATGAGGCAACTGAGGCTGAGGTTGATCACCAGATTAAGCAGCTTCTGTCTTACCAGGCTAAGTTTGAGAACACCAAGGAGAAGCGCGCTGTCAAAGAGGGCGACACCATTGGTGTCGACATCAAGAACATTGAGGGCGCTGCTCATATGGAGGGCGAGGACCGTGTTCTTACCCTTAATGGCACCCAGGCTCCAAAAGAGCTTGAGGAGGCACTCATCGGCATGAAGCCAGGTGAGGAGAAAGAGGTCAAGTGGACTCACAGCCACACTCACGGCGATGAGGTTCACTCCCACGATTACGATATCAACGTCAAGGTTGTTGCTCACAAGAAGTCCGTCACTCCAGAGCTGACTGACGAGCTTGCAAAGAACACCTTTGGTTATGACACGGTCGAGAAACTCCGTGAGGCTGTTAAGTCTGAGATTGAGTCCGACAAGAAGAACTCTCTTCCAACTCTTAAAGAGGACCGCGTTGTTGAGGCTGTAGGCAAACGTCTTCAGCTTGAAGAGATTCCCGAGGAGTACAAGAACGAGGTCTTCAACGAGATTGCCCAGGAGTTCCTGAATGGTCTTCAGCAGCAGGGCATGAGCCTTGATATGTTCCTGTCTGCACGTGGCATCAAGACTGATGATTTCATTTCTGATCTTCGCGTTCAGGCTGAGGAGCGTGCACGTCAGTCTTTAGCTCTTGATGCTATTGCTGCAGAGCTCAAGCTTGAGGCAACTGAGGATGATATCCGCGCAGAGTTTGAGCGCGCTAATGTTCCTAATGTTGAGTCTTCAATTGAAGAGTGGCGCAAGGCTGGTCGTCTTCCTGCTATCCGCGAGTCCATCCGTCGCTCCAAGGCTCTTGATTGGCTGCGTGACAACGCAACCGTCACCGTTGTCGACGAGATTGCTGAGGCTGCTAAGGAAGAGCAGAAGGCAGAGAAGAAGCCTGCTAAGAAGGCTCCTGCTAAGAAGAAGGCAGCTAAGAAGGACGAGGACGCAAAGAAGGACGCTGAGTAGTCCGCAACTGGTTGGGTTTCTCGCCAGAAAGACTGCGTCAAAAGTTGCAGTTACTTTGAATTTTTCATACCCCGGGTTAGAGACATGCTTCCCGGGGTATGTTTCTAAGAAAAGACCTTTGAAGGAGGATTATGCATTATCCAACAAACACTCCAACCATTCCGTATGTTATTGAGCAGACTCCTCGTGGTGAGCGTACCTATGACATCTACTCTAGACTGCTCAATGATCGTATTGTTTTCTTGGGTGAGCCGGTAACGCGCGATTCTGCAAATCTTGTTATTGCGCAACTTTTGCATCTTGAGAGCCAAGATCCAGATAAGGACATTTCTCTCTACATTGACTCTCCTGGTGGAGACGTTTATGCAGGTCTGGGCATCCTTGATACCATGAATTTCATCAAACCTGACGTATCTACTATTTGCGTTGGTATGGCAGCATCTATGGGCGCTGTTCTTCTTGCAGCTGGTGCAAAGGGTAAGCGTCTTGCGCTTCCTAACTCTATGGTTATGATTCACCAGCCATCCAGTGGCGTTCAGGGTCAGCAGACCGATATCCAGATTGTTGCAGATGAGACAAAGTGGATTCGCCAGCACATCAACGAGTTGCTTTCGGATTATACTGGACAGCCTATCGAGAAGGTCAATGCAGACACCGAGCGCGATAATTATCTTCGCGCACAGGAGGCCTGTGACTACGGCCTGGTTGACCGCGTTATCTCTTCTCGTAACGACCAATAATTGTTCTCGTATTGAGGTTTTAAGTTATGGCTAATGACCAGAACTTCTCGCCTTTTGGCGGATTAGATGAGATGCACTGTTCTTTCTGCGGAAAGAGTAGGTCGCAGGTAAATAAGCTTATCCAGGGTCCTGGTGGAGTCTGCATTTGTGATGAATGTGTTTCTACCTGCTCGGATATGATTGATGAGTCTCTCGGTTTTGATGAAGAGTCAGAGGTTGAGACTCACTCTGATGAGCCTGTTATTAAAGACCTGCCAACTCCACATGAGATTTACGATGAGCTATCTCAGTACGTAATGGGTCAGGAAGACGCAAAGCGTGCTATGTCGGTTGCGGTGTATAACCACTACCGCCGTATCCTTTCTGGCAACGATGAGCCTCAGGAGGGCCAGGAGGATGTTGAGATTGCAAAGTCCAACATTTTGCTCCTGGGCCCAACTGGTACTGGTAAAACCTTGCTTGCTCAGACGCTTGCTCGTTTTCTTGAAGTGCCGTTTGCTATTGCTGACGCAACAACCCTTACTGAGGCCGGCTACGTTGGTGAAGATGTCGAGAATATCCTACTTAAGCTCATTACTGCCGCAGATGGCGATGTTGAGCGTGCTCAGGTAGGTATTGTCTACATCGATGAGATTGATAAGATTGCCCGTAAGGCCGAGAACCTCTCTATTACTCGTGACGTCTCTGGTGAAGGCGTTCAGCAGGCACTCCTGAAGAT
Organism: uncultured Atopobium sp.; assembly: GCA_902373375.1. Taxonomy (GTDB): domain Bacteria; phylum Actinomycetota; class Coriobacteriia; order Coriobacteriales; family Atopobiaceae; genus Lancefieldella. Next base: position 7,831 of record CABKMA010000033.1, read on the forward strand.
TCTTGAGGGTACCGTTGCAAGTGTTCCTCCAACAGGTGGCCGCAAGCATCCTCAGCAGGAGCTTATTCACATTGATACCACCAATATCTTGTTCATCTGTGGTGGTGCTTTTGTTGGTCTGGATAAGATCGTTGCCGACCGCATTGGTAAAAAGGGAATTGGCTTTAACTCTGACGTTGCTCAGAATGTCAAAGAAGGTGAGTCTGAGCTTATCGCCAAGGTAATGCCTCAGGACCTGCATAAGTTTGGCATGATTCCAGAGCTTTTGGGTCGTATTCCTGTTATCACATCCACTCGTGAGCTTGGTGAGGAAGATCTGATGAGCATTCTCACAGATCCAAAGAATGCTCTTACCAAGCAGTACAAGCGTATGTTTGAGCTTGAGGGTGTAGACCTTGAGTTTACTGAGGACTCACTCAGAGAGATTGCTAAGAAGGCTTTGGCTCGTGGTACTGGTGCTCGTGGTCTTCGTGCAATCTGTGAGTCTACGCTGCAAGAGACCATGTTTGACCTGCCATCAGATTTGGATATCACCAAGGTTGTGGTCACTCCAGAAAGTGTTGGCGGAGATAATGCTCCAGAAATCATTAGGGGCAAAAAGAAATAACTTGCATAGCAATAAAAAAGGAGGTCGAAAGACCTCCTTTTGCGTTATAAATTGCCGCCACCAAGTTTGTTGTATGACGTAATAACTTTGGTGCGTGTTTTAGTGCCTGGTGGAAAAACGGCATCAAATAAAGGCATCAAGCCGCGGAAAAGAACACCACTTTGCACGCGGTGAGAAAGACCTTTTACCGTACGTCTTGACTCTTCAAGCTGTGAACGAAGCTCCTCAAGGTAGGGGGAGCGGCGAGCATAGAACCAGAAAAGACCCGCAAGATCTGAGTTTGGATAGAGCCAAGGCCTGTTGTCTGGTCCTGCAAAATGAGCAATACAGATATTCTTACGCGCTTCTTCGTATTCTTCTCGCACGTCTTTTGGCGCCTGAGCAACAATGTGATCACGACGAAGGAATTGCCAGTCTACCAGGTAATTCCATTTCATATTAATACGAAGATAATGGCCGTTTACAAACCTGTTAAGAACGTCTTGATCAAGCCAGCGCCATGCACGCATGGTTGAGACTTTCAGAAACTCCTCAGGAGAAATTTGCTTTCTAATCTCTTCAAGGTTCATCAAAATGACACCCGCCTGGAAGTAATCGTGAGGATCATCCATGCCCAGCTCATTTTTGAGATAGGGACCAACTGTGGCGTCATAGCCATCAATTTGTCCAACAGTATCAGCGTCGCGCGTAGCACCTACCAAGTATCCTGTGACATCAATATCGTAGAGTCCTGCAATATCGGTATTAACTACCAGATCGGAGTCAAGATAGATGGCTTTATTGACGTTAGGAAGTAGTGAGGGAGCAAGCAGCCTGAAGTAGGTTTCTGGTCTAAAGTGACCATGATGAGGAAGCTCAATATCACCAAGAGCCGCGTCAACATCTAAGAAGCCAACATGTACGTTATCAACAAGCTGAGCCTGACGAGTAAGCGTAATCATGCTGGTAGGAGTGAGGTCACGAGTCAAAACAATGATGTCGTAGCGACGCTCTGGATTGACGTTCTCAATGATGGATTGAATTGCTACAGATAAATACGGCACAAAGTTATCGCTGCAGGCAAATACAAGCACAACGTCATTAAGAGCAAGACCCAGCTCATCGGATGAGCTTGCAAGCATTGCTCCAGAAAGTTGCGCTCTGCCAGTTCCAGCAAGGCGTTGTGTAGGTATTTTACGTAATCTTCTCATACGTAAGACTTTAACACTTAGACGCCAAAAACGCCTGCTGCGTTTGCCATTACTTCACTTTGCACAGAGTATCCACGAGCCTCACTGAGCCCAAGAAGAGCCCGCTTAAGGCTATCCACAATGTCCGACGAGTCAATATTCGTGTGATCACTGGAGGGAAGGTCAGTCTCGGTAAGGAGTTTATCTTTTGGGTAGACCTTAGCGTATTCACGGCCACGCTTAGTCTTTAGGCTCATCTCGCCAACAGAGAACCAACAGCCAAGCTTAATAGCCCTTTGGAGCTCTTCTGAGCTACCGCTAAACCAGTGAATGATAGGGATACACGCCTGAGCTGCTCCTGTCTGCTCAAGAATGTCTAGCACCGTATCAACACTTCTCACGGTGTGCATCGAGAGCACTCGTGGCTGGCCGTTGCGTGAAAGTTCTGCTGCACGTGCGCAGATTTGCGTAAAAGCTCTAACCTGCAAATCTTGCAACCCATCAACACAATAGCGAGAAGAAAAATCTAGTCCAATCTCGCCAATGTAAGATGTCTGCTCCATAAGCTCTAGCAGGAGCTCTATATCTTTTTGAGTAACGCGCTCATCAGAGATGTACCAGGGATGCGCTCCTAGTCCAACACGGATGTTGTTTTGCGTAAGCTGAGGAGCAAGCTCTAGGTAGTCGTGAGGAGTAACTCCGCAGGTAAAAAAACTTAATCTGGCGTCATGGGAACTTCTCGCTACATTGAGTGGGGAGTCCATAAGGTTGGCGTGAACGTGCGCATCAAAGTATGTGAGGTTATTCATGGTCAAGCCCTGAAAGATGCAAAATAACGTCCGAGGCAATCATCTGACCCATAATAGGAGGGTAGTAGGACATAGTTCCTAGCTTGGCAGATTTGCCCGTTGCGCCCTCTGGTGCAAAAACTGGTCGCGCTGGCTCGGGGGAGTAGAGCACACGGAAGTCGGCAAGGCCGCGCTTTTTGGATTCTTTTCTCATTACTCTTGCAAGAGCATCGCTATGCGTTTTTGAAAGCGTAGTAATCTCCAGAAGTTCTGGATGTATTTTATTGCCGCCGCCCATGCTGGAGATAAGGTAGATGTTGTTTTTCTGGCACCATGCTACAACAGCCAATTTGGCAGAAATGGTATCGATGGCATCAACTACAACATCTGGTTTTGGAAGAGCAGAGAGCTGCTCGTCAACGTTGTCTTTAAGCAAAAAAGCGTCAAGGGTGACCACGTGAGCGTCTGGATTAATGTTCAGAATCATCTCTTTGGTAATGTCAACCTTTCTTTTTCCAATGGTGCTCACATAGGCAATAGCCTGCCTGTTTAGGTTGGATGCTTCTACTGCATCAGCATCCACTAAAACAAAGGAGCCTACACCGCCTCTAGCCAGTGCTTGGACACAGTTTGAACCAACGCCACCAAGTCCTAAGACCATGACGCAGGAATTTTGAATCTGTCCAAGGCGGTCTTTTCCTAAGACAAGTTCAAGTCGAGCTGTGGCTTCAGGAATTGTGGCAGACATAGAGCTCCTCATAAAAGTATCTGCAGATAGTATTTATTGTTCAAGAGTATAGAGGGCCTTAAAGTAATGATTTTGTTGCATAAGTTCCTCAAACGAACCCATTTCGATAATACTACCTTCCTTCATTACAATAATTTCGTCAAATTTTTTCAGTTGAGCTTCCTCTAAGTTGTGTGTAATAACTAGACGTAGTGTGTCTGTGAGATTTGTTATTGAATTTATAATTTGGTCAGTAGTTGAATGGTCAAGTGCTGATGTAGCTTCATCAAAAAATAGAACTTTAGAACCTTTTAACAAACTTCTAGCAATACAAATTCTTTGACGCTCGCCACCAGAAAGGTTAGAACCTGCTTCGCCACATTGATAACTCAGTTTATGTTGTTTAATGAAATCTGTAAGACCAGCTTTTTCACATGCTTGAGAAATAACATCTTTTGAGTGACTTTCGAACATAGTAATGTTGTCTTCAATTGATGCATTAAATAAGAAATTTTCTTGTTGTACCAGTGAAACATTTTGGTAGAGACTCTTTTTATTAATAGTTCTTAACTCTACGTCATCATAAAATATATTTCCTTGATAACTTAAATTGCCACCCATAAGTAGATTAAATAAAGTAGATTTTCCAGAACCTGATATTCCAACAATTGCATAACTTTTATTAGGTAGAAGTTTGATTGATAAATTTTTCAGTACAGCTTTATTTTGTTCATAAGCAAATGAAAGATTATTGATGACTATTCCTTTTGTAACTTTATCTAATACCTGTTGTCCTTCTTCTTCCTTATTGTCAGCGAGAGTCTCAGAAAATTTTAAAATTAAATCATTTGAAGCCTTACGTGACGCGAGTACCGGCGGAATTGTTTGTAAAGGAAGACTGATGTAATTCATTAGTAACGTAGCCATAAGAATTACACCAGGGGTAACTCCTTGATTTGAAATACAAAGATATGTGCCAGCAATTAAGACAGCCCATTGAGATAATCCGAAAGCGCTCCAACTCAGAGTATTAATGAATCGAGTAGTCTTTCTACTCTCTTTTTTTGATTTTTCAAGAGCATCATTGTCTTTTTCAAATAGTCTTACGGCAGCCTCTGTTGCTCCGTAAGCTTTTATCAAAGGAAAGCCTTTTACTAGATCAGTAATCTGAGCAATAAATTGACTAGTTTTCTCAGAAGATTCTTTTTGAATTTTACCGAGTGTTCCGCCTAGCTTTACACCAATGATTAGAGGAAGAATTGAAGCAGCAATAGCTACAAAAGTTAATGGAATGCTTTGAACCATTAGCATTATGAGAGCCACTATGAAAGATATACTATCGCTTACCAAAGAAAACATCTGTTCAAGATATGTTGTCTCTATAGTACTTAAATCATTAGTAAGTGCAGATACATAAACAGAACTGCCGCTTGCTTCAAATGAATTTATGCCCTTTTTTAGCATGTATTTAAATGCAGTGTTGCGATATGAGTTTGTAGCATGATAAAGATAATTAGGAACAAAATAACGAACCACTAATTTATTTGTAATTGCAGAGATTGTTAATATGGCGGCAAATAGACAGCCTTTTAAAAAGTCATCAAATGATCCTGACACAGCGGAGTTCATAAGAATAGAAGTTATATAGGGGGAGCATACCGTAACTAGTTCTAGAGAAGTTGTAAAGAAAAAAGAGCCAAATAATAACTTTTTGTTACTCCAAAAAAGACTCCGTTTAAGGTCATTTTGAATTTCTTTAACATTGCTTTTCATGTCAAACCTTCTTTATCTATAGAAAAAGTTGTTGACTATGTATTTAATCTAGATGCTGTCAATAATTTTTCAAGCAATTTTAGTGTTTGGTATGTTTAGTGCCTGATATGTCTATTGTGGCTTCTTTCAGCTAAAATTTAGAATTGAATGTCGCGACAAATTAATACTACTACTACTTTTTATACGAAGTGTAATTTTTTTTATGAAATGTTAAAACTACATTATTATGTCCCCTGAGCTACATCTGTTTTAATGCATTATACTGTTCAAATGGTTAATAGGAATACTGCTAAAAGCATATGAAAGGCAAGATTACTGTGGAAGAAATGCCCAAGAATTATGATCCTCAGGCAGCTGAGCCTGAGCTCATTGAAAAGTGGATAAAGGCAGATTGCTATGGTCGTAGTAAGGGAACTGAAGACCGTACGGTAGTTATCCCTCCACCAAATGTTACCGGCATCCTTCACATGGGTCATGCCATGGATGACACCATCCAGGACACCTACATTCGTTATTCTCGCATGCGCGGTTATTCAACTCGTTGGATTCTTGGAACTGACCACGCAGGCATTGCAACCCAGACTAAGGTTGATAAGAAGCTTAAGTCAGAGGGTATTTCTCGCCTGGAGATTGGTCGCCAGAAGTTCCTGGATGCTTGCTGGGATTGGACGCGCGAGTACGGCGGAACCATTGTTTCCCAGATTAAGCGCATGGGCTGCTCCATTGATTTTAATGACGAGAAGTTCACCATGTCTCCTGAGTACAC
>CABKMA010000034.1 GCA_902373375.1 uncultured Atopobium sp.
AGTATGCGAGTGTGGGGTCAAATACCAGGTCAGCTGAAAAGACACCTAAATAGAAGAAGGAGTTCTGATGACGCGTGTTAAAAGCTCTCTTAGGGTGTTGCTTCTTATTGCTTTTGCTGTTGTTTTGACAGGATGCTCCATTGGTCCTATCAACATTGATTTGGGCAAATGGTTCCACGTCAAATCAGTGCAAGAGGCAATTCAAGAAAAGCGAGAAGCCCGTCAGCAGAAGATCCCCGATTCCTCACTGCATACCGCTGGTACTCTTACAGTTGGTCTTCGTACTCAGTCAGTGACAGCACCAATGATTGTGGCCTCAGAAGGCGGCACACTCCAAGGAATTGATGTTGAAGTGGCTTCTGCAATTGCAGATCAGTTGGGCGTAGATGTTAAGTTTGTGTCAGTCAATGGACCAGTAGATGGCCTTCAAGCAGGCTGCGACATTGTGATGGATGTTCGAAATGGTGAAGATTCAACAAGTACTTTAATTTCTGGCTACGCTGAATCTACAACTGCACTTTTTCACAAGGGCTCAGAAACCAACATTACAGCTGATAGTTTAAGCGGAAAATCCGTTGGAGTTCAAAGTGGTTCTTTGTCTGAGCGAGCAATGGGTCAGGTACTTTCTGGCATGTCTGTTCAGCGTTTCTCCAACTTAAATGATGCGTTTGAAGCACTTGAAAATGGCTCCATCGATTACGTGGCATGTGATGCGTATGCTGGTGCTTATTTAGCAGCAAATAAAGATATTTCTATGGTTGGTGTTGTTGATGTTCCTACTACAGTTGGTATTTCTGTAGCAACAAGCAACAATGCTCTAGCTACACAAATCCAACAAGCGCTTTCATCCATCCAGTCTAATGGGGTAGAGGGAGTTATTAGGAATAAGTGGGTTGGTACCTTGCCGCACCTCTCCACTACTAATAAGATTTCTGGTCTTGTAGAAGTTTCTACTCAATCAACCAGTGCTGATACATCTGCGTCTTCTTCTGGGCAAAATTAGTTATTTACTTTTAAGAGACGTCTCTAGCCGTTTACCGTTCAATGTAACTTTTATGGAATGATTGGCCGACAAATGGGTATTGTTGTTATACAAACATCAGACAGAAGATGTTTTGTGTATCCGATAGGAGGCCCTCATGGTGGACATCAAGATTTCGGGACGCAAGGTAAGTATTTCTGAGGCTTTGCGCACACACGTAGATCAGAAAATTGGCGATGCACTTAAAGTATTTGATATCGCTCCCATGTCTTGTGATGTTGTCCTCAGAGTAGACAAAAACCCCTCAAATCCAGATAGAAAGACAGTTGAGGTTACGGTATTTGTTCGCAACAATGTTGTTCGTGTTACCGCTAGCTCTGATGACATGTATCTAGCTATAGATGAGGCAGCAGAAAAAGTATCCAGACAGTTACGTAAATACAAGACAAAAGTTGTTGATCGTCGTCATCATGTTAAGTCAGAGCGCGGCATTGCTTTAACACAAGAAGATCTTGCTAATCTTATTGAGACTCCTGCTGAAGACCTTGATGATCAGCTTGTTCGCGAGAAGTACATTGATTTTGAGCCAATGTCAGAAGAGGAGGCGCTTGTTCAAACAGATCTTCTCGGCCATGATTTTTATGTCTTTGTTAATTCTTCTACGGGCCTAACTAATGTCATTTACCATCGTAAAAATGGTGGTTATGGAATTATCAAGCCTAAGATTGAGGAACAAGATGTTTAATAAAAAAGATGATCTTGAAGAAGAAATCAGTGAGGTTGCCTTTGAAGATTTAGAGCCTACTGAGCTTTCATCTGCCTATCATAAACCCAGTAACGTTCGAATCATTATGGACTCTTGTGCAGACTTTGCCCCAGGAATTGCTGAACAGCTAGGTGTCGATATCATTCAGTTCTCTTATGTGGGACCAGACGGAGAGCATTTTGATGACGGCTGGAAAAGCATGAGCGCACATGAGTTTTTTGAGGGTATGCGAAAAGACAAAAAGCTACACTATACAACCTCTGCAATTTCTCCTGGTCACTATCTTGAGGTATTTGAGCGTGCAGCAAAGCAGGGTACGCCAACGGTATATCTGTGCTTTACCTCAGCGCTTTCTTCATCCTACTATGCAGCTGAACAGGCAGCAGATATGGTAAGAGAAAAATATCCAGATTTTGAGTTTTACGTGGTTGATAACGGTGCGCCTTCATCAGCAGCTCAATTGCTTGGTCTTGAGGCAGTGCATCAGGCTAATAAGGGTCTCTCGGCAAAAGAGATTGCTGAGTGGGCAGAAGACGCACGTTATTACATTCATGGCTATTTAACACTTGAGACTTTAGATGCTCTTGCTGCAGGCGGCCGTATTCCTGCTGCTGCGGCAAACATTGGTGGCAAGCTTGATGTAAAGCCAGAGCTTACCTACGACTTAACAGGAGCGCTTACCGTCAAGACGGTGTGCAGAGGTAGGAAGAAGGCTCTCAAGTCTTTGGTTCAAGACTTTAGAGACAGCTATTCTCACGATACCTCTCTTCCTGTTGGCATTATCTCTGCAGATGCACAGAAGGATGCTAATTGGCTAGAGGCTCAGATTCGTAAAGAGAAGGGCTGCGAGGGACTCACCATTATTCACAGCCAGGTGGGACCAGTTATTGGCGCTCACGTTGGTCCAGGTATGGTGGCTATTGTCTTTTGGGGTACTGATCGCCGCGAGAAGCTCTCACTTTCCGATCGAATTGCTAACAGGGTTCGTAAATCTAATTAACGGGTACAAGGTACGGGGTCGCTCTTTGGAGCGGCCCCAGTTTGTATATTTATTTCAGTCTGAAAGGACTCGTACATGGCACTGAGCAAGCATGCAAAGGTTGCTTTTATTGGAACAGGCATTATGGGTGCTCCTATTGCAGAGCATCTCATTTCTGCTGGTTATGACGTTACTGTTTACAACAGAACACCAGAGAAAGCTCAAAAGCTTGTCTCGCTGGGAGCACACGTTGCAGAGAGCGTAGCAGACGCGGCAAAAGATGCTGACGTTGTCTTTACTATGGTTGGTTATCCAACTGACGTTGAAGATGTGTACTTGGCAACAGATGGTCTTATTCGTGTTGCTAAGAAGGGCGCTTACCTTATCGATCTGACCACTTCTTCATCTCAGCTTGCACGTGATATTCACGATGCTGCTGAAATTGAAGGAAAGCATGCGTTTGATTGCCCTGTTACTGGCGGTCAGAAGGGTGCTCAGGACGGAACTCTTACACTGATTATTGGTGCAACTGAGAATGATATTGAGCCAGTACGTGCTCTTCTCGAGACTTTCTCGGCAAAGATTTTCTGCATGGGTGGCGCTGGTAAGGGTCAGACTGCAAAGCTTTGTAACCAGGTTTCTCTTGCTTCTTGCATGATTGGCTACGCAGACGCAATGGCTTTAGCGGAGCAAGGCGGCCTTGACGTTGAGCAGATGCTTGAGGTTGTTGCCAGCGGTATGGGCTCTTCTCGCGCACTTAAGGAGCTTGCTCCTAAGTCGCTTGAGGGGGATTTCCAACCAGGATTTTTGGCTGAGCACTTCCGCAAGGATATTGCGCTTGCCCTTGCTCAGTCTGAGGACCTTGAGATTACGCTTCCTGGTGCAGAGACCGCCTTTACCCTGTATGACATGCTCTGCCAGATTGGTGGCGCTCGTAAGGGTACTCAGGCAATCTCACTGCTTTATGCTGATGAGGCTACGAGCACTGCAGCTGGCCTTGACTGGTCACTTCTTGAGAATCAAGAAGATGCAGACGAAGACGAGCATGAGTGTTGCTGCGGACACGACCACGGACATAGTGACCACGAGTGCGAGTGCCATGAGCACGAACATCATCATGACCATGAAGGCCATGAAGGCCACAAACACGGTCATGACGGACATTGCTGCCATTAGGCACGAGCCGCAAAGGACCCCAGATTATGAGTGATATTTCTACTCCTCAGAGCTCTATTGCGGTTTTCATTGATTATGAAAATTTGGCACTAGGAACAGGCAAAAGAAAGCGTAACGGTCATCAAGAGCCAGGTCATCTTCCAGAGATGAAGCTTATTCTAGAGAGACTGGTTGATAAGGGACGCATTACTGCTAAGCGTGCGTATTGTGACTGGCAGCGCTTTCCAAACGCTATTACGCCTTTGCATGAGCTTGGAATTGAGCTGATTGAGATTCCAGATAGAGCTTATACCGGTAAAAACTCTGCTGATATTAGGCTTGCAGTAGATGCAGTTGAGATGTGTCTCACTAAAGATCACATAGATACATTTGTCGTACTATCTGGTGATTCGGACTTCTCGCCTTTAGTAGCAAAACTTAAAGAAGCCGGCAAAACGGTTGTTGGCGTTGGCATGAAGGAGTCTACAAGCTCACTTCTTGCTGAAGTTTGTGACGAGTTCATTTTTTACGAGGATATCTTGAGTTCTGGCAGAATTCCAGACTTTAAAGAGAAAGTCCCTGCCGAGAAACACGACTGCTATCAGCTTTTATTTGAAACTATTGAGTCATTGGAACGCGAAAGCGAAACATTTATTTATGCATCTCGCTTAAAGGTGACCATGCGAAGGAAGCGGCCACAGTTTGCTGAAGCGACTTATGGATATCGTTCGTTTACTTCTCTTTTACGTGAAGCATCAAGCCTTGGATTTATTAAAATTCATGAAGATCAAAAAAGCGGCACTGTTGTCGTAGATGGATTTAGAGAATAAAGGGTGTTTTAGAGAGGATTTAGGTTTCATGGCAGATAAGAAAGAAACTGCTCAGAAGCCAAAAAAGGCTTCAACTAAGGCAACCGCAAAAGCGGGCTCTGCAAAGGCGCCAAAAGAAGAAAAAAAGTCTGCTAAAAAGGCTGTAAAAAAGCCAACTATGGCACAGATTAAAAAAGTTAATACATTGGTTATTACTTTATCTGATGCTAGTAGACGTGCTCGTCAAGACGCTTCCCATGAGCTTGCAGAGCTGGCTCATGTTACTCCTCTTGCTTTTGAAGAACACATTGATTCTCTTATTGATGCTCTCTATAGACCTGAAGCACAGACCCGTTGGGAAGTGTTAGATGTGCTTGCTCATTTGAGTGAGCATTTTGGTGACCAGGTCTTTAAGGCATTTGATGCTGCGGAAGCATCATTGTTTGATGATGACTCGGCAACCGTGCGTCTTGCAGCATTTCTATTTCTTTGCCAATACGGAGCAACTTCTGCAAAGCATTCTAATGAGGCTTGGCCACTTTTAGATGAAGCAGTCCAGTGTTATCACGGAGATGCTGAATATCACGACATGCTCCAAGGTCTTCTCGCTTTAGCACATGGAACTATTTCCAAGGATGTGAAAAAGGCATTGTCTCAGCGTATGAAGTTTGATGCGGAGAATGCTACAGGATACATAAAGCAGTATTCGGAAGAAATTGTGGTAGCAACTAAGTAATTTGTTCTGTATACAAGTGACTGTGTACAAACGGCGGAGTTTGTCAGTTGTATGTTTTATGCATGTTAATAAGAGTAAACTACAGCTTTGTATTAGTTACGCATGGTTGCATTAAGCGATGAAAGGCAAGGATATGCCATCTATTGATGTAAAAAAGTACTCTAAGCTCTTTATTGGAGTAGGTGCAGTTGTACTGTTTGCTCTTGGTCTTGTAATTGGTCGTTTTCTTCTTGGTGGCACCGGCGCTACTGGCTCTCTAAACGGTCGCACTACGCTTTCAGAAGGCGAACTCAATACACCTGTTGCTTCTTATACCTATAATGGTCAGACCAAAGAGGTGTCTGCTCGCGAGGTCATTGAGAACACTTCAGGACTTGATGCAGCAAAGCAATCTGATGGTACGTATACAGTTCCACCAGCGGATAAGATTATTGGTTATGTTCGTAACGCTCTAGTTGTTGCTGAGGCTCAGAGCAAGGGCATTACTGCCTCTGATGATGATATTAATAAATACATGCAGACTAACTTTAAAACAACTGATGTAAGTCAGGTTGCTTCTGCATATAAGCTTTCTGAGGATGTTACAAAGAAGCTCATCAACGATGCTGTCATTATGAAGAAATATCGTGATAGCGTTTTGTCTACACCTCTTCCAGATGCGCCACAGGCTCCAACTGCACCAGAAGACGGTAACTCTGAGACTACAAGTCAGGAGTACGCTCAGTACATCATTGGTCTTGTTGGTGATGAATGGGATGCTAAGAACAATACCTGGGCTTCCCAGGATGGCGATTATTATAAGCAGCTCTCTTCTTATAAAATCTCCAATGACTCCGCTTCTTACGCAGCAGCTCAGACTGCTTATCAGGTGGCTATGAGCAAGTATTCTACAGTTGCAAATAAGGCGTCTCAGGAGTGGTCACAGAAGATTAACGAGATTCTTGGAAAAGCATCTATTGCTGTTTACTCTCTTGCTCTCTAGGATTTGAAACGCAATGAAAGTTGCAATTAGCGCTTGCTTACTTGGCCTCCCCGTCAGATATGACGGAGGGGCCAAGCCTGTTTCTGCAGTACAAAGACTTGCTCAAAAAGTAAATGTTACAAAGATTTGCCCCGAGACCGCTTCAGGTCTTCCTGTGCCTCGTCCACCCGCGGAACAGCGAGAAGGACGTGTTTGGCTTAGAGACGGCTCAGATATAACAGAAGATTTTGAGCGTGGATCTAAGATTGCCCTTAGTACCGTTAAGTCTTCTCACATTACGCTCGCCGTTTTGAAGGCAAAAAGTCCGTCTTGTGGCGTGCATGAGATTTATGATGGTACGTACTCAGGAAAGCTTGTTTTTGGCGAGGGAACGCTCACTCGTCACCTCTTAGAGGAGGGGATTTGCGTGGTTACCGAGAAAACCATTGAGAATGTAAGTCCATCTGTTGAACATCCTGTTGCTCTTATTCTGGGAACTGGATTAGGTCATCTTGCTGGTCTAGTAAAGCCAGTTCGTCGTATTGATTATCGGGACATTCCAGGTTTTCCTGTTGACGCCTCTCCTATGGCAGGTCACAGCTTTGAGGCAACCATTGGTACTATCGATGGGGTTCCTGTAGTTGTCTATCCTGGCCGCGTTCACCTCTATCAGGGCTATTCTGCAGCCGAGGTAACCTCCCTTGTTCAGCACGCACATCACTTGGGTTGCAAAGATATTATCTTTGCAGGTGCAACAGGCGCTGTTTCTGGCAATGCAAAGACTGGACTTGGTGTTATTACTGACCAGATTAATCTCACCGGAACCAATCCGCTTGCAGAGTGGGCAAGTCTTCGCGATGTAGAAACGCCATTTGTAGATATGAATGATGCCTTCTCGCCTTACCTAAGAACGCTTGCACGTGGTGTAGCGGATGACCTTAAGATTGAGCTCAACGAAGGTGTTTTTGCTGGACTTTTGGGACCAAACTTTGAGACTCCCGCAGAGGTTGCTATGCTTCGCAGCTTTGGTGTTTCATATGTTGGCGTTTCTACCGCACTTGAAGTCATTATGGCACGAGCACTTGAGATGAATGTGTTAGCTTTGACGCTTGCCGCTAATCCAGCAGGTGCTCATGGAACTACGCATAAGAGTGTTCAAGAGGCATCTGAAAAGTACGCCGATGATCTTGAACGTCTTGTTCGTGGTGTTCTCGGGCTTCTTTAGATTCTTGCTTGAATAATACAGGGCTTCCCCGTATAGTTGTTAGCGCGCTTTTGCACGCCAGCATAGCTCAGTTGGTAGAGCACCGCTCTCGTAAAGCGGGGGTCATCAGTTCGATCCTGGTTGCTGGCACCATCAACTACTAAATAGCCGCCTTGTGCGGCTATTTTTATGTCCCTGAATAGCTATTATTCAGGATTTTCTTTGATTAAAACTCTTCAGTCAAAAAATGTGAAATAACCGTACTGTGGTGGGTATAGACAAAGTAGTAGTAATTACTAACAAAAGGAGTTTTTATGGCTACTCAGAATCTTGAGCTTTTCTATAAACCAACCTGCCCATACTGCCACAAGGTAATGTCCTTTATGGAGCAGAATAACATCGAGCTTCCTATGCATGATATCGTTGCTGATGATGCAGCTCGTGAGCGTCTCATCGAGGTTGGCGGTAAGCGTCAAGTTCCATGTTTATTTGTTGATGGCAAGGCAATGTATGAGTCTGGCGACATCATCAACTACCTCTCCGAGGCTTTCCATGTTTCTGGTTCACATAATGATTCAGATGATGGCTCTGCAGCAGCTGCTTGCACTATCGGTGGCGCTTGCTCCTTCTAAGTTGGTTGTCGAGAAACCCATTTAGCAGTCGGTTTTCTCATAATATGCAGGTAAAAATCCCTCTGTTCCGCATTTGGAGCAGAGGGATTTTGCATGTTCGTTTTGCCTGTGCGGTTTATCCCTTAAGGCGTACCATGGCGTATTCGCTGATAAGAAGCAAGAAGAGGATGAGGATAGAAGAGAAGCTACCAATAACTGCACCGTTAAGGCCGGTAAAGCTGACCATCATCCAGATGATAGGAATAGATACAACAAATGAGATCAGGTAGGCGCGAGTAACAATCTTTTGAGCTCGCATGATGGTGATGAGCTGATATAAAAAATCAATAGCAGCACAGAGACCGCCAGTAGCTACCATGATGCGCGCGAGGCCTCGATATTGCTCAAAGTTCACGCCGTATAAGAAACTGTTAAGAGGAATACCAATAAACTCGACAAATGCGGCGGTTCCTGCGGTGACTACAGCAATCGCCCCAAACATTGCTAGTACAATCACACCAAATTTTTTCTTGTTGGCGGGGGTGTGAATGGATGTTTCTAATAAGCTGGCAAGCTTAAAAAGCTGTGGACGATAGATGAGTGTTGAGATCATCAATATAGTATGAGCAGGGAAATAAAGCGCGTTGAAGTACAACTGATTGCTGTAAGAAAGCGTATCTTCCATGGCAAACTTCGGCAGCGAGTCAATAAGGTTGTAGAGAAAAAGCGCCAAAAAGAGAGGCCAACACTGTACAAAGATATCTTTGATGTTTGTAATCTTGAAGCGCACGCTTTTATCGGTTTCAAGAATAGCTAGGGGAGCAGAGACAAATAGTAAGGTAACAAGGGCGCAAATACCCATACCCCAACTTGCCCATACAAGATTTTTGGTTACAAACAACACAACAGTGAAGAGAACAAAACTGGCACTACACCTAAGAGCTTGACTTAGTCCGGCTAGATAGAGCTTGTCCTTTTGCTGTAGACGACCTTCGTAGACATCGGCCATGCCGTCAACAGCTCTAAAGAGTAATGCTCCGGTACAGATAGAAAACATAGGCTCGGTATAGCCTTTGAATAAACACCAAATAAGGCCAGCTATGACCATAACAATGACGGTAGCTGCACGTTGAATCTGGTAGTCGGAAAAACTACGTTGTTCAGTTAAGTCAGAAACCTGATACGTACGAACACCATATTGAGCAACAAACAGCAAAAGCGTTGCCACAACAAACGCCATGGAAAAAAGACCTGCCTGCTCAATGCCAACAAGCTGGGAGCAAACTACTGTTAAAAGCGGGAAAAGTGCACCCCATGCACCTTGTCCAAGAGCATTAAAAAAATAGTCCTGAGACGTTTGATGTGCCAAATATTGTTCGTCTTGATTGGCAATATCGCCAGAGACCACGACAGAAAGAAGCCTGGTCCACCACGTAACCACAATGCCAGGTTGACCTCCGTTTGTGCGAGAGTCAGAAAGCTCATAGCGAGGAGTACGAAGACGCTCTACCTGTTTGTGTACGGAAGAATTGTTGTACTCAGTACGACTTTTCTTAAATGGATTGAGCATGTAAAACCTAAGATTTTCTTTAGTGTGGCCAGAAACTTTGATATATCACTTTTTACGTGTTGTATCGATTGTAGTGCACGATGTACATTAGGTAACAGATTGGCAAACAATCGTGCGCAGATTGTTACAAATAGGTATGGTAGATAATACGTAATTTGGGTCATGTATGAAAGGACTAGCATGCCAAGCAACTCTCAAGACTCAAATCTAGATCCCAGTAATGTTTCTTTTGACGAGAAAACCATTGATGGGATGGCCTCTTCTGAGGCAGCTCAGTCAATTCTTGATCGACGAGGAAATGAGATAGCTGCTGCTCGTAATCTTATTCAGGCTCTTAATGCACCAACTCCTCTGCGGGATAATCTTGCCTTCTTTTTACGCTTGGTAAGAAAGGTGCTTGCTGAGTATAATCCAGACCTTCTCACCAGTTTTGATAAATTGCTTGTTGAGGCAATTAAGGCTGGACCAGATGATTTATCTACGACTCGCGCACCACTGTTGCTTGAGGCAATTAATGCCGTACTCAAGGTAGATTCAGAGAAGGAATCATTTAATGCCTTCCTTCGTTTTGCTTCTACTATTGATAGTCTAAGCATGGAAGACTCCGTTCTTCTTATGCGCGCATTTGTAACATTTTTTCATCTAGCAAATCTTTGTGAAGAGAATTATCGTGTCACCAGCCTGCGTTCTCGTGAGGCATCCGTTGATGTATCTTCTGCAGAAGATCCCATCAATGAGATAACTGTTGCATATAAGCAGCTTGTTGACGAGTGCGGTGAAGAAGAGGCAAAAGCACGTCTTAATCGTCTTGAGTTTCATCCTGTTTTTACTGCACATCCAACTGAGGCTCGTCGTAAGAATGTTGAGCGTCGAATTCGCACCATTTCAAAACTTCTTGATGAGCGTCAAAGACTTGGTGGTCCTGCTCGTATGGAAAACGAGCGTTGTATGTTGCAGGAGATTGATGGTCTATTTCGCACATCTCCTATTGGTCACAAAAAGCCAACTCCTTTGGAGGAAGCAGATACCGTTCTTAACATTTTTGATACCACGCTTTTTGAGATGGTTCCCTCGGTATATCGCCGTTTTGATAACTGGATGTTAGAAGAAGATGCCGGTTGTGTGCCTCCTGTTTGTCCAGCGTTTTTCCGCCCTGGTAGCTGGATTGGCTCTGATCGTGACGGTAACCCTAACGTTACCGCAAGGGTTTCTCGCCAAGTTGCCGAGAAATACCGTGTCCATGTATTACAGGCTTTGGCTAAGGCTACTAAGGAGGTCAGCCGAGGTCTAACGCTTGATGGTATTTCAACTCCAGCTTCTCCTGCACTGGTAAATCTTTGGGCTCAGCAGGTGGAGATGAGCCAGGCTCTGACTTCTAAGGCTATTGATAAGGCTGGCTCTGAGCTCCATCGTGCTGCCATGCGTGTAATTTCTGGTCGACTGAGCGCAACTATTGAGCGTAATGCAGACCTTATGTATCAAAACGCTGAAGAATTTATTTCTGACTTGCGCGTTATTCAGGATTCTTTGGCTCAAGCTGGTGCTCGCCGAATTGCCTATGGTCCTGTTCAGAAGCTTATCTGGCAGGCTCAGACTTTTGGCTTCCATCTGGTTGAGATGGAGTTCCGTCAGCATTCCTTGGTACACAAACGAGCACTTGCAGATCTTGAGGCACACTCATCAACTGCCGAGAATCCCGCAAAGCTTGATGCAATGACACAGGAAGTGCTGGACACATTCCGTTCAATTGGCTCAATTCAAAAGAAGAACGGTATTAATGCCGCTCGTCGATATATTATTTCGTTTACACAGTCTGCTCAAGACGTTGAGAATGTCTATAAACTTGCGCGTCTAGCGTTTGCAAATGAAGAAGACGTGCCTGTACTAGATGTCATTCCATTGTTTGAACAGATTGAAGATCTTGAAAACGCCGTTATTACGCTTGATAAGGTAATCCAGATTCCTGAGGTTCAGGCTAGGCTTGCCCAAACAAATCGTAAGTTTGAGGTTATGCTAGGTTATTCTGATTCTTCCAAGGATGAGGGACCAACCACTGCTACGTTGGTGCTGCATAAAACTCAGGCTGCTTTGGCGGAGTGGGCGGAGAAAAACTCTATTGACCTTATTTTGATGCATGGTCGAGGCGGTGCTGTTGGTCGTGGTGGTGGTCCTGCAAACCGCGCCGTTCTGTCTCAGCCTAAGGGATCTGTTAACGGCCGCTTTAAGCTTACCGAGCAAGGAGAGGTTATTTTTGCTCGTTATGGAGACCCAACGCTTGCTCGCCGCCACGTAGAATCCGTCGCAGGAGCAACGTTGCTTCAGATGGCTCCTTCTATAGAGCAGAAGAATACTCAGACAGATGTAAAATTTGCCTCACTAGCTTCTGAGCTTGATAAAGCTTCTAAGCAACGTTTCCTAGAGCTTATTCACTCAGATGGTTTTGCCGAGTGGTTCTCGGTTGTTACTCCTTTGACAGAGATTGGTCTTCTCCCTATTGGTTCAAGACCTGCTAAACGTGGTCTTGGTGCAAAGTCTCTTGACGATCTGCGTGCAATTCCATGGATTTTCTCGTGGTCACAGGCTCGTATTAACTTGGCTGCTTGGTACGGACTGGGTAGTGCATGTGAGGCTGTTGGGGATATTGAGCGCCTTCGCGAGGCATACAAGGAATGGCCTCTGTTCACTACATTTATTGACAATATTGAGATGTCAATCTCAAAAATTGACGCTCGTATTGCAAGGCTTTATTTAGCTTTAGGCGACCGTCCTGAGCTTTCTGAGATGGTTCTTAATGAGATGTCTCTGACACGTAAGTGGGTACTTGCTATTACAGGTAATAAATGGCCGCTAGAGAGCCGTCGTGTATTAGGCCCTGTTATTCGCTTGCGCTTGCCGTTTGTTAATATTCTTTCAGTTACACAGGTACATGCTCTTTCTGAGCTTCGTACGAGAGATGACACACTTACTCCAGAAGAACGTGCA
Source organism: uncultured Atopobium sp. (assembly GCA_902373375.1). GTDB lineage: Bacteria > Actinomycetota > Coriobacteriia > Coriobacteriales > Atopobiaceae > Lancefieldella. Next base: position 12,756 of record CABKMA010000034.1, read on the forward strand.
AATATCACGTATCTGATTTTATGTACGGTATCTGGCGTTGCTGCTGGTTTGCAGAATACGGGCTGATGCAACGTAGCTATAGTTATTTCCATTAAATAGCCGTTTACATTTTATAAAGTACGTTGTATGAAATAAAATTGCAACATTTAAAAGACGAGAAACCACTGGTAAACAGTACTTCTCGTCTTATTTTTAGTCAATTTATTAAATAAAAGTTGAATTACCTTAACTTTTAGATGATACTAATGAGGCAAAAGTTCGAATAAGTAAACTTAGTTTGTCGATGGTTATTTTGGGGGATGTATGGATACAGAAAAGACCTCACGAGGTTCTGTGAATTCTGGTCCAGTTCTTCCTCTTGCCATGGTTGGCGAGGGAGAGACTGCGTTAATCGTAACGGTTAAGGGTGCTTCTGATCTTCGTCAGCACCTCTCTACGCTCGGTTTTGTTGAGGGTGCAGAGGTAAAGGTAATTTCGCGAGTCAATGGTGACGTCATTGTGAGCGTGAAGGGTGCACGACTAGGACTTAATCGTCAAATGTCGTCACACATTATGGTTTCTCCTCTTTAAATACATTGTTGTATTGCGCTGCTTGTAAAACTGGCAGCTTTTAATACGTGTTTCGTTGAAAGGAAGGTTATGGCAACTCTGAGAGACGTTAAGGTGGGGGAGAGTTGCACGGTTGCTGCGCTAAAGGGTGTAGGTGCCGTGA
>CABKMA010000035.1 GCA_902373375.1 uncultured Atopobium sp.
GCCACTGGCTTGGTGGAAAGTTTCTTTGTATTCACAATACCCGAACCACCAAACTCTTTTGCGTCGGAATTGAATACTTCTTTCCACATTCCCGCAGACGGCATGCCTAAACGGAAGTTCTGATGGGTTGCTACGTCAAAATTGATGAGAATAACCAGGTCATCGGATGGTTTTCTTCCGTGACGAACAAACGAGATGATTGATTGCTCGTTATTATCTGCATCAATCCAATCAAATCCTCGATTGTCGTAGGAATACTGCCAAAGTCCTGGATGATTCTTATAGAAATGATTAAGAGCCTTAATAAATGCTTGCTGATGAGCATGAGTTGGATACTCCTCAGTCAAGTAATACTCAATGCCCTCGTAATAGCGCCACTCAATAAACTGAGCAATTTCATTGCCCATAAAGTTAAGCTTAGCACCTGGATGAGTCATCTGATGGAGTGCTAAAGCTCTCATGCCAGCAAACTGTCTCCACCAATCTCCTGGCATGCGCTGTATAAGGCTGCACTTACCGTGAACAACCTCATCATGGCTGAGTGGCAACACAAAGTTCTCATTGAACTGATACATGCTGGAGAAAGTCAGAAGACGGTGATTGCCAGGTCTATAAGGAAAATCAGTCTGACAATAGTGCAAGGTATCATTCATCCAACCCATGTCCCACTTAAGATTAAAGCCTAGTCCTCCAACCTCTGGAGGATAGGTAACCAGTGGCCATGCCGTGGACTCTTCTGCAATCATCAAAATATCAGGATGTTCTTTTTGAGCCGTCTCGTTGCAGAGACGCAAGAAAGCACTTGCATCCAAATCTTCCTCAGTACCCTTATAGTTAAAGCGCTTTTGAGAAGGATCATCTATACCAAAATTTAAATACAGCATGCTGCTGACGCCATCAACACGAATGCCATCAGCATGGTAATCATTCAGCCACATAAGCAGGTTAGAAACAAGAAAACTTCTAACCTCACCACGAGTAAGATCAAACTTTAGAGTTCCCCAATTTGGATGCTCTTTTTCTTCAAAAAGCTTGGTGCCGTCAAACTCTGCAAGACCATGAGCATCTTTACAGAAGCCTCCTGGAACCCAGTCTAAAATGACGCCAATACCAGCTTGATGACAAGCATCAATAAAGTGTTTGAACTGAGCGGGATTGCCATACCTTGAAGTAGGAGCAAAATAACCCGTTACCTGATAACCCCAAGATCCATCAAAGGGGTGCTCCATAACAGGGAGAAGTTCGATGTGAGTGTAGCCCATCTCTTTAACGTAGGATACCAACTCATCGGACAAATCGTCATAGGTGTAGAAGGCATCTACGTTAGTATCAAAATAATCTTTAGGCTCTGCACCTTGTTCAACATCCTCTGCATCAGCAGAATCTTCTTGAGGGTTCAAATTGGTATGTTGCTTCCAACTACCAAGATGGACTTCAAAGATATTAAGAGGACTATGCAAGAATTTAAGCGTTGCGCGCTTCTTCATCCATGCTTCATCTTCCCAAACGTACACGTCTGGGTCAAACGTAATAGATGCCGTATGTGGTCTAACCTCTGCATACGTAGCATATGGGTCAGCCTTGAAAATCTTCTTACCAGAAGAGGATAAAATCAAGAATTTATACAATATATCTGAGGTTATTCCAGGAACAAAGCCTTCCCAAATTCCACCATATTTTGAGCGAGAAAGAACGTTGACGGTATCATCCCAATTATTGAAATCTCCAACAACGGAAACAGAAATGGCATTGGGTGCCCAAACAGCAAAATGATACCCTTCAACTCCGTCTTCATTAACCGCAGGGTGCGCGCCTAGTTTTTTGTGACTCTGGAACCATTTTCCTTGTACAAACAAGTATGCATCCTGATCACTTACTGCTAACGATGCATGTAACTCTGCCATAATCACCCCTGCAATTACTAAATACAAGCTACGGATTTTATAGATTTGTTATCTATAAATATTCGTATTTGGTATTTACTAAGATAAACCATTACTAGGTAAAACGCTGCGACAAACACTACATATGACTTTCACCGACAAAAAACGACCGTACGCGTTATTTTTTATTTGTTCTATTTTTGTTACTAATAGTGAATAAAAATTACAATCACAAGAAATGGCAGCTTATCTAAATAAACTGCCATTAAATACATAAATTATTTATATAACTGAAAGTTGTCTTTTGAAAAGATAGCTTTCGAAAGAATCTCTCTCAAGTAACCTTCTAACTTCTTGCAACTACATCTTACGAGGCACAGCTGTCTCAGCTGAAGGAGCATGAGCAACAATTACGTTAAGAGCTGCTGCTTGAAGGGGCTTCTCGCCAGCAGCAACTGCCCTACCATATGCATCGGTATCAAGGATTGCCTGGCGGAAACGGTCTGCTGTGAATCCATAAGGAGCGCGACCCCACTCGTTGGTCTTCTGTGCTCGCTCAACAATGATGTCCAGATCAGCGTCAACAGATTCTGGAGTAATGTCCAGACCAGCTAAGGTAGTTGGAAGTCCAAGCTTTCTATTAAGCGCCACCTGCTCCTCAAGTGCTTTAAGATTACCGTCAAAGGCATACAAAACACAGGTACCAAAAGAAACAACCTCACCATGGAGGTGTTTCTCGCCACGCTCGCCCAGAGCGGTAAAGGCATTGTAGAAGGCATGAGCGGTAGAGGAATTGAAGTAATACGCGCCTCGTTCAGCACCAATGTTGGTAGTCATATTAGACACGACACCTGCGGTAATAATAATGTTAAGAACAACGTTTTCAAATGCCTCAGAAACAATACCGGCGCGCTTATCTGCCAAGGCCTGCTCTGCATTGTCAAACAAAGGCTCAATGCAAGCGCCTGCAGCAAGGACTCGTCCCATAAGTGGACTGTGAAGAAGTTCAACCTCCCTAGAAGAAAGCTCAACCTCAGGACCCTTAGAGAAGGCATCGCCAATTCCTGCCCAGAAATACTCATCGGGACTCTCTGCGATGATTTGCGTATCAATAAAGGTATGGACAGGAAGCTCAGCAGGAATGAAGTACGTATCTGCAGAACCGTCCTCTTTATAAAAAACAGCAATTCTTGTTACCGGTGCGCAGTTAGACGCAAGTGTTGGAAAAGTAAAGTATGGCTTGTCCAGGATGGTTGCAATCTCTTTACCCTCATCAATTGCGCGACCGCCACCAACAAGGAAGAGCATATCAGCTGCAATAACCTCAGGCATTGCAGCAATTCTCTTGGCGTTTGCATGTGTTGAGTTGGTGCCGTAAGAAATCCATGAAGAGATGGAAACCTCAGAGCCAGCAAGAGCAGCCTCAAGCTTTGGACGTGCCTTCTCCATTGCAGTTGGTCCACCAATGACTACTGCGTTTTTTCCGAATCGCTTAACAATACGCAGTACGGACTTATAGGCGTCAACTCCAATAGTGTATGAAGGCAGATACTCCGTAAACGTTCCGCGAGATTCCATCTTTTCCATAGCATCCTCCAAAACAATTCAGAAAAGCAAAAGTATAACTTTACCTGAACTAGTTATGTTTTTGCAGCATAAATCCTTGAAGCAGTATGTCTTCTGCTTCTTTGAAGGCTGACGAGAAAAACGCTGTATCGAGCATCTGATACTGAGGTGAGCTCACGCTGTTCTGGCGATTCTCCTCTGCAATACGCTGTATAACCTGAAGTGTTTGCTCAACATCTGAATGCGTAAACCCATACTGTGGATAAGCTGCGGCAACCGCAAAGAGCTCTTCAGATGCTTCTGGCAGGCGATTCATATCAAGCGAGCGTCCGTATACGTCAAAGTCCGCTTGCTTACGTATGCGCGCATCTTCTCCTGTTGGAATGTGATGAGCTCGCAAAAACGCACGTGTATGTGAGTTGTATACATGGTCACAAACAAGGTGACACCAAATGCCTACGATAAACTCTCTTAACTGGCGTTGATCTACTAAGACACGCTGTTCAGCCGAGCAGTAAGACACATTTGGCTGAATAAAGTCAGTCTGTGACAGATACTCAACAGGAGTAAGACCTCCCATAAAATTACGCTGATACCGCCTGTAACTTGGAATTGGCAAACTTCCTGGATACGATTGATGGCTTCGACCATATCTAACCTTATGAGAATAGTCTGGAACCATAAATCCAATATGTACATCAGGAGCAACATTTCCAAGCAGAAATGCATCAGGGGATTGAATGTCCACATCCAAGCAACCGGCCCCTTTCTCAAGGAGCCGGTCAGCGTGAGCAATATGTACGTTCCAACTTGGCACTACAATTACCTGCTTATCCGCGAATTTCTCCGCCAGTAGAACGAAGAACCTTCTCCACAAGCTTAGTGTGGGTCTTCTCGACCTCTTCTGAAGTAAGTGTTCTATCATCTGCACGATACGTAAGCGAGAAGGCCATGGACTTCTTGCCTGCACCAACACGCAGGGCATCGCGGTACACGTCAAAAAGCCTGATATCAGAGAGAAGCTTACCACCCGCAGACTTCAAGCGCTGAACCAGCTGCTCTGCAGTGACGTTCTCGTCAACAACAATTGCCAGGTCAATAGAGATACCTGGATAGGTTGGTGGCTCAACAATTGGAAGATCTTTCTGAGACAAACGCAAAAGTGATGCAACAGAAATCTCAAAGGAGACAACTGGAACCTCAATGTCAAAGTTCTGTAGCGACAGAGGATGGATGTTTCCGACCCAACCGATTGTCTCGCTACCTGCAAGAATTTCAGCAGCACGACCAGGCTGCAGCCAACCATACTGCTCTGGCTCAGCCACACGGAAGCGGACCTTAGGGATGCGAAGTGCCTCAAGCAGACCCTCAACAATACCCTTGGCATCAAAGAAGTCATATGCTGGATACTTAGCATTCCACGCGTCATCTGCTGGACGACCAACCAATACGCCACAGACATAGCTTGGCTCATCTGGCTGGCTCTTATCCTTATGTCCAAAGAGCACGCGTCCCAGCTCATACATGGCAATATTAGAGACACCGTGAGCAAGGTTATACGCAATAGAGCGCAGAAGACCTGGCACAATGGAGCGGCGCATCTCAGACTGATCAGCAACAAGTGGGCTAATAACCTTTACAGGGACGCCTCTTCCCTCTTCACTCATGCCAAGCTTAGAGAGGTCATCTGGACTTGCAAACAGATATGATTTTGTCTCGTTGAGGCCAAGGGAGCGCAGCGTACGGCCAATCTTTCTGGTCTGGCGCTGATCTGAGGTTAGGCCACCAGCATGGTTTTTAGCAGCAGGAAGTGTAGCCTCAATATCACCTTCACCCCACAGGCGGACAACCTCCTCGATAAGGTCAACCTCACGTGTAAGGTCTGGGCGGTTTGTAGGAGCTACAACGCTCAGCTCTCCGTTGTCTGCTGGGGTAACCTTGCAGCCAAGGCGCGTAAGGCGAGAAACCATGAACGCTTCTGGAATCTGAGCACCTGCAAGGGCGCAGACGCGCTCTGGGCGAAGCGCAATAGTTACTGCCTTTTTTACCTTTGGATATACGTCAACAATACCGGGGCAAACCTCAGCACCACAGCACTCCTCAAAAAGTGCTGCTGCAATGTTTGCAACAGATGCGCAGCCATTTGGATCCACAAGACGCTCATAGCGGATAGAAGCCTCACTCATCAGATCAAGGTTTCTGCTAGTGCGGCTAATGTGGCCGTTATCAAAGACAGCGGATTCCAAAAGGACATCAACGGTATTCTCGGTAATTTCAGAATCCAAGCCGCCCATAACACCAGCAAGTGCAATAGGAGTCTTGCCGTTATCTGTAATAACCGTCATATCGGACGTGAGCTCGCGGTCTTCTCCGTCAAGCGTCACAATGTGCTCACCGTCTTCAGCAGCACGAACCACAATGTGATACTTGCCATCTTCCTTGGTAAGTTTTCCAAGGTCAAAAGCATGCAGAGGCTGTCCGGTCAGATACATAACGTAGTTAGTAACATCAACAACGTTGTTGATAGAGCGACCACCGCAAGCCGTAACACGACGAGCAAGCCACTCAGGGCTTGGACCAATCTTGACGTTGCGAACTACGCGAGCGGTGTACCTTGAGCAGAGCTCAGGATCAGCAATAGTAACATCTACCTGATCGGATACATCTGTGCCAGACTCAGACGAGACGCTTGGAAGCTCAATGTGAGTATCACTGTCATACATTGCAGAAACCTCAACAGCCATACCTGTCATAGAAAGACAGTCGGGGCGGTTAGGGGTAATCTCACAATCAAGAACAACATCAGACATACCCAGGTAATCGGTAAGAGGCACGCCAATTGGAGCATCCTCAGGAAGAATCATAATGCCGCTCTGATCATCGCCAAGACCAAGCTCGCGAGAAGAGCAGTTCATGCCGCAAGACTCAACGCCACGCAGCTTAGACTTTTTAATTTTGAAGTCTCCAGGAAGTACCGCACCAATCATTGCGGTAACAATGTGGTCTCCCTGATTAAAGTTCTGAGCACCGCAAACAATCTGTAGAGGAACAGGATTTCCGTCCTTATCCACATTATTTTTGCCCACGTCAACCAGGGTAACGTACATGTGATCAGAATCAGGATGAGGCTCTTTGCTTACAACCTGAGCTGTAACAACATGGTCAAGATTTGCTCCGACACGCTCTATAGCTTCAACCTCAGTACCGGTGCGCACAAACTCACGCTCAAGGTCTTTTGGGTCCTGAGGAAGATCAACGAGCGTCTTCAGCCATTCATAAGATACACGCATGTGATTGCCTTTCTAATAAGACGCCGATGATTAGAACTGACGCAGAACTCTCTGGTCACCAGAGATGAGCATACGCAGGTCAGGAAGGTCATAACGAAGCGCTGCAACACGCTCAACACCAATGCCAAAGGCAAAGCCCGTATACTTCTCGGAATCAATACCACAGTACTTGAAGACATTAGGATCAACCATGCCGCAGCCAAGAATCTCAAGCCAGCCAGTGTTCTTGCAGAAGCGACAACCCTCACCGTGGCAAACACCACAAGAAACATCTACCTCGCAGCTTGGCTCAGTGAATGGGAAGAAATGAGGGCGATAACGTGTAGCGCGGTCCTTACCAAAAATCTCACGAGTAAAGTGGTCAAGCGTGCCTTTAAGATCACCAAAGGTGATACCCTCATCAACAACAAGGCCTTCCATCTGCGTAAACTGAGGCAAGTGGTTAGCATCTGCGGTATCAGGACGGAATACTGTACCAGGGCAAATCATGTAAATAGGAGGCTCTTTTGTCTCCATGGTGTGTACCTGGACGCCAGAAGTCTGCGTACGAAGAAGAACGTCAGACTCGCCCAATACATGCGATTCCTTGCCCTCTGGTGCATTATCCACTACGTAGAACGTATCCTTACCAGAACGGCTTGGATGGTCTTCAGGGGCATTCAGAGCTGTGAAGTTATAGTAGGTGGTCTCAACATAAGGGCCCGTCTCAATGGTGTAGCCCATGCTGATAAAGATGTCTTCCATCTCCTCACGAACCTGCTCAATGAGGTGCTGAGTTCCTGGGCTCAAACGACGACCTGGAAGGGTAATATCAGTTGCCTCCGCATTAAGCTGGGCCTCAAGGGCTTCTCGCTTTAAGGCAAGCTGACGCTCGCGAATCGCACTCTCAACGTTAGCACGAACGGTATTTGCAAGCTGACCCATTTGAGGGCGCTGATCTGCGGGAACCTGACCCATCATGCGCATAATTACGGTAAGAGAGCCTTTCTTTCCCATTGATGCAACACGCACCTTTTCAAGTGCTTCAAGGTTTGTTGCCTTAGCAATTCCTTCAAGTACTTGCTCGCGAATTGCCGAGAGTTCCTCAGACATTCCCATGTAATTACCCTTTCAATAGAAAACCGTCCCTGAGCATATGCCCAAGGACGGAAAATTTCCGCGGTACCACCTCGGTTGATTGCGCAGTTTTCTCTCTGTGCAATCCACTTAAAAGCCTAGTCTCGTTAGGCGGACGACTTCCCTACTGAGCAGTAACTGCCGTTCAAGTTGTAGCTCGGGAGTGAACTCTACCAGCGCTGTGCAGGTGTTTCTCAACCACGAACACCCTCTCTGTTCACAACGTGCTCCGGCAAACCTCTCCGTCAACGCACTTTGTTCAGAGTATCACACTGCGTGCGTTTTGAGCAGCAGCACAGCCCTTTTTACGAGAAAGATAAACAAAAGCGTAACAACCGCGAGAAGAACGATGGTTCCTCCTGGTTTAAGACCAAGCTCATAGGAAATAACAAGTCCTCCAAGCGAAGTCAACATACCCACAGCACTTGCATACAAGCAGCATTGTTTCCAGCTGCGAGAAATCTGTAGAGCACAGGCAACGGGAACCACCATCATAGAAGACACAATAAGCGAACCAACCGTTCTGGCTGCAACAGCAACTACCAAAGCTACTGCAATAACAAAGCCAAAATTGATAAAACTCACAGGCACACCAACACAACGTGCATGGCGTTCATCAAATGACATCAAGAAAAGTTCTTTTCTAAGGAAGAAACAAAAAGCAACCGCAAGAATGCTAATGACAACAATCATCTGCACTTCTTGCTCACTTACGGTCAAAATAGAGCCAAACATAAAACTATTAAAACTTGATGAGTTAGGAACAAATCCTGATAAAACACCTGCTAGACCAATACCTGCTGCCATAACAATAGCAACTGCAAGCTCAGACTGATCTTTAAAATGACGACGTACCCCTTCAACACAAAGCGCACCACCCAAGCAAGCGGTAATAGCTCCTGCAACAGGACTAATGCCTGCAATCATGCCTCCCGCAACACCTGCAAGAGAGGTGTGAGAAAGCGCATCGCCAATCATAGAAAGACGCTTTAAAACAACCGTAACGCCAACAAGAGGAATGATTGCTCCCAGAAGAATTCCTACAAGAATTCCCCTTTGCATAAACACGTATTCAAACATCTATGCCCTCCCCTCATGTGAGTCTTGGACATCTTGAACAACATCTAACGCAGGGCCAAGCGACTCATTCAGTGCAAAATCATCTAATTTTCCACGGTTATGATCGTGAACATGATGGGAGTCAATATCACAATGAGCACCATGAACCGCACAGTGATCATGTCCGTGACCTCTGCCAACAATTTCTACAGCCTTATGGTCAGCCACTTCAATAACTCGACATGCAAGGGCATCAAGAGCTGTGAGATCATGAGTAACAATGAGTACCGCAAGATCTCTAGCTGCATGGGCTTCTCGCACTAAATTATAGAAGTGATTACGACTCTCTTTATCAAGGCCGGTAGTAGGCTCATCTAGAATGAGCAGTGATGGATTTCCTACCAATGCGCAGGCAAGGCGAACCCTCTGGAGTTGTCCTCCAGAGAGTTCTCTAATAATACGAGAAGAAAAGTCAGTCATACCAACAAGCTCAAGCGCCTCAAGCGTTCGCTCTCGACGCTCTTTTGCGCTCATTTTTACTTTTTTTGCACGAGCATACTGACTAGCATCAATAAGTTCTACAACGCTTGCAGGAAAACGATTAACCGATTCTGAGGGAAGCTGTGGAACATAGCCCACACGCTCCCAATCTTTAAACCGAGTCGAAGGCGTGCCAAAAAGGAGTGACTTGCCGCATGTTGGCTCAAGCTCTCCTACCACAATGCGCGATAGCGTTGATTTTCCTGCGCCATTATCACCGATAAGTGCACAAATCTCACCTTGATGAACGTCTAAATTTACACCACTTAAGACACGTGTTTTCTTATACGAAAAACTCACATCTTGAAGCGAGACGGCTATCTTGCTTTCCTGCAACACATCCTCCAACCATCCAGCCTAAGCTGGCAACACACTATGCAAGAGCGCCCTCAAGTGCTTTGAGGTTGTCACGCATAACAGACAGGTAATCTTTACCCGCCTTAAGCTCTTCATCAGTCAAGCCCTCAAGTGGATTGAGCTCTTCAACACGGGCTCCAGTTGCCTCAGCAATTGCTTGAGCAACTTTAGGACTTACCAATTCCTCACTAAAAATAACTTTTACATTATGCTCTTTTACGAACTCAGTAATCTCTTTCATTTCCTGAGCATTTGGCTCAGCATCAGCTTCAACACCCTCGATTGGCATCTGGGTTAGGCCGTAAGCCTCGCACAAATAACCAAATGCCTGGTGAGAAACAACAATGGTCTTGTTTGGAAGAGAATCAAGACCCTTATGGAACTCATTATCAAGCGTGTCAAAGTCTGCGTTTGCCTTATCGAGATTAGCAGCATACTCTGACTTGTGCTCAGAGTCTTTCTCGGACAGAGCATCACAAATATTCTTCATCTGAATCTTGGCATTTAGAGGACTTAGCCAAACATGGGGATCGGTTCCACCATGGTCGTGATCGTGATCATGGTCGTCTTTTTTCTCCTCGTGGTCGTCTTCTTCCTCTGCAAGCTCAAGAAGTTTGACATCTTTACTGGTTTCAACAGCTACAAGCTTTGTACCCGAACCAAGACCATCAAGCACGTCCTTAACCCAGTGCTCCATGCCAGCACCGTTGTAAATCAAGAAATCAGCTTCTTGAATAGTTTTCATATCTTTGCTGGAAGGCTCCCAATCGTGTGGCTCTGTCCCTGCAGGAACCAAGCAAGTTACTTCAGCATAATCACCAGCAATACGCTTTGCAAAGTCGTACATAGGATAGAAACTTGCAACAATATTGAGCTTTTTCTGATCCTTGTTATCCCCAGAAGCTCCTCCTTGCTTTTGAGCATCAGGCTTGCAGCCAGCAAGAAGGGTGCTCACACCAAAGGCAGAAGCTGCAAGTGCGCTACGGCGTGAAACAGTTGGATTCAAATTCATGTTACATCTCCCAAAACTATAGAACCAATACGGTGTAGTACTAAACTCAACAAACAAAGTCCTACGATTGTCATTGCTACCAAGCATAAAAACATGGCGAGAAAAGCGTGCTTCTCCTCACTTCTTTTACTTTCTACTCACTTTTCATCATCTGAGCATGCATTCATGCGTCCCTTTTAGCACGAAAGCGGGCTGTCTTTTGACAGTCCGCTTTCAGAAGTTAACTTAAGTATACATATTTTATTTCAAACTAACGGTAAAAAAAATTTATATCTTTTCCGCTCACAAAAATAGAAGAAACAAATTAGCCGTTTCTTCTGTTCTTGTTCTATTGATTACGCTCCAGATAAGGAGTAATGATCAGATTGCCGCTGTTATATTCAGCCAAATAAACCTCAGAAGCAGACTCATAACCTTGTCGCTTAAGTTCACTTTCAAGCCAATTCTCTTCCAAGTCCAGGACTTCAAGAATGTTTGTTTGAACTTGCCCGTCAGTAATAAGAGGAAATCTAACGTTCTCCTCCCCATTCTGGACAATAATAAACTGACCATTTTGTTCTAGAATAGCGCGTTTAACATCTGAGATATAACTAATACCTGAACGACGAAGATGCAACGTAATATCGTAAGCAGAAAGCCCAGCTGATCTACAGTTGTCTACCAGCAACTTTCCCCTATCAATAATAATAATGGGCTTACCGTCAATTAAACGTTTAGCCACCATGTTGTTTGTTCTGAGCCAACGAAGAGAAAGAACAATAACAAGCCAGATAAGCAGCACTATTGTGTACTGCAAAATAGTAATTGAGCTGTTATAAATCATGCCGCCAACAATTCCACCAAGAACAAAGTTTTGGACTTGGTCAATCGCGGCATTGGGCGCAAGATTTCCTTTTCCACTTACATTTATTGCAAGAACAAGAGAAAAAAGACCGATGCACAACTTAACGGCAACTTCCAAATAAAAATTCATCGGTCTACTCCTCTACATGCTTAATGTCATTTCCAATCAAGGTAATTTGTTCGATGACATAGCCCTTCTCGGTATTTTTTAAAACGTGATAATACTTTCCATCAATCTCAAAATAAGAAGGATTACCCTGAGTATCAAAGGCGACGTATACGTGATCAAAATCAACATCAAGACTTCGAGCAATACTCTCTTGCGAAGCAATAATGGACTCATAGTGCTTATTTGCTTCACCAACAGCAACGATACGCTCTAACTGCAAAAGTCCTAAAAGGACAAACGAGAAAAGAGCAATAAGGGCCAGCTCTCGATACTTGGAGCTTTTTCTATCTCGCAAATAATGAATGAGCGAGAAAATCATCAAAAGAGCAACAAGAACAAAAAGAACTACCTGAGTCCAATCGAACGTTGCCGCACGATGAATCAGGTAGTTGTGAGAATAAAATTCCATGAACATCCTTTTCAAAAGCGGATATTCATATTTTAAGCCTTATAGACGCTCTTTCCGCCGAGGAAGGTTTCTTCAAGCTGAAGATCCTTGGTAATAACGATAAAGTCAGCATCATATCCAGGACGAATGAAGCCACAAACATCATCGATTCCACAGGAACGAGCTGGATTTTCTGAAGCCATACGAACTGCTTCTTCAGCGGAAACAATTCCCCAGTCATAAACGTTTTTAACGCCTTCAAACAAGCGAAGAATTGAGCCAGCAAGACTGTGAGACTCATTCATGAGACGGGCGGTTCCTCCTTCAACAACAACAGGGAAATCACCAAGCTTGTACTCTCCGTTAGGCATACCACCAGCACGCATACAATCAGTAATAAGAACGGTATGATCAGAGCCCTTTGCGTTTACCAGGGCACGAACAGCAATAGGATTGAGATGATGACCGTCGCAGATAGCCTCTGCATACGTACCATGGGTAGTCATTGCAGCGCCAACCATACCTGGCTCACGGTGGTGGAGGCCACTCATGCCGTTATAGGTGTGAACAAAAATATCTGCACCAGCATTTACGCAAGCAAGTGCCTGATCATAGGTTGCATCAGAGTGTCCAAGAGCAACATGAACACCGCGGTCTGCCATCTCTGCACAAAACTCTGGAGCACCATCACGCTCTGGAGCAATTGCAATTTTGGCAATCCAGCCGTCAGCGCGCTCCTGCCACTCATCAAAGATAGCTACGTCTGGATCAAGGAAGTATGCTGGGTTTTGAGCACCCTTATGCTTCTCAGTAAAAAATGGTCCCTCAAGGAAGATGCCCTGGATACGAGCAGCATCAACACCATTTGCTGCAATTCCTTCCGCTGCATCAGCAACAGACTCACAAGCATCACCGGTCTGTTCAACACTTGCGGTAAGGGTTGTTGGGAGCCAAGAAGTGACGCCATTAGAAAGCAGGCCTTGTGCAATCTCAATAACACCATCAGGATCACAATCCATGATGTCATGGTCAAGGAAGCCGTGGATATGTGTATCAACAAGGCCAGGAGCTACCCAAGAACCAGTACGGTCAATAATCTCACACTCTGGTTTCTCTGTAGTGAAATGGCCAAATACACCATCTTCAACAAGCAAATATCCTGGACCAGAAGTTGCTCCTGGTAAAAAGAACTTATCCGCTTTAA
>CABKMA010000036.1 GCA_902373375.1 uncultured Atopobium sp.
CTAATTCCATACCTACTCCTCAAATGGCGATTACAAAAGTGTTCAGGAGACTTTAGACACAACAGTATCTAAAGAACCCGCCATGAGTAGAGTACATTGGCTGGTCATGCCACATGCAGAGATAGATCAAGTGTATGAGATACCTACTGTATACGTGACGCTGGTTGCCCAGCGGAAATGAGCCTATTCACGGCATATTTATCGTATAGAGCATTGTAAGTTTTGTCAATAAATAGCAGGTAGGAAAAGTAAAACACACTAATACAACAGACTTATAAGCTAAACAAATGTAATCACTCGGACGCAACGTTTTCATCCAAAATCTTTTTAGCAACGGCTGAGGCTATAGAAAATGAATATCCCTTTGTGGCGAGAAACCTAACAAGCTTCTCATAATCATTTTTTCCAGATAGATGTTTTTTCTGAGCTAAAGAATACGCAACCTCAAATTCATTAACATCAGAAAAATATGCGTCAGGCCATCCATGAAGTGTTTCAACTTCAATTCCCTTTTTAGAAATCTCAGTTTTAATTTTGAGGGGACCCCAGCCTTGCGAAATTTTAGAACGTATATAGACATCTGCAAAACGGCTGTCATTAATCAAGCCAACTTCAACAGCCCTCTGCACTGCAGAATCTATTACGTTCTTCTGATAGCCATCAAGCATGAGCTTTTTCTGAAGCTCGGCTGTAGAGTAGTCTCTTTTCACAATCAAAGCCTCAATGCGAGATTTAATGCACTGAGTTGAAATCTCTTTTAACTCATACAGAAACTCATTTCGAGAAGAAGGTGTAAAAAGTCCATCTTTCTCTTTGTTCTGAAGAGCACGAGCTACTGTTGGAGGGACAAAGAATTCCTCCGTCCCTCCAACTTCAGTTTCTAAAAGTATCTTTGCTTTAGGCTTTGCCTGGCCTAAAACTGCTTGTTTCTTTTTTGGAAGCTCAATAGTCCAAGAAATTATTGACATTATTCAGCAGAATCTTCCGTTGCAACTGGAGCGCCAACTTCAGAATCTTCATCAAATACAAGACCACAAGCAACTCGTACTTTGTGATCGATTTCTTCCATGAGATCTGGATTGGCAGTAAGGAAAGATTTAGCTGCTTCTCTACCCTGGCCAAGACGCTCACCCTCATAGGTAAACCAAGCTCCAGACTTGTTAACAATCTCAAAATCAACAGCCATATCAAGAATGGAGCCTTCTTTGGAAATGCCCTGGCCATACATAATGTCAAACTCAGCAACCTTAAAAGGAGGAGCAACCTTATTCTTTACAACCTTAACGCGAACGCGGTTACCAACGTTTTCTCCGTTAACTTTAATACTATCAACGCGACGAATATCCATACGAACAGAGGAGAAGAACTTGAGAGCCCTACCGCCGGAAGTAGTCTCTGGGCTTCCAAACATAACGCCAATCTTCTCTCTAAGTTGGTTAATGAAAATACAGAGCGTATTAGACTTTGAAAGAGAACCGGCTAATTTACGGAGAGCTTGACTCATCAGACGAGCCTGAAGACCAACGCTAGAATCGCCAATTTCTCCCTCAATCTCAGCACGAGGAACCAGAGCGGCAACGGAGTCTACAACTACAACATCAATGGCGCCTGAGCGAACAAGCATGTCACAAATCTCAAGAGCCTGCTCACCAGTATCTGGCTGAGAAATTAAAACGTCATCGATATCAACGCCAATACGAGCCGCATAACCTGGGTCTAGTGCATGCTCAGCATCAATGAAGGCAACAACGCCACCTAGCGCCTGAGCTTCAGCAAGAATTTCTAGTGAAAGTGTTGTCTTACCAGAAGACTCTGGACCATAAATCTCTACAATACGACCGCGAGGAACACCACCAATACCTAGCGCTGCATCAAGAGCAAGTGAGCCAGTTGGAATAGCCTGAATATCAAAGGCAGGACCACCCTCGCCTAAGCGCATAATAGCGCCTGCACCAAATTTCTTCTCAATCTCTGCAGTAGTTGAAGAGATAACCTCATCTCTTTCATCACCAGTAGTACGAGCTTTAATCTCTTTTGAAACTGACTTTTTAGCCATGGATACTCCTTGCTCTTTCTGTTACTAAAAATAATATAAGAACAGACGTTCTATGTCAACGTCAAACATATACTCTATAGAGGGATTTTGTCTTAACCCTTACCTTTATTTTTCTGCTCTTGAGGGGAAAATTCTTCTTAATTACAAATTCGACTGTATAAGTCCTGCATAGTCGGAAAAAACAAGAAGCTCAAAAAAACTATTTTGAGCTTCCCTATTAACATAGAATTTTAAGCCTTCACAATTGCTTCATGAATTAATTGCAATGCCTGCAAAACAGCAGCTTCTCGTACTTGTTCTCTATTACCAGAAAAATGTTTACAGACCGTATGGGTAAAGTTTTTGCTAATAATACCAAACCAAACCGTTCCAACTGGTTTGCCAGGCTCTTCCCCTGTCGGACCAGCTATTCCTGTAACGGAAACTGCAATATCAGATCCAATAACGTCTCTAACGCCCGAAGCCATTTGAGCTGCGCAGGGCTCAGAAACAGCACCAAGAGATGGTTCCTCAAATAAATCTTTTGAAACGCCAAGTACTTTTTGCTTGATCTCAATGGTATAGCTCACAACAGAGCCTTTAAGCACACTTGATGATCCAGATATGGCCGTAAGAGCTCCTGCAACAAGTCCTCCCGTACAAGACTCAGCAGAAGCTACAGTGAGACCAGCTGCAAGAGCCTCTGAAACAACTTGTTGAGCTTCTGAAAGAACTTTAGATGAAAACATTTAAATCACATCTTTTCATTCAGCAAAAGACCGTTTGACCTGTACATGCCCTTATCTTATATAAATGTGGCGCCTCGAAGAGACGCCATCTTGTTAAACTTCAGCAATGTATTGCCAAGACTTTACAAAGTAGTCAATTCCTGACCAAGCCGTAAGAACTACTGCAACCCACATAGATACGTTGAAGATAAAGAACAAAACATCCTGAATCATTCCGCCAGGGATGCTAGGCAAGAAAAGTAGTCCACAAATAGCAACCATAGTTGTTGCAGTTTTCCATTTGCCCAAATCAGAGGCTGCAATAACAACTCCTTTTGAAGCAACAACCATCCTAAGGCCCGATACCAAAAACTCTCGTGCAACAATCACTAAGAGCACCCATGGAGAAACCATATGCCACTCGAGAAGCACAAAAAGAGCCACAACAACAGCGAGTTTATCGGCAATTGGATCTAAGAACTTACCAAAGGTAGTAACCTCGTTTCTGCTGCGTGCAAGATAACCGTCAAGCTTATCAGTCAAAGAAATGACAACGTAGCCAAGAAAGACAATAAAAGCTCCAAGCTTAAAACCTGATGTAGTCAAAGAATCAGCAAGAGATACACCTAAAAGCTGTGCGAGGAGAAGCCAAAAAGGCACCAGAACTACTCGAGCACAAGTAACAATATTTGCAGGTGTCCAAATTGTCTTTGATGACATGATGTATCCCCAACTAAACGGTTTTCTCGCCAGACGGTGTGTCTGTAGTGTCTACAATCTCGCCAATCATTTCATAGCAGAAGGAATCAACCAGGTCGCAAACGACAATGTCTCCAACTGCAGCTTCTCCTTCTGCAATATGTACAGCACCATCGCAGTCTGGAGCCTGGAACCACGTATGGCCGATAAGTTCAGTGCCCTCGTCAGATTCTTCAATTCCATCAATGATGACCTCACAGCGCTCACCAACGTGACGTGCTGTTGCAGCAAAGCCAAGCTGCTCGACCAGGTCAAGTAGACGCTGAGTTCGCTCAATCTTTACCTCATCTGGAACCTGATCAGACATCTTTGCACCAAGAGTTCCTTCTTCTGGCGAATAGGTAAAG
Organism: uncultured Atopobium sp.; assembly: GCA_902373375.1. GTDB lineage: Bacteria > Actinomycetota > Coriobacteriia > Coriobacteriales > Atopobiaceae > Lancefieldella. The sequence goes on from CABKMA010000036.1 coordinate 3,870, forward strand.
ACAGACGTGTAATCAAATTCCTGCTCCTGGATAAAGTCATAGAGCTCGTCTGATTCATCATCAGTCTCGCCTGGGAAGCCGCACATACCGGTAGTACGCAAAACCATGCCAGGAATCTCTGTTCTAAGGCGATCAAAGAGCTCACGAAGCTCTTGCGTAGAACCAGAACGGCCCATACGCTTAAGAATACGCTCGTTGCAGTGCTGAATTGGAATGTCAATGTAAGGTAAAACCTCAGGAGTATCCCTAATGGTGCTGATGAGCTCATCAGTCATACCTTCTGGTTGCAGATACAAAACGCGAATCCAGCCCTTATAGGGGCGAACCACCTCAGCTACCTGCTGCATAAGCTTGGCAAGTGTTGGAGTCTGACCGTCTACGGTATCAGGCATATCCGAGCCCCAGATGCCGGTGTCCTGGCCAATCAAAATGACCTCACGAACACCACCTTCCATAAGTTCTTTTACCTCTTGAAGTATCTCTTCAACGGGCCTTGAGTGATAGTGACCACGAATGTATGGAATGGCGCAGAAAGCACAGAATCTGTCGCAGCCCTCAGAAATCTTTACAAATGCACTGGCGCCATCAATGGTGCGCAGCATGCCGTGTGCAGCAACAATGGACTGAGTAGGCACAGGGATATCCAAGACGTCTGCAACAACGCTCACAATGCCATCCTCTTGATCTGCAGGAACAAAGGCTGCAACCTCGGGAAGTTGCTCGTTAAGCTCTGCGCCATACCTAGAAGGAACGCAGCCACACATAATAATGGGCAGCTTGCGTACGCCCTCGGAAGCGCCTTCAGCTATCTCAAGCGTAGTCTCAATAGACTCCTCTGTTGCAGAAGACAAAAACGAACAAGTGTTGATAATTGCAACATCTGCTGACTCAGGATCTGCTACTTCACCAAAACCTAAAGCTAAAAGACGCGCACGCATGCGGTCTGTATCAACCTCATTTTTAGCGCATCCTAGCGTGATGTACAGGACGTTGAAGCCCCTATCGATAGTTGTTGAACTGGAGGGGCTGGCCATAGTCTTTCTCCTTAAGGCTTGCAATCACAGACTGAAGAACATCACGAGAAGCGCTAGAAACACGCAGCTTATCGCCCTCAACGGTTGCCTTAGCCTTAACTTTCATATCACGAATATCTTTAGCAATCTTCTTGGCTGTCTCTTGGTCAATACCAGAAACAATAGAGCCAATCTGACGTACCGTAGAACCTGCCGCAGGAATTGGGTCTCCCCAACGAATGGCAGTGAGGTCAATTCCGCGCTTTACCAGCTTAGTTCCAAGAACATCCCTGACCTGAGATGCAACAAAATCTGCAGGAGCCTCAATAGTAAACTTGCCTTCTTTTTTAGAAAGCACAAGAGTTGCGCCAGAATCCTTAAGATCATAGCGCTGAGTTAGCTCACGAGCTGCCTGCTGAAATGCATTATCAACTTCCATCATGTCTACTTCAGACACAACGTCAAAGCTTGATTCTTTAGCCATTTCCCCTCCGTATTACCTGGGCGAGAAGACCCTCTTGCCCTATGGCATTTAGTTGCTTGTATTGCTGTTGGAATTCTGGTTGTTAGTTGTGCCAGAAGTTCCACCGGTAGTACTTGTTGATGTGCTGTTTGTTTGAGTTCCAGAAGCATTTGTTCCATTACCATCAGCTGGCTTTGTACCCTGAATAGTTAAGGTACCAATACCAGAAGCATTTGCGTCAAATGGCTTAGCTGTGCCATTAACGGTAACAGAAACTGCACCAGGAGTACCTGCAAGAACGCTCATGGAATCAGTGACGGTATACGTCTGAGACCATGGACCAGTAATTGCATCAGCCTCAACACTTTTACCGTCAACAGTAATTTCAACCCAACTGGTTTGACCATCTGCAACAGTAACTACTACGGTAGTCTGCTTAGGAGCCTCGTCTTTCTTTTGGTCTGTTGTTGTAGCGCTCTTAGAAGCGTCGGTAGAATCCTTCTTAGAAGTATCCGTATTACTATTTGTGGTTGTGGAATTCTTTGAAGAATCAGTTGTTGAATTATTAACACTTACTGTTTTTGTTGCAGTAGGTGTTGTTCGGGCTGACATGCAAGAACGAACACTAAACAGCAACACAGCAGTAATAATCACCACGACAAGAGCAAACACAGTGGCAATGGTACGTCTTGTGTCAGAGAAGTAATTCTGAAGCGCTCCCATAACGCCTGGTCTTTGAGGAGCGCGACGTTGCTGAGCAGCAGCTCCAGATGGCTGGCGACGACGAACATTGGGTCTATCTACCTGAGCTATATTTCTTGAACCACGACGACCAGAAATAGTTGATGCACGCTCATAAGGGGCAGTGACATTGTCATAACGAAGATCATCGGTGTAATCGCTTGGAGCAACAGTTCTTCTCGTTACATCGTCTTTGTAAGCTGGAATACTAACGCCTGCAATACCAACGCGCCTGCGCTGAACACCACCGCGCGTACGACTTGCCATGGTTTTCTGACGAGAAGCTTCTTCAATACCAGCATTATAAGCATGACCTGTAGCGTAGCGAGAATATGAATAGCCGCCCGCATCTTCTTCAGAAGCCTGGGCTCCCAAAGGTACACCAGTCTGCCTTGAGCGAACACCAGATGTGGTTGCAAATGCGCCCATGTCGCCTGCTGGACCTCCCGATGTAGGGAGAAGACCGTGATACTGTACGTATGCCTTTGGTCTGCTATCGGACTCGTTTACCACGTCATAGCCAGCCATACCTCGGCCAGACTGAGTGTCGCGCGTACGACGGCGCAACTCATGAGAATAGGTACCGTTTTCAAATTCATAACTCTCTTCTTGGAAGAGGTCTACAATCTCACGCGGATTAAGCCCTAGGTAACGAGCGTATGAAGAAAGCATTCCCTGAGCGTAACCACTCTGAGGCATATTTTTAAAATCGCCTTCCTCAAAAGCAATAAGTGCCTGCTCTTTAAGGCGGAGAATCTTTGATGCTTGAGTAATAGAAAGACCAAGCTGACGTCTACGCTCAACGAGCATCTCACTAAAACGAGGGCGTGGCATGCTTACTCTACCTCCCTATAGGCTGCGTCTTGAACTTTGAGTTCTTCAAGAGCTTCTTTATCAATAAGAACTTCTCGAGGTTTTGATCCGTTAGCTGGGCCAACAACACCTTTTGCCTCAAGCATATCCATAATTCTACCAGCACGAGCATACCCAACAGAGAGTGCTCTTTGCAAACTAGATGTTGAACCTAACTGAGAATCCACAATGATGCGAGCAGCTTCCCAAATCAGCGGATCGTCTGCCTGTGCCACACCACCAACTCCCCCAACGCCATCGGCCTGTGTTGGAGTTGCAACGGTCAAAATATTATCGTGATATTCTGCCACACGTTGAGTACGAATGTACTTAACGGTTTCCTCGATTTCCTCGTCAGAGACCCAACAACCCTGTGCGCGGTTAGGCTTCTTACCACGAAGCTTAACCAGCATATCACCTTTACCTAGCAGCTGCTCAGCACCCTTTTGGTCCAGAATAATGCGAGAGTTCAAAGAATTATCAACTGAGAGTGCAACACGGTTATCAATGTTTGCGCGGATCAGACCGGTTACAACGTCAGCGGAAGGACGCTGTGTTGCAACAATCAGGTGAATACCTGCAGCACGACCAAGCTGAGCAATACGAACAATGGAAGACTCAACGTCTTTGCCAGCAACCATCATAAGGTCAGCAAGCTCGTCGATAACAATAACAAAGTACGGCATGTGCTTTGGAGGATTCTCCATGTCAGCGTACTTATCGCCATCAACATTTCTGTTGTACGTCTTAATATCGCGAACCTTATAGTGCTCAAATACCTTTAGGCGGCGCTCCATCTCGGTGACGCCCCACTGAAGGGCACTTGCTGCTTGCCTTGGTTCAGTAACTACTGGAACATACAGGTGAGGAAGGCCGGCGTAGCCCGTAAACTCGACGCGCTTTGGGTCAACCATAATAAGACGGACTTGCTCAGGAGTTGCGCGCATGAGCATAGACATAACAATGGCGTTGAGCAAGACAGACTTACCAGAACCAGTAGTACCTGCTACCAGCAAGTGAGGAAGGCTGGCAAGATCAACAACAATTGGCTTGCCCTCAGAATCGCGACCAAAGGCGCACTCTAGAGGTCCACCCTTAGCAAACGGAAGAACATCAGCCAAGTTGACTGCCTGGGCTTTCTCGTTTGGAATCTCAATACCAACCAGAGAAGTTCCAGGGATTGGTGCAAAAATACGAACAGACTTTGCGGCAAGAGAAAGCGCAATATCGTCCTCAAGATTAGTAATCTTGTTGACGCGCTCGCCCTCACCCATCGAAATCTTAAACGTGGTAACAGAAGGACCTGCAGTCCAACCGACTACCTGACTGGAAAGACCAAACTCCTCAAGCGTAGCCTGGAGCCTCTGAGCAGTAGCCTCAAGCTCATCATCGCTAACGGCAGAAGTGGCCGAGTTCTTGTTTGTCTTCAGAATGGTAAATGGTGGCAGCTCATACGATTCATCATCGTCGCCTGGCCTCTTGAGCTGGTCCGGTGTGGCGAGAAAATCGGGTGTCGTTTTAGCTTTGCTCTTAGGTTTAGCTTGTTTTGTTGTAGGAGCAACCTCAGCTACAGCAACATCGTTTTTCTCGACAACTGCATCATCTGGCTGGTCATTCTTCTTAGAACGCAGCTTATTTTTAGCTTTATCAATGAGCGTAGTAGGAGCATCTCCTGCATCCTCTTGTGCCTCTTCTTCCTCGTAAAAACGGGCATCACGCTTAATAACGGAAGTCTTGCGATTGCCTAGATACGTGGTCTCCCCTTCACCAGTCTCGTCAAAGAGAGAAGACTGGTTGTTAGAACCACGTCTACCCTGCTTCTTTGCAGGTAGTGGAGCATTTGCTGCGTAGAGAGCCTCTTCTTTTGCAAGAGCTTGCTCTTCTTTACGGTAACGATGATTTTCGCGCACCTCATCCAAGCGAAAGCTTACGCGCTCAACCATGTCAGAGATTGAGAAGCCACAAATAACAACGCCGGCAATAATAAAGCCAACTAAAAGAACATTGCCCACCACGCGACCAACAAAGCGCAGCAAAACCCAAGCAATACCGCCACCTACATAACCACCAGCAGCCTCTAAGACTTTTGTGCCTAAAAGCATATCTGGAGCAGCCTCGGCACCTGGGAAGTTAAGTGAAATAAGAGCAAGGGCAGCAAGAACATCCAGCGTTAGACCAATGGCAATACGCGTAGAGATTCCCTGATCATCACGCATAAAGAAGGTCATAGCAAAGACAAATACTGCAATGGGAAAAAGTAGTGCTCCCGTACCAAAACAGAGCTTGAGCCCATGACCCATTGCGCTGGTAATAACAGCGTTAGAAGGGACAATAATGGACAAAAACATGGCGATAGCAACCACTGCAAGAACAACACCAATGATGTCGTTCTGCAGCGGGCTCAAGCCTACTGCCTGGGCAGAAGCGGCGTTTCTAGAATTTCGTTTTGCTGCATTTGAGGTGCGTTTAGAGGGCATTGGGCTTATACCTCCATAATGACCGGAATAACCATTGGTCGAGTACGAGTTTTGCTCCAAAGGAAGTTAGAAAGGGCGTTACGCACGCTCTTTCTCATGGCTTCGATATTTGCGCCTTCGGACTTAGAGGCCTTTTCAATTGAATTTCTTACAAGATTCTGCGCGTCATTCATAAGCTCATCATCATCAGCAAATGACACACCACGGCCAGAAATCTCAACAACACCAGGTTTGAGGTTACGACCAACAAGGGTTACCACAGCTGTGACAATACCATCTTGAGAAAGGCGCTGACGGTCACGAAGAACAACAGGGTTAGCATCGGTGACAGAAAGGCCATCTACGTACACTACGCCAGACTCAACCGTCTTACCACGAGTAACCTTACCGTTTCTCATCTCAAGCGTGTCGCCATTATCCAAAATAAAAATACGGTTAGCAGGAACGCCCATTTGCTGGGCAAGATCTGCATGAGCGCGCAGGTGAACAGCCTCACCATGGACAGGCATAAAGTTCTTTGGACGAGCCATACCAAGCATAAGCTTAAGCTCTTCTTGGCTACCATGTCCGGAAACGTGGACAAGTGCCTTTGATTTATCGTAAATCTCGCAACCAATCTTAGAGAGTGCGTTGATGATGGACTGAACGCTCTTCTCGTTACCTGGAACAGGTGTTGCAGAGATAATTACGGTGTCCTGAGGACGGATGGAAAGCGACTTGTGCTCTCCATTTGCCATGCGTGCCAAAGCGCTCAGAGGCTCTCCCTGAGAACCCGTACACAGCACTACAATGCGATCATCTGCAAGTTTATCAACGTCGTAGGCATCAATAATGTCTTTATCTGCAATGTTGAGATAGCCAAGCTCACGAGCAACCTTAGTGTTGGTAATCATGGAGCGGCCGGTAACAACAACCTTACGCTTTACTGCAACAGAAGCATCGCACACCTGTTGAAGGCGGTGAATGTGGCTTGAGAACGAGGCAACAAAGACGCGACCGGTTGCATTTTTAATGATGTGGCGAAGTGCTGCGCCAACAGATGCCTCAGATGGAGTCATACCGGGGCGATTGGCGTTTGTGGAGTCAGATAGCAGCAGGTCAAGACCCTCAGAACCAAACTTGGTGATAGCAGCATAATTTGGACGTACGCCATCAATAGGAGTCTGATCAAGCTTAAAGTCTCCGGAGTGAATAAGCGTTCCTGCAGGAGTCTTCATGTGAATGCCAAAGGCTGCAGGAATAGAGTGGGTCATCGAGAAGAACGTGATGTCAAAGGCGCCGAGCTGGACCTTAGAGCCATCAGCAACCTCACGAAGTTTGGTGCCTACAATCTTGTGCTCAGCCAGCTTGCCTTCAATAAAGCCAAGTGAAAGCTTACTGGAATAAATTGGCACCTTACGAGTTAAGTCCATAAGCAGGTACGGAAGAGCACCAATGTGGTCTTCATGACCGTGAGTAATCAAAATACCACGAAGCTTATCTTCATTTTCTAGTACATAGGTGTAGTCTGGTAAAACTAGGTCAATACCAGGCTGTTCGTCATCAGGGAACATCAAACCAGCATCAACAAGCACCATATCATTACCGTATTCAAAAACGGTCATGTTCTTGCCAATGCCATCAAGTCCACCCATAGGAATAACTTTAAGAGCTGGGTCTTTCTTAGGCATTAAAAAACTTTCCTTTCAAAAACTTTCTATAACAGACGCTACCCAAAGGGCCGTCTTCAAGACTTTTTGCAAAATCTACATGTTGTTTAATTATATAAAAAATCAGCACGTATTACGCTATATATTCCAAAAGAATCAAAATCTCAACAGAATAACAAGAGAGCTCCGACATACATCGAAGCCCTCTCTACTATCTCATGTGTAAGGTCTCGCGCGGCGAGAAACCCTTTGAGTTTAAGCGTATCTTATGCGTCGTGATGGCGACGTGGCTGTCTACGCTCAGAGTTACCGTTGTCGTTTTGACGACGTGGACGACGCTCCTCATGGTCTTTCTTTGGTGCGCCCTGTGGTGCCTCTGGCTTATCAAGACGGTCAAGAGAAATCTTGCCCTTCTCGTCTACCTCAAGGACCTTGACCTTAACCTCGTCACCAACAGCCAGGACATCCTCGACCTTCTCGACACGTCCCTGTGCAACGCGAGAAATATGAAGCAGACCGTCCTTGCCAGGAAGAAGCTCAACAAAGGCGCCAAATGGCTGAAGACCAACTACGCGTCCTGTGTACTCCTCGCCTACCTCTGGAACCTTGACGATAGCCTTGATGCGCTCTGCAGCAGCCTCAGCAGAACCGTTGGTACCAGCGATAAAGACGGTACCGTCCTCCTGGATGTCAACGGTTGCGCCCGTATCCTCCTGGATTCCGCGAATAACCTTGCCACCAGAGCCAATGACGTCGCGAATCTTATCGGTTGGAATGGAAAGCGAGATGATCTGTGGAGCAGTCTCTTTGGTCTCAGTACGAGGTGCAGGAATCTGCTCGAGCATCTTGTTCAAGATGAACATACGGCCCTCTTGAGCCTGGAGAAGTGCGCTGCGCAAAATCTCTGGAGTAAGGCCTGTTGCCTTGTTGTCCATCTGCATTGCGGTAATACCCTTGGTGGTACCACAGACCTTAAAGTCCATGTCGCCGAGGAAGTCCTCAAGGCCCTGGATATCGGTAAGAACAACAGTCTTGTCGTTCTCCTGGATAAGACCCATTGCAACACCAGAAACAGGACGCTTCAGAGGGACACCTGCATCCATAAGGGAAAGCGTAGAACCGCAGGTAGAAGCCATGGAAGAAGAACCATTGGACTCCATTACCTCAGAAACAACGCGAATAGTGTAAGGGAACTCTTCCTCAGAAGGAATGACAGGCAGAAGTGCGCGCTCTGCAAGAGCTCCGTGACCAATCTCACGGCGCTTTGGGCTACCCATACGGCCAGTCTCACCGGTGCAGAATGGTGGGAAGTTGTAGTGGTGAATGTAGCGCTTGCCATCCATTGGCTCAATGGTGTCAAGACGCTGCCACTCGTTAAGCATGCCAAGCGTACAAATGGAAAGAACCTGAGTCTGACCACGCTGGAATAGACCAGAACCGTGAACAAGTGGCAGGTAATCAGGCTTAACCATAATTGGACGAATCTCGTTAGACACACGACCGTCAACACGCTCGCCGGTCTCAACAACCATAACGCGCATAGCGTGCTTCTCAAGACCCTTAAGCTCAACGGCAATAGCGCGGCTCCAAAGCTCCTGCTCCTCCTCGGTGAACTGAGCCTTAATCTCGTCCATCAAATCAGCAACCTTCTGCATACGGGACTGCTTATCAGCATCCTTAAGAGCAGCGCTCATCTGGTCATAGTAAGCAAAGATACGGTCGTGGACCTCAGCGATTGGCTCGTCAAGGATGTACTCACGCTTGACAATAGGGCCGTTAACCTCTTCCCACTTAGCAATAAACTTCTTCTGCTCCTCGCAAAATGCTGCAATTGCCTCTTGACCAAATGCCATAGCAGAGAGCATGTCCTCTTCGGAAATCTCATCTGCACCGGCCTCAAGCATGGAAATAAAGGTGGAAGAACCGCCAAGCTCAAGGTCAAGATCAGAGTGATCGCGCTCTTCATAAGTTGGGTTAACCAGGAACTCACCGGTATCAGCGTTGCGGCCAATACGAACGCACGCAAGTGGTCCCTCAAAAGGAACGCCACCAACAGCCAGAGCAGCAGATGCTCCCATGACAGAGATGGTATCAACAGCGTTTACCTGATCAGCAACAAGAGAAGTTGCAACAATCTGAACCTCATTGCGGAAACCTTCTGGGAAAGAAGGGCGCAGAGGACGGTCAATCATACGAGCAGTAAGCGTTGCCTTCTCGGATGGACGAGCCTCGCGCTTGAGATATCCACCAGGAACACGACCAACTGCGTACATTTTTTCAATAAAATCAACAGTCAGTGGGAAGAAGTCGTAATCCTTACGCTCCTTGGAAA